>NZ_JAVDSM010000019.1:0-60908 GCF_031455315.1 Arthrobacter sp. 1088
TTCAAAACGCGCTCTGCTGCGACCTAGTTGGCTCAGGCTGCGAACTTGGACTTGGGACGCAACAGGAGGGCCGCGATAATCCCTCCAATGGCCCCACCCAAATGGGCCTGCCACGAAATAAAGCCCATGACGGTGGGCAGCACCCCGAAGAGGATGCTGCCGTACGCCATGAAGAGGACCACGGACAGCAGAATCTGCCACCAGTTCCTGTTGAAGAATCCCCTGACCAGCAGGAACGCGAAGAACCCGAAGACCAGCCCTGACGCCCCCACCGTGACTCCTCCTCCACCAATCAGCCATACCATCAGGCCTGAACCCAGCCAGCTGAAGGCCAAGGCTGTGAGGAAGACCCTGATACCGGCCAGGAAAACCAGGAAACCGAAGATGATGAGAGGCAGGGTGTTGGACAGCAAGTGGTTGAGGTTCGCATGCAGCAGCGGGAACGTCAGGATGTCCAGCACTCCGTCCATGCTGCGGGAACGAAGCCCGAAAGTACCGTTAAGGCCATGCCTCATCAGCGTGTTCAGGAACTCGATGACGTACAGCAGGATCACGAAGCTGCCCATGAACAGCAGGCCGCCCTTGGCTCGGCCCGCGAGTGTCTCCTTGGCCTCGGCCTTGGATCCATCAGGCGTTTCGAGCACCATGTCCGCGACTCCCGTCAGTGCACCACGATCGGCTGGAAGCCTTCGGCCCTCAAGGCGCCGAGGACCTGCTCGCCATGTTCGTGGCCCTTCGTTTCCAGGTTGATGGTGATGGAGACATCGCCCATGCTGATGGAACCACCCAGGCGCGTGTGGTCCAGGCCTGTGACATTGGCGTCGTTTTCGGCAATGATTCGGGCGATCGTCGCCAGTGAGCCCGGGCGGTCATCCAGCATCATTCGAACCGTCATGAACCGGCCCGCAGCCGACAGACCGCGCTGGATGACCTTGAGCATCAGCATCGGATCGATGTTGCCGCCGGAAAGCACGACGGCGGTGTTCCCCGGGTTTTCGATCTTGCCATCCATCAGGGCGGCTACTCCCACCGCGCCTGCCGGCTCCACGACCATCTTGGCCCGTTCCAGCAGGAAGATCAGGGCCCGGGCAAGGGAATCCTCGCTCACAGTCACAACATCGTCCACGAGCTCGCGGATGATGCTGAAAGGAAGTTGCCCTGGCCGGCCTACTGCGATGCCATCAGCCATGGTGGAAACCTTTTTCAGCGGCACCAGGGCGTCCGCAGCGAGGGACGGAGGATAAGCGGCCGCGTTTTCGGCCTGCACTCCGATGACGCGGATCTCGCGGCCGAGCTCTTTGGCCCGTGCCTTGATGGCCACTGCGACGCCTGCAAGCAGTCCGCCGCCGCCGACGCCCATGAGGATGGTGTCCACGTTGGGGATCTGGTCCAGGATCTCCAGTCCGATGGTGCCCTGGCCGGCGACGACGTCCACGTTGTCAAAGGGGTGCACAAAGACTGCGCCTGTTTCGTTGGCGTAGCGCTGGGCTTCAGCCAAAGCCTCATCCACGTTGTGGCCGTGAAGGATGACTTCGGCGCCATGGCTGCGCGTTGCTGCAAGCTTGGGCAGCGCGACACCGAGCGGCATATAGATGCGCGCGTTGATGCCAAGGCTCTTTGCGGCTACGGCTACGCCCTGGGCGTGGTTGCCTGCAGAGGCAGCCACCACTCCGCGCTTCTTTTCGGCATCAGTCAGGCGTGCCATCCGTACGTAGGCGCCGCGGACCTTGAAGGATCCGGCACGCTGCAGATTCTCGCATTTGAAGAAGACATTGCCGCCCACGAGGCTGCCCAGCGCACGGGACGACTCCACTGGAGTCCTGGTAATAATGCCCTCGAGCAGCTCCTGCGCCTTGAGGACATCGTCCAGCGTGACGGGCAGGGTATCGAGGGTATTCACTGACTATTCTCCTTTGTTGGTGTCAACTGCAGGCTCCTGGACGGAGGTGTTATCTGCGGCCTTGGTCTTGCCGGCAGCGCTGCTGCCGCTGCGGGATCCGGCTCCAGGAAGGTGGACTTCCTTGAAGTTGGAGTCGCCATCAGTTTCCGACGATGCGTCTCCAGGCTGCAGCTCGGCCGCGCCCAATCCTTCATCATGTTCCCACGTCCGGCCGGCAATGTAGCGAACCGCCGTGTTTACTACGGCGAGCAGCGGAACTGCGAACAATGCTCCGGGAATGCCCGCGAGATAGGATCCGGCAGCTACCGAAAGGATCACTGCCACGGGATGGAGGGCCACAGCCTTACCCATGACCAGCGGCTGCAGGATGTGGCTTTCAAGCTGCTGGACCAGCAGGACGATGGCCAGCATGATCAGCGCATTCACGGGTCCGTTCGCCACAAGGGCCAGCAGGACGGCAATCGCACCGGTAACCAGCGCACCCACCACGGGAATGAACGAACCAATGAACACCAGGACCGCAAGCGGAAGCGCGAGCGGAACCTGGATGATCGCGGCACCGGCCCCGATGCCCACGGCGTCGACGAAAGCAACGAACATCTGGATCCGCACATAGCTGACCATGGAGGTCCAGCCGCGCCGTCCGGCACCATCAGCGGCCCTTCGGGCTGTCTTGGGCAGGAGCCGGACCAGGAAGCCCCAGATACGGCTGCCTTCGAGCAGGAAGAAGATCAGGATGAACAGGGCCAGGACCAATCCGGCGGCAAAGTGCCCGGCCGTGCTGCCAAAGGACAGGGCACCGCTAAGGATGCTGCTGCTGTTGTCCTGCAGGGCTGTGACGCCGTCGGAAATGTACTGGTCAATTTGGTCTGCTGTAAGGTGCAGGGGGCCGGCAGACAGCCAGTCCTGGATCTGCTGGATTCCTGTAAGCGCCTCGGTCCAAAGCTCCCCGAATCCTGAGACAAGTTGCCTGCCGACCAGCGCAAGGGCACCCCCGATAACCCCGATGAAACCCAACACTGTGATGGCCACCGCCGCACCGTTGGGCAGATTCCGCTTGCGCAGCCAGAGCACCACCGGGTAGAGGAGTCCGGCCAGGAGAGCCGCCACCATCACCGGAATGATGAGGAAGCTGACCTTGCCCAGCAGCCAGACCAGAGCGCCGATCATCAGCAGGATCAGGCCCATGCGCCACGACCATGCGGCCGCAATGCGCACCCCGTAGGGAATGTCCTGGGCTATTTGTCGGTCAGAACGTGATTTGGCGTCCGGTGTTGGCGTCATGAACCCATAATTCCGCAGCCCGCCCTGTATGGGAAACCGGCCCGCCGCGCAGGTGGCCTAGAGGGAGGCGGTAATCCCCCAAGCCATGGTGAAGGTCTCCCCCGGCGCAAGCCAACGCAAGCCATCCCCGCTGTTAAAGGCGTTGGCTGGACCGGTCATGGGCTCAATAGCGACTACTTTTGATCGGCCAGGGAAGGTGTCCGTGACGAACACGTGGACATACTGGCAGTTCTTGTCCTGCTCCAGCGACACGCTGCGTCCATCCGGCGCGGTCAGCGTATGGCGGGCCACACCGCCGTCGAACGTCAGGTCCGTCAAGGCGACGTCAATGTCCAAGCTGCCCAGCGCCCGACCTCCGGAAAGGTCAAAGTCGCCCTCCACCGCAGCGGTGCTGCGGGGAATCAATCGCTCGTCCGCTACCAGGCGGGTGGCTGCCTTGACGGTCAGGACCAAATCTTCGGCGGCCACCTCCCCCAGCCGGAGATAGGGGTGGGCGCCCAGGACCACGGGAGCATCGTCCCGGGAATCGTTGACCATCGTCTGTGAGACACGAAGGTCCAGGTTTTCGTCGAGCTCATACCGAACGATGTGCCGGACAAGGAAAGGGTATCCGTGCTGGGGGAAGACAGTTGCTTCCAGTGTCACCGAGAACTCGGACTCGTCCACCAGGGTGTAGCCCGTGTTGCGGAGAAGGCCGTGGCTGGCGTTGTTGCGTGAGACCTCGGTGATATCGAGCTGCTGCTTCTTGCCGTTGAGGTACCAGACGCCATCCTCCACCCGGTTGGCCCACGGGGCGAGCGTGATGCCTGTGGCGCCTGGCGGAATCTCGGCGTCACCGTAACTTTCGGTGAGTTGGACGCCTCCGCGGGAGTACAGCCGAAGGCCTGCAGCAAGCTCGGTCACGACGGCGAGCGCATCGTCCCTTCGAAGCTCGAATTGGCGGCCGGTGGCGAAGCGGCGGGGTGCTGATTCGGCCGGGCTTTGGGCGTCTGGCAACGATGCAGGGGGCGGAGAGGCAGGCATGGCAATACCGTACTGCATGCCTGCTCACTTTCCCGGATCAACTTGTTAACTTTTGTTTGAAACTATGCGTTTTTGATTACTTTGTGGGATGATGAACCCATGATCCGTATGACCCACACCCGCCTCGCTGACAGCCGTGAGTTGATCTACTTTGACGACCCCGGAACTCCCGAGCGCACACCGGACTCGCTGGTGGACCACCGCGGGCTTCCGGCCCGTGGCGAGCCCGGAGAGGTCAGATACGACGCCCTGTCCGGCGAATGGGTAGCTGTGGCCGCCCATCGCCAAAGCCGCACCCACCTCCCCCCGGCCCACCAATGTCCTATCTGCCCCACCACTGCTGATAACCCATCCGAGATCCCCGCCCCGGATTACGACGTCGTGGTGTTCGAAAACCGATTCCCCTCGCTGGGACCGGCACTGGGCGACATCCCGGAGATCCCCCGCAACGGACTCGCCGGCCACGGGGTCACCGGGCCCGCCTTCGGTCGCTGCGAAGTTGTGGCCTTCACGCCGCAGCACACCGGATCCTTCGCCGAATTGGGAGAGACCCGCGCCCGCACCGTCATCGAGGCATGGGCGCAACGTACAGAGGCGTTAAGTGCCCTGCCCGGCATCAAGCAGGTCTTCCCCTTCGAGAACCGCGGCGCCGATATCGGAGTCACGCTGCACCACCCCCACGGCCAGATTTACGCCTACCCCTACGTCACGCCCCGGGCTGCCACTCTGGGCGCGGTAGCCCGCAAATACTACGACGACGTCGACGCGAAAGAAACGCTCGGCGCGTCACTGCTCAAAGCAGAACGCGAGGATGGCAGCCGCATGGTCCTCGAAGCCAAGCACTTCAGTGCCTACGTGCCTTTTGCCGCCCGCTGGCCTCTGGAAATCCATCTGGTCCCCCACCGCAGCGTCCCTGACCTCGCGGCCCTGACGGGTGAAGAACGCGACGAGCTCTCCCACGTCTACCTGGATCTGCTGAAGCGGCTTGATGCCCTCTACCCCACACCCATGCCGTATATCTCCGCCTGGCACCAGGCACCGCTGGACCCGGTCCTGCGCCCCGCCGGCCAGTTGCACCTGCAGCTGACTTCACCGCGCCGCGCTGCCGATAAGCTCAAGTACCTGGCAGGCTCCGAAGCAGCCATGGGCGCGTTCATCAATGACACCACCCCCGAAGCTGTGGCGCAGCGACTCCGCGATGTCGCCGCAGCCGCCGACACCACGCAGTTGACCGACACCCTGGAAGGCACCCGAGCATGAGCACCACCACTGACACCAGCGTGCTTTCGGCCCGCTTCCAGGAAACTTTCGGCTCAGTTCCCGACGGCGTGTGGCAGGCACCGGGGCGCGTGAACCTGATCGGTGAACACACGGATTACAACGAGGGCTTCGTCCTGCCGTTCGCCATTGATAAGACGGCCAAGGTGGCTGTTCGGGTTCGTACGGACTCCACAGTGCGGCTGCTGTCCCTGTTCGGTGGCCACGGCTTGGTGGAGGCGGATCTCTCAAGCCTGGAGCCGGGATCCGGCAACGGTTGGTCGCGCTACCCGCTCGGCGTTGCCTGGGCTTTGAAAGAGCGTGGCATCGACGTTCCCGGTTTTGACCTGCTGCTCGATTCGGACGTGCCGCTGGGTGCGGGGCTCTCGTCCTCCCACGCGATCGAATGTGCCGTCATTTCCGCCCTCAACGACCTCACAGGGGCAGGTTTAGGCGCAGAGGACCTGGTGCTCGCCACCCAGCGCGCTGAGAACGTGTTCGTCGGCGCACCCACCGGCATCATGGACCAGTCAGCTTCGCTGCGCGGAGCCAAGGGTCATGCCGTGTTCCTGGATTGCCGGGACCAGCACGTTGACCTTGTCCCCTTCGACGCCGAGGCATCGGGCCTGGTCCTGCTGGTCATCGACACGAAGGTGTCGCATTCACACGCCGACGGCGGTTACGCCTCCAGGCGTGCCTCCTGCGAGTTGGGTGCCGAAATTCTCGGTGTCAAAGCCCTGCGCGACGTCGGCGTGGAATCTTTGGAGGAAGCCGCGGGCTTGCTGGATGAGACAACCCTTCGCAGGGTCCGGCACGTCGTCACCGAAAACGACCGGGTACTCCAGACCGTGGAAACCCTCAACAGCGAAGGCCCGGCCAGCATTGGTGCGTTGCTGGACGCCAGCCACGTGTCCATGCGCGACGACTTCGAGATCTCCTGCCCTGAGCTGGACCTCGCGGTGGAGACATCCAGGGCCAACGGCGCGATCGGCGCCCGCATGACCGGCGGAGGTTTCGGCGGCTCTGCCATCGCCCTGACTCCGGCAGGCCGGGAGCAGCAGGTGCGCGACGCCGTCGTGCGTTCCTTCACTGAGAGCGGCTTTACCGCCCCTGACATCTTCACGGTGACTCCGGCAGCAGGCGCCCTTCGCTTGGCTTGACGGCCCAGGCTTACGCCCGTCTTCATCCCAGATGCCGGGCGTAAGCTGGGGCCATGACTGAGGCTGTCATCGTTTCCACTGCCAGAAGTCCAATCGGGCGGGCCTTCAAAGGCTCCCTCAAGGACGAACGCCCCGACGACCTTGCAACCGCCATGGTGCAGGCCGCACTCGCGAAAGTTCCAGGTTTCGATCCTGCCGCCGAAGATGGAGGCGGCCTTGATGACATCCTCCTGGGATGCGCCGAACCCAGCGGCGAAGCGGGCTCCAACATGGCCGGCGTCGTCGCTGTCCTTGCAGGACTGGACCGCGTACCGGCGGCGACCATCAACCGGTTCTGCGCGTCCAGCCTCCAGACTCTTCGCATGGCATTCCACGCCATCAAGGCCGGTGAAGCGAACGCGATCGTCTCGGCCGGCGTGGAAAGTGTCTCGAGATACCAGAATTGGGCAGGGGCCGGACAGACCGATGCCGGCAACCGCAACCCACTTTTCGAATCAGCAGCCCAGCGGACAGCTGCCCGGGCGGCGTCGAACATTCCCTGGACGGATCCGCGGCTTGGCGGGAGGCTTCCCGATATCTATATCGCCATGGGCCAGACAGCCGAGAATGTGGCCACCAGCTACGGAATAGGCCGGGCAGAGCAGGACGAGTGGGGCGTGCTGAGCCAGAATCGCGCCGAAGCTGCCATCGCCTCGGGCTTCTACGCCCGCGAAATCACACCATACACGCGCAAGGACGGGACCCTGGTTGAGCAGGATGACTCCCCGAGGGCAGGAGTGACCTTGGAAGCCGTATCCGCCCTGGAGCCCGTTTTCCGGCCCCAAGGTACAGTAACCGCGGGCAATGCGTGCCCCTTGAACGATGGTGCCGCCGCCGTCCTGGTCATGAGTGACTCCCGTGCGCGCGAGCTTGGACTACAACCGCTCGCGCGCGTTGTCTCCACCGCCGTTTCAGCCCTCTCACCCGAACTCATGGGCATGGGGCCAGTTGAGTCAACGCGGCGGGCGTTGGCACTGGCAGGACTGACGATTGACGATATCGACCTCGTGGAACTCAACGAAGCCTTTGCGGTTCAAGTGGTTGCCAGCGCCCGTGAACTGGGCATCGACCCACAGAAGCTCAACGTCCACGGCGGCGCCATTGCCTTGGGCCACCCCTTCGGCATGACTGGAGCACGCATGACCACTACGCTCCTCAATGGCTTGAAAGAACGCGACGGAACCCTTGGCCTGGCCACATTATGCGTGGGAGGCGGCCAGGGAATGGCTGTTGTTTTCGAACGCCTGGGTTGAGGCCTTCTGGGACGGCGCCCATGGTTGAACCCGTTTAGACAAAAAAATGCCCCCGAAATAATTTCGGGGGCATTTTTCCTGAACCCGGGCGGACTTAGTCGTCGCCGCGCAGAATCGCCAGGAGCCGAATGATTTCGACGTAGAGCCAAACCAGGGTGACGGTCAGGCCGAAGGCAGCGATCCAGGAGTAGCGCTCCGGGGCGCCGGCACGGACGCCTTCTTCGATGCTGGTGAAGTCCATGATGAGCGAGAAAGCTGCCAGGCCAATCGCCAGGATGCCGATGAAGACACCCAGCGGGATGCCTGCAATCGTGATACTCGTGCGCAGGCCGAACGGTTCCTGGACCGCGCCGGTCCACATCATGACGAGGTTGATCAGCGCAAAGACCGCGTAGCCGATGGTGGCGATCATGAAGAAGCGCACCATCTTGGGCGTTGCGCGGACCTTACCGCTCTTGAACAGCAGCAGCGTAACGCCGAAGACGGCCAGCGTGCCGATGACCGCTTGGAGGCCCACGCCCGGGAACATTCCGTCAAGAATCCGGGTCAGGCCACCGAGGAAGAGTCCCTCAAGGCCCGCATAGGCCAGGATCAGCGCGGGAGAAGGCTGCTTCTTGAAGGTATTGACCAGTGCCAGGACGAAACCGCCCAGTGCACCGACAATCATGAGCATCGTGGACAGGCCCGGAGCCACAAAGAGCGTGATGCCGGCGCCGACGACCAGGGCCACAAGGCACGCGACGGTCTTCATGATGACGTCGTCGTAGGTCATCCGCCCGGTTTCGGCGGGTCCTGCTGCAGGCTGGTTGTACATCTGCTGCAGTTGTTCGTTGGTCATGTTCTGCTGCGGAGCGGACCAAGCTGACTGGGCGTCGAGGACCTGTCCGGGCGCGCGGCCAGGTGCCTGGTTAAACTGTTGGCCGTACGGGTTGGAGTACGGATTTTGCGGAACAGGCGGTGCCTGTTTGGCTCCACGGAAATTCTTTCCGTTGAAGATAGGGTTTCCGCCAAGTGCCATTGCGGGTGTCCTCCTGAAAAAGGGCTAAGTGATAATTCACGGTACCAATTACCACGCGCCCAAGGCAGGGAAAGTTCCCTTGTTCACCCAGACGAAACTCAACCGTGACACGAATGTGGAAGATTGCTTGTTGCCTATAGCTTCACAGTTGTTATCCGATCGCGATCTTCTGACCTCTATGCTGTGCATTTTTTAGCCGCACCGAGCGGTAACATAGGCCACACATGGGTGACTTAGATCACAATCGAGGCAGCTAGGCAAGAACTGTTCACAAGCCCCATGACCGTTCGCACCGGCTGCAATGGCGCAGCCGGGACCACCCCCACTGTGGAGGTTTCCATTTTGAGAAGCACACTGCGCGACCCGTCCATGAGACGGTCCAAGGGACTGCAGAGAGCCGTGGGGGCGTTCTTCGCAGCCCTCATTGCCACTCTGTTGATCGCCGCCCCTTCGGCGGAGGCTACCACCCCCTCGCCTTCGCCATCCCCAACGAATTTCCAGAACAATATCAGCGGCTTCCTCCGCGACGACGCCCGTGCTCCCATACCGGGCGTGAAGATCAAGGCCTCGGGCAACGGATTCGAAGGCGAAGCAACCTCCGGAGCCAACGGCGCCTGGAGCATCGGCGTCCCGGTGCAGGGCACGTACAGGGTTGAGCTGGATACCTCCACCTTGCCGGAGGGCATCAAACTGGCCGACGGCCAGGAAAATCCCCGCGATGTCACGTTCAACCAAACGTCCAACCTGTCGGTGATCTTCGCGTTCGGCAAAGGCATCGTCGTCCAGCAGCAGGACTTTGGCCAAAACCTCCTCAATCGCCTCGTTGCAGGACTGAGCTTCGGCCTGCTCCTGGCACTTGCCTCCGTGGGATTGTCCCTCATCTTCGGTACCACAGGCCTTACCAACTTCGCCCACGGCGAGATGGTAACCATGGGCGCTGTCCTGGTATTCATGTTCAACGGTTTTGGTTTGCCGTTCTGGCTGGCCATCCTGCTCTCGCTGATCGGCGGCGGGCTCTTCGGGTATGTCCAGGATGCCGGGCTCTGGCGGCCTCTGCGACGGCGCGGCTCGGGCCTGGTGCCCATGATGATTGTCAGCATCGGCCTGGCACTGGCTATCCGCTACGTCATCCAGTTCTTCTTCGGCGGCGCCACCCAACAGCTGCCCGGAGCCCAAAGCGCAGAGGTCCAGATCGGGCCCATCTCCATCTCTCCGAACAACCTGTGGTCCCTGTTGATCAGTGCCGTGGTGATTGCCCTGATCGGCATCGTCCTGTTGAAGACCCGTCTGGGCAAAGCAACCCGGGCGGTGGCGGACAATCCTGCCCTGGCGGCTGCTTCCGGCATCGACGTCGACTCGGTCATCCGGCTCGTGTGGATTGTTGGCGGCGTCCTCGCTTCCCTCGGCGGCATCCTGTGGGCCTACTACCGGCCCGGCGTGACCTTCGACATGGGCTCGCAAATCCTGCTGCTCATCTTCGCCGGCGTGACGCTCGGTGGCCTGGGAACTGTCTTCGGTGCCCTGATCGGCTCCATCGTCGTCGGGATCTTCGTGGAGTTGACGACTGTCTTTGGCCTCCCCGCCGACCTCAAGTACGTTGGCGCCCTGTTCATCATGATTGTTGTCCTTCTGTTCCGACCGCAGGGTATCCTCGGCCGGCGTGAGCGTGTGGGTTAGGAGCGGGCCATGGACTTCGGATTTATTCTTTCCAGCGCCCTTGGCGAATTGTTCAGCCCGACGACGGCGGCCTACGCACTTGCTGCTCTGGGCCTCGCCGTCCACTTCGGCTACTCAGGCCTTTTGAACTTCGGCCAGGCCGGATTCATGGCAGTGGGAGCCTACGGCTTCGCCATCTCCACGTTGACCTTCAAGACGCCGTTCTTCATCGGGCTGCTTATCGCGGTCCTGTGTTCGGTGATCTTCGCCTTTATCCTGGGCATTCCGACCCTGCGCTTGCGGGCGGACTACCTCGCTATCGTCACGATCGCAGCAGCAGAAATTGTGCGCTACGTTGTCACCACCAACCAGCTCACCAGCGTCACGGGTTCGGCAAACGGACTGGCCGCGTTCGAGGGTGGCTTCTACTCCATGAATCCCTTCCCCGAGGGGTCCTACATGGGCATGAACAACCGTGACTTCTTCATCCGCGTTGTCGGTTGGGGCCTGGTCATTATCTGCTGCCTGCTTGTCTGGTTGCTGATGCGCAGCCCATGGGGCCGCGTCCTGAAGGGCATCCGCGAGGACGAGAATGCCGTTCGGTCACTAGGTAAGAACGTCTACTCCTACAAGATGCAGGCCCTTATCATCGGCGGCATCCTGGGTGCCCTTGCAGGCATGATCTTCACTCTCCCCCGCGGCGCCGTCCAACCATCCAACTACGGCACGGAGCTCACGTTCTTCCTCTGGACCTGTCTCCTGCTCGGCGGCATGGCAACCGTCCTGGGCCCGGTGATCGGAGCCATGATCTTCTGGGTAGTGCTCTCGCTGACACAGAGCCTGCTTTATGGGCTCATCGAATCCGGAGTCATCACCTGGCTGACCACCGTTCAGGCCGGCCAGCTGCGCTACATCCTTGTTGGTGTGGCCCTGATGCTCCTGATGATCTTCCGCCCGCAAGGCGTCTTCGGCAATAAGAAGGAGCTTGCTTTCGCATGAGTGAGACCAACGAACACAACAGCAACAACCCAATGAACCCAGCTACGCCTTCCAGCAGTGGTAGTTCTGCCCACCGCGCTACGCCAAGCGACGAGGCAGGCATCGACTACATGACCGATTCCCGCCCCATTGCGGTCGGGGAAAACACCCCCGGCTGCAAAAAGCGCGATCCGATCGTCGTGGCCGAAAACGTCACCCGTTCCTTCGGCGGCATCAACGCCGTGGACGTGGAATACCTGGAAATTCCGCGCCACAAGATCACTGCATTGATCGGGCCGAACGGTGCCGGCAAGACCACACTGTTCAACCTGCTCACCGGCTTCGACACGCCAAACACGGGCAAGTGGCAGTTCGAAGGAAACAGCATTGCCGGCGTCTCGTCCTACAAAGTGGCACGCATGGGCATGGTGCGGACATTCCAGCTGACCAAAGTCATGGGCAAGCTGACAGTCATGGAAAACATGCGGCTCGGTGCCGCGGACCAGCCAGGCGAGCGTCTTTCCAAAGCCCTGTTCAAGGGCATCTGGGGTGGCCGCGAGAAGGAGATCACAGCACAGGCACACGTGCTCTTGGAGAAGTTCAAGCTGGACACCAAGAAGGATGACTACGCCGCTTCACTCTCCGGCGGCCAGCGTAAGCTCCTGGAAATGGCACGGTCCCTGATGGTCAGGCCCAAGCTCGTCATGCTCGACGAGCCGATGGCCGGCGTGAACCCGGCACTGACCCAGTCCCTCCTGGACCACATCAAGAACCTCAAGGCTGAAGGCATGACCGTCCTGTTCGTCGAGCACGACATGAACATGGTCCGCCACATCGCAGACTGGGTAGTAGTCATGGCAGAAGGAAAGATCGTGGCCGAAGGGCCTCCCGGCGAGGTCATGAAGAACCCTGCCGTGATCGACGCCTACCTCGGCGCACACCATGACGTCGACCTCGGCGACGCAGAAGGCATCAAGGTGCTCGAGGCAGAACTTGAGGCCGACGAAGAGTCGGTGGTGGGAACGGAAGACGCAGGTATCCTCTCCGACATCGTAGAAACCAAGAAGGAGGACGGGAAATGAGCAGCACCAGCGCAATGCCCGCCTCAGCAGATGCACCCGCCAGCGATTCCGTCGTCAAAGTCACCAACCTGGTGGCTGGCTACATTCCCGGCGTCAACATCCTCAATGGTTGCTCCATCGAGGCCCGCAAGGGCGAACTGATTGGAATTATCGGCCCCAACGGCGCCGGTAAGTCCACCCTGCTGAAAGCCATGTTCGGCCTGGTCAAGGTCCACTCCGGCACTGTGGTGGTCAGAGGGCAGGATCTCACCGGCCTGAAGGCCAACAAGCTTGTCACGCAGGGCGTCGGCTTTGTACCCCAGACCAACAACGTCTTCGCCACGCTCACCATCGAAGAGAACCTCCAGATGGGCATGTTCCAGCGGCCCAAGGACTTCGCCGAGCGGTTCGACTTCGTTGCCAGCCTCTTCCCCGAACTGGCCAAGCGACGTGCCCAGCGGGCCGGTTCCCTCTCAGGCGGGGAGCGTCAGATGGTAGCCATGGGGCGGGCACTCATGATGGATCCCGCGGTACTCCTGCTCGACGAGCCATCGGCGGGCCTCTCCCCCGTCAAGCAGGACGAGACGTTCCTGCGGGTCCATGAGATCAACCGCGCCGGCGTCTCAGTCATCATGGTGGAACAGAACGCCCGCCGCTGCCTGCAGATCTGCGACCGCGGCTATGTCCTGGACCAAGGGAAGGACGCCTACACGGGCACGGGTCGCGAACTCATGAAGGACCCCAAGGTCATCCAGTTGTACCTGGGAACCCTGGCCGACGAGGTCTAGGAGCCGTATCACACACGCACGGAGGGCCTTGGGTATACCCAGGGCCCTCCTTCATGTGCGGCCGTTGCCCCACAACACACCCCTATGAAGCAGAACAGGTCCCCTTCCGAAAGGTAGGGGACCTGTTCCGGTTGCGGTCTGGTCAGGATTTGGCTTAGAGCTTGCCGAACTCTTCGCGGACCGGCTTGTAGGTGTTGTTGTCCTGGTATTCGTAGATACCGATGTACGCCTCGGTGGGGTCACCGGCGTCGGAGAACGTTACCGGACCCGACTGGCCGTCGTAGTCGATGTCCTTGCCCTGGCGAAGCAGGGTTACGCAGGAGGCGAAGTCGGTGCACTTCTCGCCACCTTGGGAAACGTCCTTGAGCTTGGCTGCAATGTCCGTGCCCTTGGTGCTCTTGGCAGCTTCAGAGGCCAGCGAGATCAGGTTCACGGCGTCGTAGGACTCGCCTGCGTAGCTGTAATCCTTCAGTGCAGGATCGATGGCTAGGAGCTTCTGCTTGAAGGCGTCCTTGGCGAACGTACCGGGGATGGTTCCCTGTGCGCCCTTCAAGGTGCCGGCCTGGAAGTCCTTGCTGTAGTCCGAGGTGTTGCCGTCAACCATGAACAGCTGCGTGGGCTTGATTCCCTTGCCGGTGATCAGGGGGACGATGCTCTTTGCCTGGTCGAAGGTGATCAGTGCGATGGCGTCGGGCTTGGCGGCGATGACCTTGTCCACCTGGCTGCTGAACTGCGAGTCACCCTCGTTGAAGAGTTCCTCGGCTACAACCTTGCCGCCAGCAGCCTCAAAGGCTTCCTTGACGTTCTTCTGCAGGCCCGTGCCGTAGGCGTCGTTGAGGACGATCATGCCCACGGTCTGCGCACCACAGGTAGCCATGTAGTTGCCGAGGACCTTGCCCTGCAGGACGTCGGAGGGAGCAGTACGCCAGTACAGGCCCTTGTCGTCCCATGTAGTGAAGTCAGGGGACGTGTTCGCCGGCGAGAACTGGATGACCCCAGCGCCCGTGATCTGGTTGATAACAGTCTTGGAAACACCGGACGAAGCTGCACCGATGATTGCGCTCACGCCCTGGCCCAGGAGTGCGGTGGTGGACTGGGTTGCGATGTCGGTCTTGGTGTCACCGGAGTCACGGTGCACAACGGCAACAGGAGCGCCCAGAACGCCGCCGGCATCATTGACTTCCTTGATACCGAGGTTGACGCCAGCGATTTCGGGTGGGCCGAGGAACGCGAGCGACCCCGTCGTCGGCAGCAGCGATCCAAGCTTGAGAGGAGTGGCGGTAGTGGTGGTCGAGGGAGGTACGGGTCCCGTGTTGGTAGCAGCCTGGCTGTTGCCGGCTCCCGCCCCTGCACTCGGAGCCGGGCAGGAGATGCCTGCAGCGGCGGCGGAACTGGACCCGGTCTGGCTTGGCGTGGAGGACCCACCACAAGCTGTGGCCAGGAGGGCAACCCCAATGCCAAGCGCTGTAAGCTTGGCGGCTCGGGGCGCCGCTTGGGAAAGATCAAACATTCGTTGTCTCCTCGATCGAAAGGTGCGAACTGCCTTTGATGCGATAACTCAGGTGTTCCTGATTAAGACTCAAACTAGTGCAATTGATCCGGGAAGATAAGTGATTCAGGTCACATCCCTATAACACTCGTTGCCTGTGGGGAATCTGCGAGCCTGCTGGGAAAAGTGTATGAAGAATGCGGCCAATAAACTGGGGCAAGAAAATGGAAGGAGAGGTAACCTCCTCCCCTTCCATTTGTGCCCCAGGTGGGACTCGAACCCACAACACGCGGATTTTAAGTCCGCTGCCTCTGCCAATTGGGCTACTGGGGCGCCCGCACCATGGTATCCCAGCTACACGCGTTCGAATGGCGCCGCGTAGCGAAAGGTCCCCCGAACGCCGTCGGGCCATGCCGGAAGCGGCAGCAGCTGGAAGTGATCGCCCCAGGCAGCCTCGGGCGGTTCCACACCCAGGGAGGTGGCGGGCACGTAGCCGAAGCGCGGGTAGTAGAGGGGGCTGCCCAACAAAGCTATGGCAGGCTCCCCTGCCGCCGTGGCACGCGCGGCGGTTTCACGCATGAGGGCCGAGCCGACGCCGCGTCGCTGAAACTGGGGAAGCACTCCGATGGGACCCAATCCCACAAGTTCCAGGTCGCCGATCCAGCCACGGGTACTGATGGCGTGGCCAACAATGTCCCCGCCGATCTCAGCTACGATGCTCAACTCTGGAATGTACTCGTCGCACTCGAAGAGCTCGCGCAGCAAGCCAACCTCCAAGGGCGTCCCCTGGACCGGTTCGCCGGTCACTGGAGACACCGAAAAGGCCCGGGCGGTCAGTTCCAGGATTTCAGGACGGTCTTCTGGCCGCTCCGTCCGCAGGACCACTCCCCGGGCCAGCAAACGCAGCACGTCCAGCGCTCGGTCCGCTTCCGCTACGGGGACCAGCAGGTGGTCATGATGAAAGCCCGCCAGGACGTTGCAGCTGATGCCTGCGTGCGTCAGCGCCGCACTCACGGCCGCCGTCAAACCCACGGCTTCCAAGGCGGAATGGATCTGGAGCGTGATCCAGGCGGCCACGAAATCGTAGGAAAGACCAAGCCTGTCCGCTTCGTCCCGCCGCAGCACCACGGTCAAACCTTCGGCCTCCCGGACGGCGGCCTCGATGTCGCCTTCCAGCGGTTTGCCGTGCGGCCAGAGAGCGTACACATAGTCACCATCCCTGATGACAGGATGCAGGGACTCCAGGAGGGTCTTCAGATCGGTTTCGCCAGGCATGGCAACAGCTTAAACGACGACGGCCACTCCCCTGAGGGAGCAGCCGTCGTCGGACGTGTACTACTTGGCGTCAGCCGATACCGGAGTCTTGTCCTCGGCAGGCTTTTCCGCAACAGCAGGCGCGGGAGCCGGTGCAGGTGCAGCAGCCGGCTTGGGGGCCGGGGTTGCAGCTGCAACGAATGCGCCACGTGGGTTGTCCAGGTCAATCAGCTGCGTGGTGTCGCGGCCAGCAAAGAAGGCCAGGATCCAGCCGAAGATCACGCGGAACTTGCGCTCAACCGTGGGCATCGCCATTCCGTGGTAGCCACGGTGTGCCAGCCATGCGAGGCCGCCCTTGAGGCCGATGCGGCCGAGCAGGTTGATGTTGGCAACGCCCTTCCACTCGCCGAAGCCGGCAACAGCACCAAGGTTCTTGTGCTTGTAATCGTGCAGCGGCTTGTCCCAGCGGGAAGCCCACAGGTTCTTGGCGAGCTTCTTTGCCTGGCGGAGCGCGTGCTGGGCATTCGGCACACAGGTACCGTCCGGCAGGCCCTTGCCCGTGAGGTCCGGAACAGCGGCGATGTCGCCAGCTGCCCAGGCGTTCTCGACAATGCCTTCGTCGCCGGCAATACGGAGGTCCGGGAGGACGCGGACACGGCCTCGCGGTTCCAGCGGGAAGTCCGTTGAGCGGATCATCGGGTTGGCCTGCACACCGGCAGCCCACACGAGGGTGTCAGCTTCGACTTCACCGGCGGACGTCTTGTCCGGGAGGTTGATCAGCTTGAGGTTGCCCTCTGCACTGTCCAGGGAGGTGTTGAGGAGGACCTCGATGTCGCGGCTACGCAGGTGCTCTACGACCCACTCGGCCTGGGATGCGGTGACCTCGGGCATGATGCGGCCCATGGCTTCGACGAGGATGAAGCGGACTTCTTCCTGGCGGACACGCGGGTTGTTCTTGACCGCTGCGCGGGCGAGGTCTTCCATTTCGGTGAGGCATTCGATGCCTGCAAAACCGCCACCGACAACCACGAAGGTGAGGGCCTTGGCGCGCTCTGCGGGGTCCGTCATGGTGGAAGCGGCTTCGATGCGCTCCAGCACCTTGTTGCGAAGTGCTACGGCTTCCTCAATGGTCTTCAGGCCGATGCCCTTGTCAGCGAGGCCCTTGATGGGGAACGTGCGGGTGATGGCACCGGCTGCGATGACGACGTCGAAGTACGGAACCTCGAACGGAGCTTCACCATTGGCAGGAGCCACGACCGCAGTGCGGTTTGCGTGGTCGATGCTGGTGACGCGGCCCTGGATGAGTTCGGTCTGCTTGAGGTGCTGACGGTGGGAGACGACGGCGTGGCGTGCCTCGATGTTGCCACCAGCGACCTCGGGGAGGAACGGCTGGTACGTCATGTAGGGCAGTGGATCTACGACGGTGACGATGCCACCTGCATTCGCGATCTTCTTCTGCAGTTTAAGGGCTACGTACAGGCCGACGTAGCCGCCGCCGACGACGAGAACCCGGGGACGGTCAATGAGCTCTGGGGTGGTTGCCATGAAACCAGAGTACAGCACTTTGTGAAAATCTTCACTAGCTACTTCCGGGTGGGTGGATCCACCGCTTCCAGCGTTCCCGTTTCTGCCTCTTCCCCGGCAGTGGAAGGGTTCTTGGCGACCCTGCGCAACTGAATGGATGCGCCCACGATGATCACTGCGAAAATGCCGCCGAATCCGAGTACGACAGCGGCCGGAAGGGCATCATCCACATGTGCAGGAGTAGCGGCGACGGGAACCGTCGGATCTGCCAAGGTGGGTGCAGCGCTTGTAGGACTGGCCACAGGGGCCTCGGAGGGCGTGCTGAAGTCACCTCGCCGGTGGACGCGGATCCAGTCCGCGATCGATCCGAGTGGATTGGTGCTTGTTGTCTCTACCTGATCCTTCAGTGCTGCCTCTGCGTTGAGCACGCCGTAGCCGTAAAGGGGGTCCTTGCCAGGGGCACCGGCGTCCTTGGCCGTGCTGACAATCCTGTTGATGACCTGCTTCGCGCTCATGTCAGGCCACTTGGACCGGATGAGCGCAGCCACGCCGGAAACGATGGGCGCGGACCCGGACGTTCCAGCCCATTGCGCGTATCCGCCCCCGGGAAGGCCTCCCAACAGATTTTCTGCCGGTGCTGCAACGCCAATGCTGATCCCCTGGGAGGAGGAGTCGACGCTGGCCCGGCCATCGCCGTCGAGCCCTGCCACGGTGAGCACGCCGGGAATGGTGGCAGGAGCGCCAACCTGCACGTTGCCACCCACCCGGTTGCCCGCGGCGGCGACGATCACCACATCCTTTTGCTCGGCATACAGGAAGGCGGCATCCCAACTTTGAGGCCAAACCGGTGAGGTGCTGCCCAGGGAAATATTGATGACCTTCGCGCCATTGTCCACGGCCCAGCGCACGGCGTCCGGAATCTGTTCCTGGTCCGTCTTGCCTCCCGGATTAGGTGACCCCAGCCAGGTGGACACTGCCAGGATCTCCGCTTCAGGCGCGACGCCGATGATCCCGTCCGGTCCCCCGGCAGGAGGAACCGTCGGTGAGGCTGAGGGCGACGGGGAAGCTGTGGGCGTGGTGTGACCGCGCCCGGCAAGCATGGTGGCCACAAGGGTTCCGTGCTCTGTCTTGGCGCCTATGCTTTTCTGTCCGTTGGGCGCCCCGGCTCCGGAAACGTCCGTTCCGCCCACGACGACGCCCTTGAGGTCAGGGTGGTTCCCGTCAACGCCGCTATCGATGATGGCGACCTTGACTCCTGCACCCTTGGAGACCTGCCAGGCATTCGTGATTCCCGATTCCTTGAGCCAGTACTCCTTGTCCCGCCAGGCGTCCGCCATCGCTGCCGGTGCAGTCAACAGCGCACCCGCCAACGCTCCCCCGGCCAGCATCGTGGCCAGGGCAGCAGAAAGCAGGCGGTTGCATCGCAGGGTCATGCGGAGTCCCGGATACTCAGGGCAATCCCATCCAGGATGTCGTGCTCGCTCGAAATTGCACCGCCGATGGCACCGTTGCCCGCCGCAGCAAGCCTTTCCAGGATGCGCCGCCACACCAGGGCTCCAGCTCCAATAACGTCCACGCGGCCTGGGTGCATGTAGGGAAGGACCGCCCGCTCGTCGCGGGTCATCTCCAGCAGGCTGGTGCACGCGTCGCTGATGGTTTCAATGTCCAGGTAGGCGCCGTGGATCCGGTCCGGCTGGTATTCGCTGAGGCCCAGGGCGTGCGCAGTGATGGTGGTGATGGAACCCGCGACGCCAACCACGGCTGTGGCACGGTCCAACGGGACTGTCTGAGCGGCGAGGTCGAGTGCGGCGTCGACGTCGGCCTCTGCCGCGGCAATTTGCGCCGCCGTAGGCGGGTCGCTGCGAAGGTGCCGTTCGGTCAACCGTACACAGCCAATGTCCACCGAACGCGCAGCAATCACGCCATGGGCATCGCCGAGGACGAATTCGGTGCTGCCACCGCCAAGGTCAACCACCAGCACGGCGTCATCCCCCGTTACCGGCAAAACACTGCTTGCCCCTGCGAAGGACAGCGCAGCTTCCTCATCACCCGAGATAACTTCAGGCTCCACACCCAGAAGCTCACGGATCCCGTCAACGAAAACCTGGCGGTTCCTGGCGTCGCGGGTGGCCGAGGTGGCGGCAAAGCGCACGCGCGTGGCACCGTGTTCGCGGATAAGCGCTGCATAGTCCGCTGTGGCGGAGAAGGTGCGTTCCAAGGCCTCGGGAGCAAGTTCTCCGGTGGCATCTACGCCCTGGCCAAGCCGCACCACACGCATTTCACGCACGACGTCGGTCAGCGGCCCGGGGGCGCCGTTCGCCGAGGCATCGGCAATGAGGAGACGGATGGAGTTGGTTCCGCAGTCAATGGCAGCAACGCGGCTCATGCGTCCTCCACCACTTCGCTAACGGACGCGGCCTTGGGTTTACGGACCGGTGCCGGGCGACCCACGATGTCAGGCAAACCTTGAGGACCGTGACGGCTAAGATCCCTCGAGGGCGCCTCGCCTGCAGTGTCCCAGGCGCCATCGCAGTAGCAACGATCTTTGGTCCACCACTCTGAAATTGCTTCCAGGGCCTCATCGCCCAGCGGGTTGACCCCGGGACCGGCAGCCAGCGAGTGGCCAACCAGGACGTGCAAGCACTTGACGCGGGTGGGCATGCCACCAGCGGAGATCCCGTCGATTTCCGGCACGGCACCGGTCCCGGAACGTCCAGCGATCTCGTTGCGCGCCTGCAGGTAGGCCTCGTGGGCACCATGGTACGCATCCGCAAGTTCCTGGTCCGCGGTCAGCCGATCATTCATCTCATTCATCAGCCCGCCCGCTTCCAGGCGAGACACAGCGGACGTGATGACCGGGTGGGTCAGGTAGAACGTGGTGGGGAATGGGGTCCCGTTGCTGAGCCGGGGCGCCGTGGCCGCCACGAGCGGATTCCCACATACGCAGCGGGCGGGAATCTCCACCACGTCCCGCACCGGCCTGCCCAGCTGGCGGCTGAGGACATCGAGGTCGTGTGCTGATGGCTGGCGGGATTCCTGCGGCATGGCTGCCGTGTTCTCTTCCACTTGCGCTGCCAACCTTCCTGCCCTTTTGGCCATGTCCCGGAAGGAACACGACGGCGGCGGGCACCGCGTCTAGTCTGTTGCCGATCGTCTGATTGACTCCCAGAGCGCATCCACCCAGGGCAGGTTTGCCGGGTTTGCGGATGAGCCGGAGCCGGTGCGGCCCCCAGGGGTACCGGCGGCTTCTTCCCCGCCAAATACCCAGTAACCCGTTTCACCCGGCATAACCATGTTAATGCGGTCGCGGGCCTGCTGTTTCACGTAGTTGGGATCCTGCCACCGGGAAAGCTGCTTGTTCAGCTCCGCCTGCTCTGCCTGCTTGCTGGCGATCTCGGCCTCCAGCGCGGAGATTTCGGCCCGTTTCTCCAGGAAAATCCGGACCGTGGGCGCCAGCATGATGGTGATGGCAATCATGACGACGGCCAGCGCGAGCATCCTGCCCGAGAACGCCTTGGCCGGTACGGGATCGAGGTCCTGGGCATCACCGGCACTGTTGCCGGAGGCCTTGCTTGAAGCTTTCGTGGACGCGGCGGGGCTCGTCCTGGTGGCTGGGCTCTTGCCGCTGCCCGTGGTTTTGGTGGCGGGGCTTCTGCCGCTGCCCGGGGTTTTGGGAGCCCGGGTTTTTCTGGCGGCCGTTGCCGGCGTCGAGGATTCCGCAGGGGCGCGGGAAGCGCCGAACTCTGCCTCGATGACGTCCCCGTCGGCATGGCCTGCACTGTTTGGCTTGCCTGCCGTAGCGGGCCGTGCCGGGCCGTTGGCCGTGCCTGCGCCGTTTAGCCTGCCTGCGCTGTTCGGCCTTCCTGAGCTGTTTGGCCTTCCTGCGCTGTTCGGCCTTCCGAGGGCGTCGGCCCTGGGAACCTTTGGACGACGGGTGGCCATGACACTCCTGTAATGCCCGGTGCTTGCCTGGCGGGTTGCTGCGCTTGCCCTGCGCGTAACGTACGTGTGCGGAACTTGCGTAGGTCCTGCTGTGCCCGCGGCTCCGCAGGCAAGCGTTAAACAGAACCGGTGGCTATGGTCTTTCCACCATAGCCACCGGTCAGCTGTTTTCGCGGAATGCTAGCCCTTGAAACGCGGGAACGCGCTGCGGCCGGCGTAGCGTGCGGCGTCGTCGAGTTCTTCTTCGATGCGCAGGAGCTGGTTGTACTTTGCGACGCGCTCGGAGCGGGCCGGGGCACCGGTCTTGATCTGGCCCGCGTTGGTGGCAACGGCGATGTCAGCAATGGTGGTGTCCTCGGTTTCGCCGGAGCGGTGCGAGGTGATGGTGGTGTAACCGGAGCGCTGGGCCAGGGAAACGGCGTCCAGGGTCTCGGTCAGGGAACCGATCTGGTTGACCTTGACCAGCAGGGAGTTGGCCGTGGCGGCACTGATTCCCTGCTGCAGGCGGACCGGGTTGGTGACGAAGAGGTCATCGCCAACCAGCTGGACCTTGTCACCGATGGTGTCGGTGAGGGTCTTCCAGCCTTCCCAGTCGTTCTCGTCCAGCGGGTCTTCAATGGAGACCAGCGGGTAGTCGGCAACGAGCTCGGCGTAGTAGGCGCTCATTTCCGAGGCGGTCAGTGCCTTGCCTTCGAACTGGTATGCACCGTCCTTGTAGAACTCGGAGGATGCAACGTCCAGGGCAAGGGCGATGTCCGTGCCCGGGGTGTAGCCGGCGTTCTTGATGGCTTCCTGGATCAGGTCCAGTGCAGCGCGGTTGGACGGCAGGTTGGGGGCAAAGCCACCTTCGTCGCCGAGGCCCGTGGAGAGGCCCTTTTCCTGAAGGACGGCCTTGAGGTTGTGGTACACCTCAACGCCCCAGCGCAGGCCTTCGGAGAAGGTCTCGGCACCGATCGGGGCGATCATGAATTCCTGGATGTCAACATCGGAGTCGGCGTGCGAGCCACCGTTGAGGATGTTCATCAGCGGAACCGGCAGGACGTGTGCGTTCGGGCCACCGAGGTACTTGTACAGCGGCAGGTCCGAGGAAGCAGCGGCTGCGTTGGCAACGGCCAGGGAAACACCCAGGATGGCGTTGGCGCCGAGCTTGCTCTTGTTCGGGGTGCCGTCGAGGTCGATCATGGCCTGGTCGATGCTGCGCTGGTCCGTTGCGTCGAAACCAATGAGTGCCGGCGAGATCTCGTCGATGACCGCGTCAACGGCCTTCTGGACACCCTTGCCGAGGTAACGGCCCTTGTCGCCGTCGCGGAGTTCAACAGCTTCGTGTTCGCCGGTGGAGGCGCCGGAGGGAACTGCTGCGCGGCCGATCTGGCCGTCGGAAAGCAGGACCTCAACTTCTACGGTCGGGTTTCCGCGGGAATCAAGGATTTCGCGGGCGTGGATGGCATCGATAAGCGCCATGGATGTGCTCCTTATGGGCAAATTACAGGAATGTGGAGGGAAATTCTCAACGTCCTCGTCGCTACTAGCGTAGTCGAGAGTGGCTTAGGTTACGGAACGGGTTCAAACTCCTCACGTCATGAAGGCCGGGCCTTCCCGTTCTGAAACGATCGAACTGCTGCGCGGAGGGCACGCTCGGCGTCGAGCCCTTGCTCCCTGGCACCGGCAACGACGGCGAGCAACAGCTCACCGAGCGCCTCTTCCGAGTCTGGAACCGCAGGAAGCCCGACGGCGGTTGCCCGGCTTTGGGCGTCGACCGACAGACCCGCACGGGCAGCACGGTCCAGGGATTTTTGCGCCCCTGCCAAGGCAGGCAAGTGCGGTGGAATTCCCTCGAACGGATCGGCACGGCCGGGCTTCTCGGAACGCTTCACGGCATCCCACTTCAGGATGATTTCCTCGACCGTCGCCGGGAACGTGGCCTGCAGCGAACCGTCCGGCTTGAAGACGTGTGGATTGCGGCGGACCATCTTCGCGTTGATGCCGCGGGCCACAGCATCAAAGTCGAAGCTGCCGCGCTCCTCGGCAAGCCGGGCATGCAGCACCACTTGAAGCAGTACGTCGCCCAGCTCGCCGCGAAGCTCCTCGTCCCTGGCGGGCGAATCCCCGGCCTCAATCGAGTCCACAACCTCGTAGGCTTCCTCGATCAGGTACTCCACCAGGGACTCATGCGTCAGCGCACCCATCCAAGGGCAATGCTCGCGCAATGAGGCTATGGTCCGGATCAGCTCCGAAATGCCGTTGCCGGACTCCTTAGCCGAGGTTGGCGTAGGCATCGTTGATGTACTCGACCAAAGCTTCACGCTCGTCCAAGGGCAGGAAGGCGGCCTCTGCGGCGTTGAGCGTCAGTTCGAGCAAATCATCGAGGTCGTAGTCGAAAGTCTCCACCAGGAGCTCGAACTCGTCCGTCAACGTGACACCGCTCATGAGCCTGTTGTCCGTGTTGATGGTGACGTTGAAACCGAGCTGGAAAAGCATGTCCAACGGGTGGCTCTCGATGCCTTCGCCGAAGCTGGAGATAGCACCGGTCTGGAGGTTCGATGACGGGCAGATTTCCAGGGCGATTCCGCGGTCGCGCACCCAGGCGGCCACGCCGCCGAGTGTCACCATGCCGATGGTGTCCTCGCCGTCGTCGTCGGAGTTGTCCTCAAACTCCACCGTGATGTCCTCGGCAATACGCACCCCGTGCCCAAGCCGCAAAGCGCGTCCGTCCACGAGCGCCGACTGGATGCTGTCCAGGCCTGCGGCCTCACCGGCGTGGACCGTGGCCGGGAAGTTGTTCTCGGCAAGGTAGGTGAAGGCGTCCTTGAACCGTGAAGGCAGGAAGCCGTCCTCGGCTCCCGCGATGTCGAAACCGACAACGCCGTTGGCGCGGTGTCGAACAGCCAGCTCCGCGATTTCCTGGCCGCGGTCAGCGTGGCGCATCGCAGTGATGAGTTGCCCCACCTGGATCTGCTGGCCGCGTTCTTCAGCCGCATCCACGCCGGCTTCGAGGCCATCCTGGACCGCTTCCACCACTTCATCCAGGGTCAGGCCCTTCTGCAGGTGCTGCTCAGGGGCCCACCGGACTTCACCGTACACGACGCCGTCCTCGGCGAGGTCTTCCACGAATTCCTTGGCGACCCGGAACAAGCCCTCCTTGGTCTGCATCACGGCAATCGTGTGGTCGAACGTTTCCAGGTACCGCACCAGCGAACCGGAGTCCGCGGATTCCCGGAACCATTGGCCCAAGGCAACAGGATCAGTGGAAGGCAGCGTGTGGCCGACGGCGTGCGCCAATTCAATGATGGTTGCAGGCCGCAGTCCCCCGTCCAAGTGGTCATGGAGGGAAACCTTGGGAAGGCTCTTCAAATCGAAGTCGAGGGCAGGGGCAGCGTCAACAATGGGCTCAGTCACGTACTAACTGTAGGGGGACCGCAGGTGCTTAGCCAGCAGGCTTGGAGAGGTCGACGCCGGCGGCCGCCTTTGGGGTCAACTCCTGCGGGTTGGTCGTGGGCGCCAGCGCAGTTGCCGCAGCGGCGGCAGCCTGATCCTTCTTCTCCAGGTCCTTCTTTTCCAGGTACTTGTGCCACCAGCGAAGGACGTGGTCCACGACAATGCCCAGGATCACCGCGAACGCCACTGCAATGCCCACGCCAAGCAGCGGGTTGTTGTGCACCCATTGCCCTGCGAGGAGTCCGATGCCGATGGAGTAGCAAACCCAGGTGACGCAGGCAAAGGCATCCAGGAAGAAGAATGTCCTGTGACGGAATCCCGTCTGTCCGGCAACGTAGTTCACAGCCACACGTCCCCAGGGAATATACCGGGCCGTGAAGATCAGGACAGCCCCACGTTTGTCGAGCTCATACTGGGCCCAGGCGAACATCTTCCGGACCTTGGGGCGCCGCATCCACTTCCAACGGTTCAAGCCAATTTTGCGGCCCAGCATGTAGGCCATGTTGTCGCCTGCCATGGCACCCACCAATGCGGTGCCGCCGAGGATCCACAGGTTGGGCTGTCCGTTGTGGAGGGATAGTGCCGAGAGGCCAACGATGGCTGTTTCGCTGGGAAGGATGGTGGCAAATCCGTCAATGAAGAAGAAGACCAGAAGGACCGGATAAATCCAGGGCTGCCCTGCTGCATGCTCGAGCATTTGGTTCAAAAACTCCACGCGGCGGTAGCTCCTAGGCGAATATGACTTGACACTGTGACGGAAGTCGCTCTTAGTGTCCCATGGCCGGGACGTCGTTCGCTACGCCCCGGCCTCGGGATCACTGACTTAACGCTACTCGTGGACCCCGCGTTCCGGCCTCAGCCGCCGGACTGATCTTCCGGCGTCGTCCGTGTCATACCGTGGGTGGAGGCGGGGCTTCTTCCCCAGCGACATTCGTGCCTTCGGCGATGTTCTTGCGGTCCAGCGGAACCGATCCCCGGACTTTGCTGATGATGCGGTCGATGATGATTCCCAGGATCACCGCCACCACAATCGCAATCGCGGCACCCAATAGATGGTTGTGCTCGAACCAGACCCCGAAGAAGTACCCCAGGACCACGGAATAGCTGGCCCACAGGATGGCCGACATTGCGGTGAGCCCAATAAAGCGGCGGTGGTTGAAATGCGTGGCACCGGCCGTCAGGTTGACCGCCACCCGTCCGATCGGAATGAAGCGCGCCACCATGATGAGTGAGGCCGACCGCCGTCGAAGTTCCTTGCCGGCCCAGCGGAAGGCGCCCTGCATGCGCTGGGTGCGCATCCAGCGCCAACGCTGGATCCCGATGCGGTGGCCGATCAAGTAGGCAATATTGTCGCCTGAGAAAGCGCCAATTGCAGCCACCACACCGAGCAGCCACACGTTGGGCGAGCCTCCGCCGCCGGAGACCGCACTCAAGCCGACCACCACGGACTCGCTGGGAATCGGTGGGAAGAAACCGTCGATCAGGCAGCAGGCCAACACAAGGAACAACACCCACGGCTGCCCGGCCGCGGCGAGGATGAAATCGTTGATGGCCTGCACAGGATCTAAGCCTAGGCGATCCTGTCGATGATCAGCTGATGGGCCGGTCTCGAGCCCTCAGGCGCAATCACCACGGCGTCCTGCAGTGCTTCCTTGGCCCTGTCAAACTTTTCAGGAGTGTCCGTCAACAGGGTCATCAACGGTTCGCCGGCCCTGACCAGCGCGCCCGGTTTTGCGTGCAGCCGTACCCCGGCTCCGGCCTGGACTTTGTCCTCCTTGCGGGCCCGGCCGGCTCCGAGCCGCCACGCCGCAACGCCCACGGACAGAGCATCGAGCTCCACCAGGACACCGTCGGCCGGGGCGTAGACAACCTCGGATTCCTTCGCCACCGGCAACGCAGCGCGCGGGTCGCCACCCTGTGCTTCGATCATCCGGTTCCAGACATCCATGGCGCGCCCATCCTTGAGGGCAGCCGCAGGATCGGCGTCGTGAATGCCGGCCCCGGCCAGCATCTCCTCGGCCAGGCGGACAGTCAGTTCGACGACGTCTTCCGGACCGCCACCCGCAAGCACCTCCACGGATTCCTCCACCTCGATGGCGTTGCCTGCTGTCAGGCCCAGCGGCGTGGACATATCGGTCATCAGTGCCACAGTGTGAACACCCGCGTCCTTCCCCAAGGCCACCATGGTCTCCGCCAGCTCACGTGCCCGCGCCTCATCCTTCATGAACGCACCGGATCCCACCTTCACGTCAAGCACGAGCGAGCCCGTACCTTCGGCGATCTTCTTACTCATGATGGAGGAAGCAATCAGCGGGATCGCTTCGACGGTTCCGGTGACATCGCGCAGGGCGTAGAGCTTCTTGTCAGCCGGCGCCAGACCGGATCCGGCAGCACAAATCACCGCTCCCACATCCTGGAGCTGGGCCATGATCTCCTCATTGCTCAAATTCGCGCGCCATCCGGGGATCGCTTCGAGCTTGTCCAAAGTGCCGCCCGTGTGGCCGAGTCCACGGCCGGACAGCTGCGGAACGGCGACGCCGAAAACTGCCACCAGCGGAGCCAACGGCAGGGTGATCTTGTCCCCTACCCCACCGGTGGAGTGCTTATCGCTGGTAGGTTTCCGGCCGCCGTCGGGCGTTGTCAGCGAGGAAAAGTCCATCCGCTCCCCCGAGGCGATCATCGCCGAAGTCCAGCGGGAGATTTCCTCACGGTTCATGCCGTTGAGCAGGATCGCCATGTTCAACGCCGCCATCTGCTCCTCGGCAATCACGCCGCGCGTGTAGGCATCGATGGTCCAGTCAATCTGTTCCGGTGTGAGCGTGCCTTTATCGCGTTTAATGGAAATGATCTGAACGGCGTCGAAGGCTTCGGTGCTTCTCACGTGCTTTCCTCCAGGTTTTCGGGACCAAAGGCGTCAGGCAGCACCTGGTCCATGGACTTGATTCCCTGCGTCGTCATGAGCTGCATGCCGGGCGCCCGGAATTCGTAGAGCAACTGCCGGCAACGCCCGCACGGCATGAGGACGTTCCCTTCGCCATCGACGCAATAGAAAGCCGCGATCCTGCCTCCGCCGGTCATGTGCAGCTGGCCCACCAACGCGCACTCAGCGCACAGCGTCAGTCCATAACTGGCGTTCTCCACGTTGCAGCCGCTGACAATCCGGCCGTCCTCGGTGAGGGCCGCAGCCCCCACCGGGAACTTGGAATACGGGGCATAGGCCCGCTCCATGGCCTGTACTGCAGCTTCTTCCAGCGCATGCCAATCGACGCGCCTTTCATGAAGAGTCGGCATCGTCAACCCTTCACGTACGGTATGCCGCTTGCGGCAGGTGGCCGCGACCTACCCACCAAACCAGCGACGGCGAAAATGGTCACCAGGTACGGCAGCATGGCCATGAACTGGCTCGGAACCGGGGTTCCGATGATGCCCAGAATCGATTGCAGGTTGTATGCAAAGCCGAACAGCAGGGAGGCGAGGAAGGCTCCGATCGGATTCCACCGTCCGAAGATCAGGGCTGCCAGGGCGATGAAGCCGCGGCCACCGGAGATTTCCTTGGTGAAGGAGTCGATGGTCACCAGTGTGAACACGGCACCGCCGATGCCGGCGATCGCACCGCCAAGCGTCACGTTCCAGAAGCGGGTGGCGTTGACGTTGATGCCCAAGGTGTCCGCAGCCTGCGGGTGCTCGCCGACAGCGCGGACGCGCAGGCCCCAACGGGTCTTGAACAGGCCGAACCACACTACGGCCACGGCCACATACATCAGGTAGCCCGCGATGGACTGCTTGAACAGGATGGGCCCAACGATGGGAATGTCCGAAAGGAACGGAATCGGCAGGATATCCAGGCGGCCAGGGGTGTTGAACTGCTCCTTGTTGGGAACCATGACGGTGCCGAACAGGAAGCCCGTGAGGCCGGAGACCAGCACATTCAGGACAACGCCCACAATGATCTGGTTGACGAGGTATTTGATGCTGAAGACGGCGAGGACCATGGACACGATTGCGCCGGCGGCTGCGGCAGCAATCAGGCCGACGTAGGGGCTACCAGTCACCGTGGCAACCAAGGCGGCGGTGAAGGCTCCAAAGAGCAACTGGCCTTCAATGGCAATGTTGACCACGCCAACCCGCTCGCACAAGACGCCGGAGAGGGAGCCAAACACCAAGGGAACAGCCAAGGTCACCGAACCCGCAACCAGGCCGGCAAGGGAGATTGAGGGCTGGCGCGCACCGGCAACAATCCATACCAACAAGGCGAAGACGAAGACCACCGCAAACGCGATGGGCAACCACTTGGGTGATCGCTCTCCCCGCGTCCACAGGAAGATGGAGTAAGCGGCCATGGCCAGGAGCACGATGGCCAGGACGATGCCACCTACCTGGCCTGGAATCGCCAGCGCCGGGACGACAAAGGCATCGCCGGGATCGCTGATCTTCATCTCTGCTGTCTGGTCCGGACCCATGAGGCCGAAGAAGACGAGCGCAATGAGTGCCAGGACGCCGAGCGAAACCGGGACCTTCAAGGAGGGGCGAAGTCCAGGCAATTCTGTTCCTCCCGCCATGTGGGCGGTGGATGTTGCGCTCACTTGGCACCTCCGGCGGCGTTGGCAAGGGCAGCTTTCCGAGCCGCCTTCGTTGTCTTGTTCTTCTTCGGCTCAAGCCGGAAGATCGACCTGATCAATGGCGGTGCTGCGATGAACAGGACGATCAGCGATTGAACCACCAACACGATGTCGATCGGCGTGCCCGTTTGGATCTGCATCTGGACTGCACCGGCCCGGAAAGCACCAAACAGGAGGCCCGCAAAGAACGTGCCCCACGGAGTGCTTCGGCCAAGCAGGGCAACTGTGATGGCATCGAAACCGATCTGGGCTGCAATGCCGCCGGTCAGGACCTTTTCCGTACCCGCTACCTGGGCAACGCCGCCGAAGGCAGCAAGCGCGCCGGCAAACGCCATCACCAGGATAGTGGCCCGCGGTACCTTGACCCCGGCCGTCCGTGCAGCAACGGGGTTGGCACCAACAGCGCGGAACTCAAAGCCAATGGTGGAGCGGTTCAGCATCCACCACACGCCATATGTCAGCAGGACGGCCACCAGGAAGCCCAGATGAAGCCGGGAATCCGGGATGAGCACGGGGTAGGTGGCAGTCTCATCCAAGCGGGGTGAAATGGGGCTGTTGTCCCCCGGGCGCCGGAAGGCCGCCGTGTTCAGGAGGAAGTCCAAAAGGAACAGCGCCACATAGTTCAGCATGATGGTCACGATGACCTCGTGTGCGCCGGTCCTGGCTTTGAGGATGCCAACAATCGCACCCCATGCGGCGCCTCCGAGGACGCCCATGATGATGACCAGCAGCAGGTGGAGCCCGAACGGCAAGTGCCAGGTGAACCCGACATAGGCAGCCAACGTAGCGCTGATGATGATCTGGCCCTGGGCACCGATGTTGAACAGGCCGGCCCGGAAGGCCAAGGCAACGCCGAGGCCTGCACAGATCAGGGGCGTGGCTACCGTCATTGTTTCAAGCAGTGGCATGAAACCCTGGCGGGTGTTAAAGACCGAGCCTTGGAACAACGCAACGTAGCTCTTGGTCATGGCATTCCACAGCGCCAGCAGGAAGTCGGATGGCCGGGCAAAAAAGTAACCCGCGCTCTCGGAAACCTTCTTGTCCGTGCTGGCAATGAGCAATCCGCCCAGGAACAGCGCCACGATAACGGCCAGGACCGACACGAAGCCGTTGCCCATGACGATTCTGCGCATCGTGCTGGCTTGCCGGTGACCGGTGTCCCCGCTCTGCGAGGACACAGGAACGATGGACGGTTCCAACGTGCCGCCAGCGGTGTCGAGTGCGACATCCGCCGCACGTACTTCCGAGGCAGATTCCTCGGGAGTCTGGTCTTTGCCGGGGGTCTGGTCCTTACCGGGGGTCTGGTCGTTACTCGTCATGGGAGCCTCCTTCCGGGCCGACGCCGGCCATCATCAGGCCGAGCGTGTCGCGGGGAGTTCCGGCAGGGACAATGCCCACGAGTTTCCCCTTGTAAAGGACAGCGATCCTGTCCGCGAGTTCGATCACTTCATCGAGTTCCGTGGAAATGATCATCACGGGTGTTCCGACGTCCCGCTCGGCAACTATGCGTTTGTGCAGGAATTCGATGGAGCCAACATCCACGCCACGCGTGGGCTGGCTTGCGATGAACAGCCGCAAGGGCCTGGAGAGCTCACGGGCCATGACCACTTTTTGCTGGTTGCCGCCGGACAGGGTTCCGGCCGCTGCTCCCGCCGAAGGCGTCCTGATATCGAACTCCTGGATCTTCGCTTCGGCATTTTCTGCAACCTTGGAGGGCTTCATGCTGATGCCGCTGGCGAACGGTGCTTGGTCGTAAAGGTCCAGCACCAGGTTCTCGGCAACAGAGAAGGGACCCACCAAGCCGTCCACTGTGCGGTCTTCCGGGACGAACCCGACGCCGGAGCGCAGCACGTCCTTGACCGGCAGGCCCAGGAGCTGCTTGCCGTCCAGCGTCACGGATCCCGTAACGTGCGGCTGGATACCGAGAATGGCTTCCGTAAGTTCCGTCTGGCCGTTGCCCTGGACACCCGCGACGGCGAGGATCTCGCCTTGGGCGATGTCGAAGCTGATGCCGTCAACCACGTTGGTTCCATTGGGGGCGCGGACTGTCAGGTCCTTCACCACGAACGTGGTTTCCTTGGGCTGGGCCGTGGCTTTGTCCAAGGTCAGGCTGACCGGGCGGCCCACCATCATGGAAGCAAGTTCCGTGGCCGAGGCTGTAGGTGGGGCATCTCCTACTACCTTGCCGCGACGGATGACCGTGATGACGTCCGCGACGGCCTTCACTTCGCGAAGCTTGTGCGAAATGAACACAACCGATGTGCCAGCTGCCTTGAGCTGGCGCATGATGTCCAGGAGTTCATCGGTTTCCTGGGGCGTGAGGACTGCCGTGGGTTCATCCAGGATGAGCACTTTGGCCTCCCGGACCAACGCCTTGATGATCTCGACGCGCTGCTGGACGCCTACGGGCAAGTCCTCAACCAGAGCATCGGGATCGACGTCGAAGCCGTACTTCTTTGATATGTCCCGGATTTTCTTCCGGGTTTCATCAATGCTGAGGACGCCGCCAAACGACGTCGGCTCTGCGCCGAGGGCCACGTTTTCGGCGACAGTGAAGACTGGAACCAGCATGAAATGCTGGTGGACCATGCCAATGCCGGCGGCCATGGCGTCGCCGGGGCCGCGGAAGTTAACGAGCTTGTCGTCAACAAGGATTTGTCCGGCCGTCGGTTCATAGAGTCCGTACAGCACGTTCATGAGGGTTGATTTTCCGGCGCCGTTTTCGCCGAGGAGGCAATGGATCTGGCCGGATTCGACCACGAGGTCGATGTCTTGGTTGGCGTAGAAGGTCCCGAAGGCTTTCGAGATCCCCTTCAATTCGAGTTTCACAACTCCCACCGTTCTTTGAGTCCGAGGGACGGCTGTACTGCTCAAAGCCATTGGCTTTGAGCAGAAGCCTATTCTTGCGAGGGCCAGCAAGATAGGCGCTGGCGTCCGCAAAATAGGCGCAGGTCAGGGCAAAAACGAGCCGCCAGTACCGGCACTCGGTACTGGCGGCGCGTCCGGGAGTTGTTACTTCTTGGGGCTTGACGCTGATTCAACAACCAGCTTGCCGGACACGATGTCCGCCTTCAGTTTGTCGAGCTCGGACTTGGTCTCGGCGGAAACTGCGGAATCGAGGTCGTGGAACGGGGCGATGGCGACGCCCTCATTGGCCAGGGTGCCAACGTAGGCTTCGTTGCTGAACTTGCCTTCCTTGTCGTCCTTCACCAGGGTTTCCACGGCTTGACCCATCTGCTTGACCACGGAGGTCAGCATGAGGTCCTTGTACTCAGGGGCGGTGAGGTAGCCATCGGAGTCAACCCAGATGAGCTTGACGTCCTTGCCGGCTGCCTTGGCTTCCTTCAGCGCTGCTCCGGCACCCTTGCCTACAGGGCCCGCTACGGGCATGACGATGTCCGCACCCTGGTCCAGGAGGTTCTTGGTGATCTGCTTGCCGGTGTCCTGCTTCTCGAAGTCGCCCGTGAACGAGCCATCCTGGCTGGTCTTGTCCCAGCCGACAACCTGGACGGACTTGCCCTTGGCCTTGTTGTAGGCCTGGACGCCGTCATAGAAGCCGTCCATGAAGATGGTGACCGTGGGAAGCTTGATGCCGCCGAAGGTACCCACCTTGCCGGTCTTGGTTGCTGAAGCAGCTGCGTAGCCAGCCAGGTAAGCGGCCTGTGCGGTGTCGTAGACCACGGGCTTCACGTTCGCGACGGGGGCCGGGTACGAGACGTCGATGATCGCAAAGTGCTTGTCCGGGTTCTTCTCCGCGGCAGCCTTGGTGGCATCGCCGAGGAGGAAGCCGACCGTGATGGTCAGGTTGCAGCCGGCGGAAACCATTCCGTTGAGGTTGGTCTCGTAGTCACTGTTGGCCTTGGACTCCGCCGACTTCATGGTGATGCCGAGGTCCTTTTCGGCCTTCTGCAAACCCTCGAAGGAGGACTGGTTAAAGGACTGGTCATCGAATCCGCCGGAGTCGGACACAATGCAGCCGATGTAGTCACTCTTGGTGGCGGCGCCCGAACCGGCGTCAGGAGCTTGTCCGCAACCGCTGAGCAAGAGCGCTGCGGCTCCTGCGGTTGCAATTCCGGCCATTGAACCGCGCTTAAGGGTGGAACGCAGTGGGTTCTTCAATTTTCCTCCAGGAAGAAAGTGAGTCGCGCTACGACGGATGGTCAATGAGTGTCCGTTTCGAATACCCGAGGCAGAAATTCTGTTTTCACTGAAGTTCGCAGCACTGCGCCGAAGCGCCTTGATACCCCCAACACTAGTGGCGCAGACCACACGCAGGTAGCACAATCCGGTCCCCGAGGGCAGATTGTTGACCTTTTGTTACCAAGCAGTAGCCGGGTGTGCAAGTCACACCCGGCCCACCCCGCAGATCACAGCCGGACGAGCATCTTTCCGGTATTTGCGCCGTCCAGCAAATCAATGAATGCCTGTGGTGCGTTCTCCAGGCCGTCCACGATCGTCTCGTCGTAGCGAACCGTTCCGTCCGCCAGCCAACCGGCCATCTTCTCCGCGAATTCCGCCGCGTGCTGACGCTGGCCACCAACGAGGAATCCACGCAGTGTCAGCTGCTTGCCAATCGCCACGGCCAGGTTCCTTGGTGCAACCGGCGGCTCGGTGGAGTTGTATTGGGCAATGGCACCACACATGGCAACGCGCCCGCCCACGGTGAGCGTAGCCAGGGCGGCTTCAAGGTGTTCGCCACCAACATTGTCGAAGTACACATCGATGCCGCGCTCCCCCGCAGCTTCACGCAACTGCTCAAGAACGGGACCATCGTTGTAGTTGAAGGCGGCATCAAAGCCGAGCTCCAGCAGCCTGGCGACCTTCCCGGCAGAACCGGCACTGCCGATCACCTTGCCGGCTCCCGACGCCTTCGCAATCTGGCCCACCATGGATCCCACAGCACCCGCTGCTCCCGACACGAAGACGACATCGCCTTCTTTGAACTCGGCAACTTTGAGCAGGCCCGCATACGCGGTCAGGCCAGTCATGCCCAAAGCACCAAGGAATGCCGATGTTGGAGCAAGGCCGCTTGGAACGGTGGTTGTCGCGGCCGCGTCCACCACCGCGTGCTCACGCCACCCCAGCTGATGCACGACGACGTCACCCACCTTGTGCGCGTCGGACCTGGACGCGATCACCTCACCTACCGCACCGCCGTCGAGCGCTGCATCCAGGCGGAAAGGTGCCGAGTAGGACTTGACGTCATTCATCCGCCCGCGCATATAGGGGTCCACGGACATGAACTGGTTCCGGACCAGGATCTGCCCGTCCTGAAGGTCCGGCAGCCCGGAGGCGGCCAGACGGAAGTTCTCCGGCGATGGGCGGCCGACAGGACGCGAGGTGAGCTGGATTTCCCGGGTTTCCACTGGCAGGACAGTTGTTGCAGTGCTCATGCTGCAAACTCCACGAGCTTGAGGTCCACTGCCATGTTGCCGCGGGTGGCGTTGGAATACGGGCAGATCTGGTGGGCCTTGGCCATCAGTTCCTCGGCGGTGTCGCGATCCAAGGCGGGCAGCGCGATCTCCAGCTCGGCGGCCAAGCCGTAACCCTCGCGGTCGGTGAGTGCACCGAAGTGGACCTTGGCGGCAACGGCGGAATCACTGAGGTCAACGCGTTCCATGCGGCCCACCAAACGCAGGGCGGAGTGGAAGCATGCCGCGTAGCCGGCGGCGAACAATTGCTCGGGGTTGGTGCCCTGTCCGTTGCCTCCGAGCTCAACCGGGCTGGCGAGGGCGACGTCGAGCTTGCCGTCGTTGGTGCGGGCGTTGCCGTCGCGGCCTTCGCCCGAGGCCAAAGCCTCGGCAGTGTAGAGAGTCTTCACGAATCTTCCTTTTCTCTTGGATATCAAAGGGCTTGGGTGTGGCTTGGAAAAATTCTCAGAGTGACTTCTGCAGTGCAGCCGTGAGTTTGCCGAGCGTGGCATGCAGTTGCTCAATCTCGTCCGCGGACAGGCCGGCGGCATCAGCGAGGCGCTTGGGGACGGCCTGGGCGCGGGTGCTCAACTCCCTGCCGGCGTCGGTCAGGACGACATCCACACGGCGTTCATCCTCCAGGGAACGATGGCGCTCAACGAACCCAAGGGCTTCAAGGCGCTTCAGGAGAGGCGACAAGGTGCCGGAGTCGAGCCCGAGTTCGGCGCCGAGTTCCCGCACGCTGCGCGGTTCCTGCTCCCACAGGACCAGCATCACCAGGTACTGCGGATAGGTCAGACCCAGCTCGTCCAGCACGGGGCGGTAGACCGCCGTCGCCGCCTTGGACGCTGAATACAACGCAAAGCAGACCTGGTGGCGGAGGCGGGGTGCATCACTCATGAAGAAAACGATAGTGCACAATTCAATTGTGCACAACTCATCTTCCCGTGCTGGTACCCAACTGAGTCGCAGTTAAGCGCGTTTTGAGAGCTCAAAACGCGCTTAACTGCGACTCAGTTGGGGTCAGTCCTGGAGGTCGCGGATGGTGCGGAGGGCGGCTGCGGTCAGGACGCGGATGGCGTAGCCAAGGGCGCGTTCATCCACGATGAAGTCGCCACGGTGAAGGTCATATTCCTCGCCGCCGGGCGTGTGGGTGCCGAGCCGCATCATGGCTCCCGGGAGGTCTGCCAGGAACCAGGCGAAGTCTTCGCCACCCATGGACTGGGGTGTCAGGACGACGGCGTTCTCGCCGAGTTCAGCTCGCGCCGCCGCTTCAATCAGGGCTGTCTCATGCTCGGAGTTGACCACTGGAGGAACGCCGCGGGTGTGCTCCAGGTGCACGTCCACGCCGTAAGGAGCGGCAACCTGCTTCACGACGTCGTCCAGCAACTCCCCGGCACTATGCCAGGCATCGCGGTCAAGGCAGCGCATGGTGCCCGCCATGTAGCCAGTGCCCGGGATGGCGTTGGGTGCAGAACCTGCCGAGATCTGGCCCCACACCACTGACACGCCGCTGCGGACATCCACGCGACGGGAGAGCACGGCGGGTACGTTGACCGCAATCTGCGCCAGGGCAAAGACCAGGTCTTCCGTCAGGTGCGGCCTGGACGTGTGGCCACCCCGGCCCGTGAGCTCGATCTTGATGGTGTCCGATGCCGAGGTGATGGCCCCGATCCGGGTGCCGATCTTGCCCACGTTTATCCTGGGATCGCAGTGCAACGCAAGGATCCGGGGAACGCCCTCCAGCACACCCTGCTCGATGCACGACAAAGCACCGCCGGGCATCGTCTCCTCGGCTGGCTGGAAAATAATGCGGACAGTCCCGCCCAGCGGGGTGTTCTTGTGCATCCGCTGCAGCACCAAGGCGATGCCGAGCATGGTGGTGGTGTGGACGTCATGCCCGCAGGCGTGCGTGACGCCGTGGTTCTTCGAAGCGAACGGCAGACCCGTTTCCTCGATGATGGGCAAGGCGTCGATGTCACCGCGCAGTGCAGTGGCAATAGGGCCTTCGCCCACGTCAACCGTAAGTCCGGTTCCTTCAAGGCGGCGCGGCTGCAATCCTGCAGCTTCGAGCCGCTCCACGAGTTTGTCGGTGGTGCGGAATTCCTTGAAGGAGAGTTCAGGGTGCGCGTGCAGGTCCCGCCTGAAATCGATGAGTCCAGGCAGCAGCTCATCCACCCACGGACTTACAACGGGGGTCGGCTCGGTTTCAGTCGTGTAATTGCGCACGTCACAACTCTAGCCATCCGCGGCCTCCGAAGAACGAAAGCCACCTCTTGGTTACGCTGCGTTCAGGCGCAGGACAACCAAAGAGGTGGCTCACGGTATAAGGGATTGCTACAGGACGTCCGTATCGCCACTCGCTTTCAGGGCGTCGACAGTGCCCTTGACCAACTGGGCATGTTCCTTGGTAGTCACCAGGAGTGCGTCGGGCGTGTCCACGATGACCACGTCCTTGATGCCGATGAGGGCAATCACGCGCTTGGTATCGGACACCACCACGCCGCTCGCGTTCTCGGCAAACACCCGGGCACCTTCGCCAAGAACGGTAACTTCATCGACGTCGCCCGCGTTGTTCAGGCGGCCGATCGCGGCAAAGTCGCCAACATCGTCCCAGCGGAAAGTACCAGGCACGACGGCGACATCGCCGGCTGCCGCTGCCGGCTCGGCAACCGCGTAGTCGATCGCAATCTTGGGCAGTGTGGGCCAGACACGCGCGGTAACTTCAGCGCGCTGTGGCGTATCCCAGGCTTCGGCAATTTCCTGGAGGCCCTTGAACAACTCCGGCTGGTTCGCTTCGAGGTGCTGGAGCATGAGCGCTACGGGAGCCACGAACATGCCTGCGTTCCAGACGTAGTCCCCTGCTTCTACATATTTCTTCGCGACTTCCTCGCTGGGCTTCTCAACAAACTCAGCCACGGCAAGCGCGTTCGGAGCGCCTTCCACGTTCAGTGCTTCACCGGAGCGGATGTAGCCGAAGCCGGTGGAGGGGTGCGTGGGCTTGATGCCGATCGTGACGATCTTGCCCGTGGCAGCGGTGTAAATTGCCTCGCGCACGGTCTCCTGGAAGAGGTCGTCAGGGCTGATCACCTGGTCCGCGGCGAACGAACCCATGATGGTCTCCGGGTCGCGGCGGTGGAGAATCGCGGCGGCCAATCCGATGGCAGCACCGGAGTCCTTGGGCTCGCTCTCGAGCACCAGCTCGTCGTCGCCCACCTCGGGGAGCTGCCGGCATACAGCGGCACGGTGTGCCTCGCCGGTCACAACAAGCACCCGCTCACCGGCCAGCGGCTCAAGGCGGTCATAGGTGGCCCTCAACAACGTGCTGCCGGAGCCGGTCAGGTCATGGAGGAACTTGGGCGCAGCGGCACGCGAGAGTGGCCACAGCCGGGTCCCCACACCGCCCGCCGGAATAACCGCGTGGAAGCGGTTCAATGGAGATTCCGGGAATGTCGCGTCTTCTGTACTCACCGCAACACTTTATCCGACGCGGCTGCGAAGCCCCGCAGGCCTCCACACATGTGGCCTTCGTCTCACGAAGTACGGGAAATCGCCGAAATATCGCCTAAATACGGGCAGGAAACATGGAATTAACAACCAGAGAAGCGCGTCCTAAATTGAATAAGCTGGTAGCGAAGCCTAGATTTAGGCGTGAGCTACGAGTGCTCTCGCAGCAGGCGTTCCCCCCGCATGGATCCCATGCCAGCGCCGCTGTGTTGCAGGAAGGTTTAATCAGTGCCGACAAAACCAGCTGGCACCTTGTACCGCGGCCGTGAAGGCATGTGGTCCTGGGTTGGACACCGTATTACCGGTGTAGTGATCTTTTTCTTCTTGTTGGTCCATGTGTTGGACACCTCATTGGTGCGCGTGTCCCCCGAGGCCTACACGGCCGTCATTGGTGCTTACAAGAACCCCCTCATGGCCCTGGGTGAAACGGGCCTGGTCGCGGCGATCATCTTCCACGCCTTCAACGGCCTTCGTGTGATCGCCATCGACTTCTGGAAGAAAGGCGCGAAGTACCAGCGCCAGATGCTGTGGATCGTGCTTGCGCTGTGGCTCGTTACGTTCGCCGGCTTCGCTATCCGCCACCTTTCCCTCGCGCTGGGAGGCCACTAAACCATGACGACGATCGAATCCCCCCGCAGCGGAAAAATCGGTTCGGGCAAGATTGCTCCGAAGTACAACCGCACCGGCTCCAGCCGTGGCAACTTCGAGATGATCGCCTGGCTCTTCATGCGCCTCTCCGGCATCGTCCTGGTGGTGCTGATCTTCGGCCACCTCTTCGTGAACCTGCTGGTGGGTGAGGGTATCCACGCCATCGACTTCGGTTTCGTTGCCGGTAAGTGGGCAGATCCCTTCTGGCAGTTCTGGGACCTCGCGATGCTCTGGCTTGCCATGCTGCACGGAACCAACGGCGTCCGCACCATCATCAACGACTACGCGGAAAAGGACTCCACGCGCTTCTGGCTCAAGGTAGTCCTCTATGCAGCCACGGCTGTCATCATCATTCTCGGCACCCTGGTGATCTTCACGTTCAACCCGTGCCCCGTCGTCGACGGCGTTCAGCTGCCCGGCGGCTTCTGCCCGGCCCCGTAGCGGCTTCCTGGCGCAGCCGGCCGGCCCTGCAGGGAACCGGTTGCGCCTGACTTAGCGGAACAGCCTCCGCCGACCATCTGAATTTTTGAAAGAGAGAGCATCTGGTATGCAGGTCCATAAGTACGACGTCGTCATTGTCGGTGCAGGTGGCGCCGGCATGCGCGCCGCGATCGAATCCGGTCAGCGCGCACGCACAGCGGTACTGACCAAGCTCTACCCCACCCGCTCGCACACCGGTGCAGCCCAGGGTGGCATGTGTGCAGCACTGGCCAACGTCGAAGAAGACAACTGGGAGTGGCACACCTTTGACACGATCAAGGGTGGCGACTACCTGGTTGACCAGGACGCAGCCGAGGTCATGGCGAAGGAAGCCATCGACGCCGTGCTGGACCTGGAGAAGATGGGTCTGCCGTTCAACCGCACGCCCGAAGGCCGGATCGACCAGCGCCGCTTTGGTGGCCACACCCGCGACCACGGCAAGGCTCCTGTCCGCCGTGCTTGCTACGCTGCCGACCGCACGGGCCACATGATCCTGCAGACGCTGTACCAAAACTGCGTCAAGCACAACGTTGAGTTCTACAACGAGTACTACGTCCTTGACCTGCTGATCGTCGAAGAAGACGCAGTACGCGAAGACGGTACCCCGTACAAGCAGAAGCGTGTCGCCGGCGTAGTCTCCTACGATCTTGCTTCCGGTGAACTGCACGTTTTCCAGGCCAAGTCCGTAGTGTTCGCCTCCGGCGGTGCAGGCAAGGTCTTCAAGACGACCTCCAACGCCCACACCCTGACAGGCGACGGCATGGGCATCGCCTTCCGCCGTGGCATCCCCTTGGAAGACATGGAATTCTTCCAGTTCCACCCGACCGGCCTCGCAGGCCTGGGCATCCTCCTCACCGAGGGTGCACGTGGTGAAGGTGCCATCCTGCGTAACTCCGAGGGTGAACGCTTCATGGAGCGTTACGCCCCCACCATCAAGGACCTTGCACCCCGTGACATCGTGGCCCGCGCCATGGCGAACGAAGTGCGTGAAGGCCGTGGTTGTGGTCCGAACAAGGACTACGTCCTCCTGGACCTGACCCACCTTGAGCCTGCCCACATCGAGGCCAAGCTTCCGGACATCACCGAGTTCGCCCGCACCTACCTTGGTGTGGAACCGTTCACGGACCCGGTTCCGGTGTTCCCCACCGCCCACTACGCAATGGGCGGCATTCCCACGAACATCACCACCGAAGTCCTCCAGGACAACGACACGATCGTTCCGGGCCTCTACGCAGCCGGTGAAGTTGCTTGCGTATCCGTCCACGGCTCCAACCGTCTGGGCACCAACTCGCTTCTGGACATCAACGTCTTCGGCAAGCGCGCCGGCATCGCGGCTGCGGAGTACTCCAAGACGGCCGACTTCGTCGAGTTGCCCGAGGACCCGGAGGCCATGACGCGAGGCATCCTTGACGGCCTGCTTAACGGCAGCGGCACCGAGCGTGTTGCCCAGATCCGCAAGGAACTGCAGGACACCATGGACGCGAACATGCAGGTGTTCCGCACCAAGGAATCCCTGGAAAAGGTGCTCAGCGACATCGCGTCGTTCGAAGAGCGGTACAAGAACGTTACCGTCCAGGACAAGGGCAAGCGCTTCAACCTGGACCTGCTGGAAGCCGTGGAACTGGGCTTCCTCCTGGACATGGCCAAGGTCATGACCGTCGGTGCACTGCACCGTGAAGAGTCGCGCGGCGGCCACTACCGCGAGGACTTCCCGGACCGCGACGACGAAAAGTTCATGAAGCACTCCATGGCTTACCTGGACTCCTCCGTTACCGTCGACTCGTCGGCCGAATCCGTTGCGGGCATCCGTTTGGAGACCAAGCCCGTTGTCTTCACCCGTTACGAGCCGATGGAGCGTAAGTACTAATGACTACCGAAATGGCAGAGCCCGCTTCCAAGATCGAGCTTCCGGCGAGTGTCGCCGGCGACGGTGAAATCCCCACTTTCCACATCACCCTGCGCGTCCGCCGGTACGATCCCGAAATCTCGGAAGAAGCCCGCTGGGATGACTACAAGCTGACCATGTATGGCACGGACCGAGTTCTGGATGCCCTGCACAAGGTCAAGTGGGAGATCGACGGCAGCGTTTCCTTCCGCCGCTCCTGCGCACACGGTGTTTGTGGTTCGGATGCCATGCGCATCAACGGCCGTAACCGCCTCGCCTGCAAGACGCTGCTGAAGGACCTGGACACCACCAAGCCCATCACGGTCGAGCCGATCAAGGGCCTCCCCGTGGAGAAGGACCTGATCGTGGACATGGAACCCTTCTTCCAGTCGTTCCGCGAAGTCATGCCGTTCCTGATCAACAAGGGCCACGAGCCCACCAAGGAACGCCTGCAGTCCGTTGAAGACCGTGAGCGCTTTGACGACACCACCAAGTGCATCCTCTGTGCTGCCTGCACCTCGTCCTGCCCGGTCTTCTGGACCGACGGCCAGTACTTTGGTCCGGCCGCAATCGTCAACGCACACCGCTTCATCTTCGATTCCCGTGATGACGCCGGCGACATGCGCCTGGAAATCCTGAACGACAAAGAAGGCGTGTGGCGTTGCCGCACCACCTTCAACTGCTCGGAAGCATGCCCCCGCGGCATTCAGGTGACCCAGGCAATCGCCGAGGTGAAGCAGGCCATCCTGGCCCGCAAGATCTAGTTCGCCGGTCCCCCTAGGAACCAAACGACGACGGCGCCGCCCACCCCTGTTGGTGAGTGGCGCCGTCGTCGTTAATCACTTCACCAGTCCGGCTCCGGCCCGATAGTGCAAAAGCAAGGAGACCAGCGTGTCACGCCCTGAGAAGATCACTTTCACTGGAAGTACGGGTGATGCCCTTGCTGGCATTGTAGACGTGCCTGAGGGCCCTGTACGTGGCTGGGGCGTGTACTCGCACGGCCTGACCCTGGGCAAGGACAGCCCTGCTGCTTCCCGGATCTGCAAAGGGCTCGCGGAGCAGGGTGTGGGCATGCTCCGGTTCGACAACCTTGGCCTGGGCGGCTCTGCCGGAGAATGGTCCGCAGGCTCGTTCAGCGTCAAAGTGGCCGACACCATCCTGGCTGCCGATTTCATGCGGGAGCAGGGCAGGGGGATCTCCTTGCTGGTGGGCCACTCCTTCGGTGGCGCCGCGGTTCTGGCTGCTGCACGCGACATCCCCGGCCTCAACGCCGTAGTGACCGTGGGCGCACCTTACGAGCCAAAGCACGTCGAGCACATGTTCGACGCCGAAATAGATTCCATCCTGCGCGACGGCAGCGCCGTGGTTGACCTGGGCGGCAGGCCCATGGAAATCCGCCGGCACTTTGTGGAGGACGTGGAACGCGCTGACCTGCGCGACTGCATCCGCACCCTCCACAAGCCTCTGATGGTGATGCACTCCCCCACTGACAACACCGTGGGCATCGATAACGCCAGCGAAATCTTCCGGACGGCCCGGCATCCCCGCAGCTTCATTTCCCTGGAGGGCAGCGAGCACCTCCTGACGGGCAAAGGACAAGCCGCCCGGGTGGCACGGATCATCAGCGCCTGGGCTGATCCCTACTTGGAAGTCCGGGACGCCCACTGATTAAAGCAACGCGGGGTCACTTAGGGCCCATAATCCCCCTCCGGATGGGCCCTAAGTGACCCCGCGTTGGTGTTCCCTATTTGCCGATGGCCGCTTTGCTCTCACTAAGCCACTGCTCGGCGGCTTTCTCCGGCGTCAGCCGCTTGAAGAGGACTTCGGTGTTGATGCGCGCCGTGATCTCGGAGACCGCTGTTGAACCGGTGGGACCGATGAATGTGGGGGCGAAATCCATCTTGCCGATCTGGTCGATATAGGCGGCCTCTGCCTTGCCCTGCGGCGTCAGCAGATCCTGGATGGCCGTACGCATGCCGGAGTTGCTGGGTACGCCACGGTCGCTTTGGATGATTTTTGCTGCGGCCTCATTGTTCACGAGGAAATTGACCAGCTTGGCAGCGGCATCCGTGTGCTTGCTGCGGGCTGAGATGGTGTAAAACTGCGAAGACTGCAGCCAGATGCCGGGAGCGGGCGTTTCCCCAGGCAGTTTCAGCAACTTCAGCTCAGCGCCGGAGGCTTTGCTCAGTGCGGTCAGGGAGTTCGTCCAGGTGAGCATCATGCCCGCCTGCCCCATGCCCATAAGTGTCTGCTCAGTGCTGACATTGAGCTTTTCTACCGTCTCCGAAGCGCTGGGGGCCGCGCCTGACTCGCTGAGCTTGAGCGAGAAATCAAAATAGTCCTGCACGGTTTCCTTGTCCAGTCCCAACTGGCCGTCTTCTGTGTAAAGCGACTTGCCCCGCTGACGGGCGAAAGCGTCCAGCGAGTCATGCGTGAGGACTGTGGCTGTACCGTACGTTCCCTTGGGGCTGTTGGCCGTGATGTCTTCTGCGGTCTTTGCGAAGTCATCCCATGACCACGTGTTGTCATCCGGCAGGGAGACGCCTGCCGCTTGGAAAACAGCGGGGTTCACCACGATGGCCAAAGCGTTGGCACCGGTTGAGATGCCGTACTGCTTGCCCTTGACCTGGCCGTTTTCAAGGGCTCCCTGATCCATTTTGGAGAGGTCGAGTGAGCCCTCCACCTTGGACAGATCCAGCAGGGCGCCACGGTTTGCATACTCGGCCGGGTAGGCACCTCCCATGGTGATGACATCGGGGGCGTCGTTGGCTGCCACCTGGGTTGCCAGCTTGTCGAAGTAGCCTCCAATGTCGCCGTACTCCGGCTTGACCTTGATGTTGGGGTTGGCGGCCTCGAACTCCTTGATGGCCTTGCTGGTCAGTTCAGCGCGGGTGGCATTGCCCCACCACGAGAACCGTATTTCCACGGGCCCGTCCCCGGACTGGTTGGATGAGGGGCTGGAGCATGCCACGGTGAGCCCCAACAGGCTGACGGCAGCCAAAACTGCTACTGACTTTCGCATGCGACGGACAGATTTACGCGTCATTGGGTAACTTCCTTCAAGTCTGAGAAAACGGTTCCTGAAACGTATCAAGAGGGTTTATGCTCGTCAATAGTTATGAGTATTAACTATTTCGATCACAAACTGGGAGGGCGTGCGGAGTGCACACAACAGCCGGAAAAATCGACCGGAAGGCTCTCGTTCAGCGGCACAACGTCCATCAGAGTCGTCTCGATCCCGGAAGCCCGCTCTCCGTGGGCAATGGCGAGTTCGGCTTCACCGTTGACGTCACCGGACTCCAATCCCTGTCGGCGTCTTACCCTGTGGGCGCCCGCGATGACCTCCCGCCGGGCACGCTTCTGGGAACCCAGTCACAATGGGGTTGGCACTCCGTGCCGCCGCCGCAGCCGTACGACCTTGCCGACTCGATAGTCCTCTACGATTCCCCCCGCGGCCCAGTGCCCTACGTGGACATGGTGGGTGGCATCGTCAATGATCGCGAGACAGACACATCCACGGCTGAAACCTGGCTCCGGGCGAACCAGCACCGGCTGGACCTGGGGCGCATCGGCTTCCAGTGGCTGGAGAATGGCACGGCGCGCTCCATCCTTGAGGCTGAAATCACAGACACCGAACAAACACTCGATTTATGGTCGGGAGTAATCATCAGCCGCTTCACCTTGGCCGGACACCGCGTCAAGGTCACGACGGCGTGCCACCCGGACCGTGACGAACTCGGCTTCCGCGTGGAGTCGCCAGCACTGGGCGCCGGTCTGCTTATTGGCATCAGCTTCCCCTACGGTTCCGAGGCCTGGCACGACGCGGCTGACTGGAACAGTCCGGACGCCCACACCACCTCGGTAGACGGTCCCGTGATGTCCGAAGAGCATGATGGCTGTCCAACATGGACAGTCCACCGGGAACTGGATGAGGCCCGCTATCAGGTGGTGATCACCGGCGACAACCTGACAGTGGAACAGACCGGACAGCACCAACTCCGAGTAGCTCACGCCATGACCGGGCGTCCGGAAACCAACCAGATGCTGGACTTCACCGTCGCCTTCCTGTCCGCCGGAGATGGCGACTGCATCCCTCGAGGCAACAACAGGCCAACAGCCACGACGCCAGCGGTGAGCCCTGACGCCATTGGCCAGACCGGCGTCGGGCTTTCACCTGCCCTTAGCGTGACCGCAGCTTCGGAGGCCTATTGGCCCGGGTTCTGGTCCTCCGGCGGGGCGATCGAACTTGATGCGACCGACGATCCCAGAGCAAAGGAACTTGAGCGCCGGATTGTCCTTTCGCAGTATCTGACGGCGATCAATTGCTCAGGTTCGCTGCCTCCGCAGGAAACCGGACTCGTGTGCAACTCCTGGCGCGGCCGCTTCCATTTGGAAATGCACTGGTGGCATGCTGCACACTTTGCCCACTGGAACCGGGTGGAGCTGCTCCTGCCATCGCTACGGTGGTACTCCACAGTGCTGGAGGTGTCGCGTCAAACGGCAAACGCGCAAGGATTCGACGGCGTGCGCTGGCCCAAGCAGATCGGGCCGGACGGCCGGGAAAGCCCAAGTCCGATCGGAACATTCCTGATCTGGCAGCAGCCACACCCCATTTACTTGGCCGAGCTTGCGTACCGGGCAAATCCCAGCCGTGAGGTGTTGGAAGAATTCGCGGAGATTGTGTTCGAGTCAGCTGCCTTCATGGCCAGCTTCGCCCATCTAACGCAGCGTGGATTCGAGCTGGCGCCACCCTTGATTCCGGCACAGGAAAGCTACGGCTCCATCCGGGCCAGGGTCACCAATCCCACATTTGAGTTGGCCTACTGGCAGTGGGGGCTGCGGACCGCAGCTGCCTGGCGCGAGCGGCTGGGTCTGGAACCCGTGGAAGCGTGGACTGACGTTGCGGACGCTTTGGTAAAGCCACGCGTGGTGAATGGCGTTTACGCTGCGATCGACGTGGAGCCCTTCACTATCCGCACGGACCACCCTTCGATGCTGTGCGCGCTGGGGGTCCTCCCTCTGACGGACCTGATTGATCCGGACATCATGCGCGCTACCCTGTCGGATGTCCTGGCGGACTGGGATTGGGGAAGCACCTGGGGGTGGGACTATCCAGTAATGGCAATGACCGCTGCCCGATTGGAGGACCCGGAGGCCGCCGTCGACGCCCTTCTGCTGGACGCCGGAAAAAACACCGTGCTGACAAACGGGCACAAGCGTCAAACGGATTCGCTTCCGTTATATCTGCCTGGGAATGGTGGGCTGCTCGCCGCCGTCGCGTTGATGGCCGCTGGTTGGGACAACGGACCGGACCGCCACGCACCAGGTTTCCCGGCTGACTGGACCGTCAGGTGGGAAGGTCTGGTCCGGGCACCATAGCCGGATTGGAACCAACGCGGGGTCACTTACGGCCCATAATCCCCCTCCGGATGGGCCGTAAGTGACCCCGCGTTGCTATTCGCGGCGGGGTCCTCTATTCGCGGCGGGGTCCTACAGCCGCTCCAACCAAGGCGCCCAGGCCGAGGCCAACGAGGATTCCCACAAATGGAGAGTTGAACACGAGTTGGCCAACCACCAGCCCTGCAGCGGTTCCCAGGAGGCAAGCGATCCACAACTGGTTGTTCATGAAACCTCCTGGAAGAAAGCAACTCTTACGTCTGGGGCGTTGTGCGGCGTGAACCGAGGAGCCTCTTGCGCGGGGTCTCCCCTGCCTGCAGGTCAGCTTCGCGGATGGCGGCCCACGAAGCCGAAACAAGGTACACCTGGCTTACCAGGTTGAACCAGATCAGAAGGCCGATGATGATGGCGAACGAGGCGAGGACAGGGTTCTGTCCTGCCCGGGCGAGGAGTTCGGTACTGAACAGCTGAAGCACGGTGGTCCCGATGCCAGCCAGCGCAACCCCTTCGATGAACGCCTGGCGCCCCAGCTTGAGGCCACCTGCGATATGGAACAACACTGCCGCCGTCGCGCAGTTCAGCAGGAGGGGGACGACGACTTTGACGACGGCCGCCACGGGAGCCGCCACTGCTTCGTCCAACCGGAGGAGGTCGAAGATCCACGCAGCAGCCGTGCCAAAGATCAGGGATGCGCCGGCGCTGACCACGAGGATCACGCCAAGGAGCAGGAGGGTGCCGGCGTCGATCAGCTTCTGCAGGATGGGGCTGCGCTGGAGCGGATCAGCATCCATTACGCCACGCAGGCCTTCCCTGACACTGGCAATCCATCCAAGGGACGTGAAGATGGTTACCGCAGCCGCGATGACCGCGGTCCACCCAAGCCCTGAGGGATTGAGCAGTGTTTGGGGATCGACCAGTCCCTCGCCGCCATTGACCTGGAGGAGTCCCGGAGCTGCAGAGGCAACGCTGCCAATGACGGCGTCTTCGAGGACCGGGTTGCCGCCGAGGACGATTCCGGCGACGGCGAAACCCGTGGTGAGCAGACCCGTGATGGAGAAGAACATGTTGAAGCCGATGCCCGCACTCAGAAGCGGTCCATGCTGCCGGGTGTAGTTCTGGAAGGAGCGCATGGCCCGGTTGGTGTTCAGCCTGGCAATCAGGAGGGCGAGAAGGGCTCCGGCCCTCTTCGGCAGGCCTTCTCCGGCACGTTTGGCATGGCCCCAGTCCTGCCGCTTGTGAAGAAGTTGAAGTTTTAGCTTTGCCAGCTCAGTTGGCAGCGGAGGACTTCCCGCCGGTGGATGTTGATTCCGCCTGCTGCGTTTCGTCAGTGTCGCCGCCAAAGTCGAGCTCTTCCCGTAGCTGCCAAATTCCATTGGTGTCGTGCTCGTAAAGTCCCATGCTAACCACTGGGAAGGTCGCCCGGTAATCTCTCAGGACCGTTTCGGCCTCGTCCAGATTTTCCTCGGCCACATCATGGGCCACGGTGACATGCGGGTGGTACGGGAAAGGAAGCAAACGCTCAAGCGGACCCGTCTGGAGCTTTTCGTGCAGTTGCACGCACTCTTCAAAGCCTTCTTCCACGTTGACGAAAACCACGGGCGAAACGGGCCGGAACGAACCGGTACCGGAGATGGTGATGGTGAACGGTTCCTGTGAGCGGGCGATCTCGCGCACGTGGTCCCGGGTGGCTGCCCAATCCTGGGTGGGCGTGGTGGTGATGAGGGTGATGTGGGCTGGGATGACTTCGGCCATGGGATCCCCAAAGGAGGCGCGCCAGGCCTGCAGTTCACGCGCGATCTCCGGCGGGAAGCCGAGGATCACCCCAACGCACATGGTGTCACCGGCACCGCAATCGGTGCCGGTGACAGCAGGCTGGCGCGATTCGTCCGGACCGACGCCTTGGGGGGTATCGGTCTTGACGTTAAGCTGGCCAGCTGCGCACATGAACTTAGCGGACTCCTTGCTCGCTGCGGTAGGCATCCCCGCGGTAGGGCAGGAAGCCTACCTTGGAGTAGACATCGGCGAGCGTCGCCGAGGCGATCTCACGCGCCTTGTCCGCACCGTGAGCCAGGAGACGGTCCAGTTCTGCGGGGTCCGCTAGAAGTTCGTTGGCCCGCTCACGGATGGGCGCAAGGCGTCCGGAGACGAGTTCGGCGAGATCTACCTTGAGGTGGCCGTACATCTTGCCCTGGTAGTCGGCCACGATCTTCTCCACCGGGGTACCACTGATGGCCGAGTAGATGGTGAGCAAGTTGGAGACGCCCGGCTTGTTTTCGCGGTCGTAGCGGATCTCGGTCTCAGTGTCAGTGACAGCGGATTTGATGCGCTTGGCCACGGTCTTGGGGTCATCCAACAGGTTGATGAGGCCAGCGGGTGATTCAGCGGACTTGGACATCTTGGCCGTGGGGTTCTGGAGATCGTAGATCTTTGCCGATTCCTTCTGGATGAAGGGCTCGGGCACCTGGAACGTCTCGCCGAAACGGCTGTTGAAGCGGTTCGCGAGGTCCCGGCTGAGCTCCACGTGCTGGCGCTGGTCTTCGCCGACAGGTACGCCGTGCGGCTGGTAGAGCAGAATGTCTGCAGCCTGCAGGATGGGATAGGTGAACAGGCCGACGCTGGCGTGGTCCGAGCCCTGCTTCTGTGCCTTGTCCTTGAACTGCGTCATGCGGCCGGCTTCACCCATACCGGTGATGCAGTTCAGTACCCACGCAAGCTGGGCATGCTCGGGGACCTGCGACTGCACGAACAGCGTGCACTTCTCCACGTCCACGCCGCCGGCTATGTACTGGGCAGCCGTAACCCTGGTGCGGCGGGCGAGCTCGGCAGGATCCTGCGGAACGGTGATGGCGTGCAGATCCGGAATGAAGAAGACGGCGTCGTACTCGTCCTGCATGCGAACCCAGTTGACCAAAGCGCCAAGGTAGTTGCCAAGGTGCAGGGAATCAGCAGAGGGCTGCATACCTGAAAGGACGCGCTGCTTGGCGCCAACGGCAAGCTTGGTGGAGGTCACGGTACTCCCGCTGGGCAGTGTGGCGGCTGGGGTGCCGGTTTCAGTCGTGATGGAGCTAGTCATTGAGCAATACTTTCGTGAAGCTTAAAGCCGGTAGTCCACTACCAGCGGTGCGTGGTCAGAGAAGCGGGTGTCCCACGAAGGCGCCCGATCCACGACAGCCGAGAACGCGGCTGCTGCAAGTCCGGGAGTAGCCAGGTGGTAGTCGATGCGCCAGCCTGTGTCAGTGTCAAAGGCCTTTCCGCGCTGGGACCACCAGGTGTAGGGGCCGGCAACATTTCCTGCCAGGCCCCTGTGGACATCCCTCCATCCGATTTCTTCACCCAGGAAGCGGTCGAAATAAGCGCGCTCCTCCGGCAGGAAACCGGCACGCTTGACGTTGCCCTTCCAGTTCTTGATGTCCAGTTCAGTGTGTCCGACGTTGAGGTCGCCAACTACCAGCGCGTGATCGCTGTGCTTGGCGAGCTCGGGGAGGCGGGTGGTCATGGCGTCCAGGAAGCGGTACTTGTCATCCTGCTTGGGCGTACCTGCCTCACCGGAGTGAACGTAGGCGCTGACCACGGACAACGTGGAGGATTCACCGCCGGTGTTCGTGACGATGAAATCCGCTTCAACCCAGCGGCCGGCGGTGGCGAAGTAGTCATCGCCGATTCCGATCCGGGTGGCTGTGGGTTCCTCGCGGGAAGCAATGGCAACGCCTGCGCGACCCTTTGCCTCAGCCTCGGCGTGGAGGATGTACCACCCTTCGCCGAGCAGGGTGTTGACGATTGCGTCAGGAGCGCGGACTTCCTGCAAGCAGAGGATGTCTACTTCGCGTGGCTCCAGCCATTCCGCCATGCCGTTCTTGTAGGCAGCCCGAAGGCCATTGACGTTGACCGATGCGATGCGAAGGAAGTCCTTCTTCAATGCCGTACTCACCCGGTCTACTCTAGTCGATGATGGTGCCGGCCACGGGCTCGTCCGAGCCACCTGAGGACTTGATCATGTCCCGCGCATTGGTGGCCGTGATCGCGATGGTTTCCAGCGCGCGGTTGATGGTGTCCTGGTTTGCCGCTGCACCCTTGGCACGTTCCTCGTCCACAACGCGCACCTGCACCTGGACAATCTTGAAGGAATGGTCCAGCTTGAGGTCCCGTACTTCATCGGCCTGGCTGCGTTCAGCGACAACGCGGGTGCCGCCGCTGTCAGCCGAGGACGACGACGGCGCGCGGCCGGTTGCCGAGTTGAAGGCGGCTTGCGCTTCGCTCAATTTTGCTCCGGCGCGCCGCGCGGCCCTTCGAATGCTGAACACCACGAAGGCGGCGAGTGCGAGCCAGCCGAAGGCGACCACCGCAACTACCCAACCCACAAAATCGTTCTGGTTGGCCGCGAAAATAACAGCCACCACGAAAGCGATGATGACTACGGTCATCCCCAGGCCGCCGATGCGGAAGCCCTTGAAAAGGCCTCTACCGGACGAGGACGTGGACGGGTGCGGGTCGCCGAGAGATTGCATGAGTCAATTGTCGCAAACCCCTGAAGGTGCCTGTGCCGCTTCCACGGATGGCGAACACAAAGCCATCACTTCAGGAACAGTTGACGCAGCCGTCCGGTGGTGAGCATGATCCCCAAGGCAATCATCACCAGGTAGTAGCCAACGTGGATGGCAGTGGCAGGACTGAACGAGCCCACGCTGATCTGCCGCAGCAACTCGACCCCGTGCCATAGGGGCATGGCCTGGATAAACCACTGGATGACCTGCGGGTAGACGCTGAGCGGGTAGAACGTGGCACTGAACAGGAACATGGGCAGCAGGAAGAAGTTGATCCAGTCCATTTGCTGGAACGTCTTCATGAAGCTGGTGATGCCCATGCCGAAGCTCGCAAAGCCGAAGGCGATCAGTACTGACGCAGGAATAACCAGGATGGCCCACCAGGTAGTAATCAGCCCCATGACTCCCATCACTGCCGTGAAACCTGTGGCGTAGAGAAGACCCCGCAACAGCGCCAGGAAGATCTCGCCCATGGCAACGTCCAGCGGGCCAAGGGATGTGTACAGCATCCCTTGGTACAGCTTTGCGAAGTTCATCTTGAAGAAGACGTTCCAGGTGGAATCGTAAATGGCGCCGTTCATGGCTGAGACCGCCAGGAGTGCCGGCGCTATGTAGGCCGCGTAGCTGATGTCCGCGCCGCCGGGTCCTTGGACTGTGCCCACGATCGAGCCCATCCCTACGCCCATGGCCAGCAGGAAGAGGACCGGCTCGAAGAACCCGGACAGCAACACCAGCCAGGTACTGGACTTGGCGGCCATGAGGCCACGGGCCACCACTGCCTTGGCATTTCGGGAGTAGAGCGGTCCGAACTTGCGTTCCCGGGCGATATCCGTGGCGCTGTGGCCGCCGGTCAGGATGCTCATGAGCCCATCCTCTTCACGAACTGGCGCCTGACCAGCAGCCAGCCGGCCGTGGCGGTCCCCAGGAGGTACACCACATGCGTCATGGTCAGCAAGGGGTTCTCGTCCATGCCATAAGTGAAGACCCGCCCCAGCTCAGTTCCGTGCCACACTGGCGATATCCAGCCGATCCAGCGGACAGCCCACGGCAGCGTGTCCAGGGGGAAGAACGTCCCGGAGAACAAGAACAGTGGCATGACGATGAATCGCTGCACTAGCGCGAACTGCCCCTTGTCTTGGGTGATGCTGGCGGCATAGGCCATGAGTGGCATGCCGAAGGACAATGCCGCCACGGTGGCAACCAGTGCGGACGCCCATCCCCAGGGACTCGGCGAGGCCCCGAACATGGCCACTACCGCTAAGTAGACGAGCGACTGCAGCAGGAACCTGAGCGTGCTTGCCAAGATGTGGCCGCTCGCTATTTGCTGCGGTACCAGGGGCGAGGCGTGCGGCCCGTAGAATACGCGCCGCCATTTGAAGCCGTCCATGATGGGGTAGGAGAATTCTCCGGAAGCCGTCATGACTGCCGCTGAGACCAGCAGCGCTGGTGCCACGAATTCCAGGTAGCTGACGCCCCCGAAGACGGATTCGCTGTTCGCATCAACCAGGCTTGCCAGCCCGACTCCCATGGCGAATAAGTAGGCCACGGGCTGCCCCACGCTGTAGAGCACCACGGACCAGCCGTAATTGCGCATGACCCGGAGCACCTGTTCCGCGTAGAAGAAGGAACCCCAACGACGCGCCCTGGCTGCCGAGACGGCAGGCGGGTGTGCACGCAACGGCTGCTCCGCCGTCGTGATTGGTTTGGCAGTACCTTCACCGAAAGGTCCCAACGGATCCTTAATCAACGAGGCTCCTGCCCGTGAGCCGGAGGAACACGTCCTCCAGGGAGGAACGGCGCACCAGGGACGTCATCGGGCGCAGCCCCCGCGCCGAAACCTGCTCCAGGGCCGCCTCCCCGTCGTGCGCGTAGATGAGCACCCGGTCAGGAAGTGTCTCCAGCCGTTCGCCGATGCCCTGAAGTTCGACGCCGATACGCGAGTTCCGCTCGGATCCGAACCTCAATTCAAGTACTTCGCGGGAGGAGTGCTCGCGGATCAAGCTGGCCGGCGATCCCTCGGCCATGATCTTGCCCTTGTCCACCACGATCAGGCGGTCGCAGAGTTGCTCTGCCTCGTCCATGTAGTGGGTGGTCAGGATCAGTGTGACGCCGTTTTCCTTGAGCCGGAACAGGCGGTCCCAGAGGATGTGCCGGGCTTGCGGGTCAAGGCCCGTGGTGGGCTCGTCCAGGAGCAGGATGCGGGGTTCGTTAATGAGCGACCGCGCGATGGTGAGCCGCCGTTTCATGCCACCGGACAGCGCATCCACTTTGGAGTTGGCCTTGTCCGTGAGCTGCGCGAATTCCAGGAGCTCGTCCGCTTTGGGCCGCAGGTAGCTCAGCGGCAGGCCGAAGTAACGGCCGTAGACGATCAGGTTCTCGCGAACCTTCAGTTCTTCGTCAAGGTTGTCCTGCTGCGGAACGACGCCCAGGTGTGCCCTGACTTCGGGTCCATGGGATTCCGGGTCCAGGCCCATGATGTTGAGCGTTCCCGAAGTGCGCTGCGAGACGCCGCCGATCATTTTCATGGTGGTGGATTTGCCCGCGCCGTTGGGGCCGAGCAGCCCAAAGGACTCTCCCGCCGGAACATCGAAGGAGATGTTGTCCACGGCTGTGAGCTCGCCATAGGTTTTGGTGAGGTTCCGCGCGCTGATGACGGTGGGTGGGTTCATGTCGAAGCTGGTTTGCCACGATTCGGAGTGTGTTGCAGAGCCGGTTGCTTCATTGTGCACCCTCAGCAGACTAGTAGCGCCAACGAATATGTGAAAGGGCTCTTGCAGATATTTTTGCAAGAGCCCTCTCATTTTCGCTTTCGTCCAGGTCAGGACGGTGGCTGCGAGCGCAATACCTCCAGCCGCTGCCTGAACTCTGTCTCATCAATTTCGCCCCGTGCATAGCGTTCGCGCAGCACGCCCTCGGCACCCTGGGTAGCTACCCAGTGATGGTTGCGGCGCCAAGCCCTCCGGCCGACGAAAATGAACAGGAAGATCACAAGGATCCAGAACAGCGGGAACAGCAGGAAGAACGGCCAGTACGTACCGTCTCCCCAGGGACCATGCGCGACGACGGTGGCCGGCAACTGTGCCAGCGCTCCCCCGGGCGTGGTGGTTTCCCCGACGATTGAAGCCAATGCGGTGAACATGTCAGTGATCCAAACTCTCTCCGCCGTTTCCCGGCGCGAACCGTCTTTCGGCTCTGATTCGAGTCTGCCCGCGGACGGCCGGCGGGACGTCCGCCGTCGGGAGTCACTTGGAAGCGGCCCGCTACTCCGTGCGGAGTGGCCGGGCGGCGGTCAGCTGCTCCATCCTGGCCGGACCAGGCCCGATTCGTAAGCGAGCACCACCAGTTGCGAGCGGTCCCTCACCATCAGCTTGGTCATGATGCGCGAAACGTGGGTCTTCGCGGTCAGCGGGGTGATGAACAGGCGTTCGGCGATCTCTGCATTGTTCAGGCCCTCCCCCACCAAGGCCAGGACTTCGCGTTCGCGTTCCGTCACCTGCTCGAGGGGAACCACTTTTCCTGCCGCCCGGCTCTGCGATGCCATCTGTGCCATGATCCGCCGGGTGACCGAGGGCGAGAGGAGCGCATCGCCGTCGTGGACGACCCGGACGGCGCGGATGAGCTCTGCGGGTTCGGTGTCCTTCACCAGGAAGCCGGCTGCGCCCGCGCGGACGGCCTCGGCGATGTACTCGTCGAGCTCGAAGGTTGTCAGGATGATGATGCGTGTGCCGGACAGGGTTGGGTCCGAGAGAATCCTGCGGGTGGCGGTGAGGCCGTCGTCGTCCGGCATCCGGATGTCCATGAGGATGACGTCCGGTTTGTCGCGCGCCGCCAGCCTCACTGCCTCCCTTCCGGTGCCGGCCTCGGCCACCACTTCCATGTCCGGTTCAGCGTCCAGGAGGGCACGGAAGCCTGCCCGGATCAGGGTTTGGTCGTCGGCGAGGAGGATGCGGATCATGGGCGGTTTCCTTCTGCCTGCTCTGTTATGGGCAACAGCGCCTCTACGCGGAGCCCGGGCCGGAGTTCGTGTAGCGTAAGCGTCCCGCCCAAGCCGACCGCCCTCTCGCGCATCCCCGTGAGGCCGTTGCCCGGGAGCGCCCCGCCCATGCCCGCGCCGTCGTCGTCTATCCGGACAGTCAACAGCCCCTCACCGCTGGAGACGCTCACGACGGCGGATTGGGCGCCCGAGTGCCTGCCGACGTTGGTCAGGGCTTCCTGGATGATCCGGTACGCCGCTTCCTGCTGCGCCGGGCCGACGAGCTCATGGTTCGAGTGGTCCTCAAAACGGATCTGCAAGCCACCCAGCTCCGCGTTCTTCACAAGTTCGGGGATCCTGGCAAGCGTAGGGCGGGCGGCCGGGGCAAGCGGCACGTCCTCCCGCAACACGCCCAGAAGTTGCCGGACTTCCGTGAGGGATTCCTTGCTGGCTGCCTTGATGGCTTCCAGTGCAGGCCGAAGCTTCTGGGGATCATCCGAGCCCACGTGCAACGCCACGGATGCCTGCACGTTGATCATGGACAACGAATGAGCCACGACATCATGGATATCGCGGGCGAGCGTGAGCCGGTACTCATCGCGTTCGGCCTTCCGGGCGGCCTCCCGGCGACGTCGGTATTCCGCGAACCGCTCGCTCCGGCGTCGGAATCCCTGTCCTATCAGCACCAAGATGGCGGCCCATGCCACCCCTGCTGAAGCGCGGAGGGGCCAGTTGGGATCGCCGCTGAGTGCGGCCGCGAACACCACTGCGGCAGCGGCGACTCCGGCCCCCACCCACGCCTGCCACCGCAAACCCGCCGATGACGTGAGAACCATGGCCAACGCCAGCGAGAGCGGAATCGGACCCCAGGCATAGCCAAGGCCAACATAGGCACCCGTGGCCACAAGGGCGACGGGAAGCATAACCACAGGCGCCCGCCTCCGGAACGCCAGTCCAGCAGGCCCGGCCAGCAGCAACAGGATCGCTAGCGCGTCCAACGGCCGTGGGGCGTCCTGATGGCTCGCGGAAAAAAGCGTCCCCGCCACCTGGATGAGCGCCACCGTGATGACGATGAAGCTCGTGGGTGGGCCTGCGAAACGGCGGCCACCAGGGAAACGGGGTTGCATACACCGAGCCTAGCTTTGGTCCGGGTGTTCGTCGTCGGGTTAACGGAGCAGGGCGCCTACTCCCGGAGGAGTAGGCGCCCTGCATTTTCGACTGCTGGTACGCCTCAGGCGATGCCAGCTGCGCGCTCGGCGCTCTCCACGACGTTGGCGAGCAGCATGGCGCGGGTCATCGGACCCACGCCGCCCGGGTTCGGGGACAACCAGGCGGCGACGTCGGCAGCTGCGGGGTCCACGTCTCCGGTGACCACAGCCTTGCCGTTGGCGTCCTCTACGCGGCTGACGCCGACGTCGAGCACTATTGCGCCCGGCTTGAGGTCTTCAGCCTTGATCATGTGCGGCACGCCTGCAGCGGCAATCACGACGTCGGCCTGCTTGAGTTCCGCAGGCAGGTCAACGGTTCCCGTGTGCGCCAGGATGACAGTGGCGTTGACTTCCCTGCGGGTGAGCAGGAGGCCAATGGGGCGGCCGATAGTGACGCCGCGGCCCACTACCAGGACGCGCTTGCCGTTGAGATCAATTCCGTGCCGGCGCATCAGTTCCACGCAGCCCTTGGGTGTGCAGGGAAGCGGGGACTTCATTTCGCCACTGACGTTGGCCACCAGGCGGCCAAGGTTCATGGGGTGCAGGCCATCGGCGTCCTTGTTCGGATCCATGGCTTCCAGGATGACGTCCTGGTCAATGTGCTTGGGCAGCGGCAACTGAACGATGTAGCCCGTGCATTCCGGGTTTTCGTTGAGTTCGCGGACAACCTTCAGGAGGTCTTCCTGGGTGATGTCCTCGGGCAGGTCACGGCGGATGGACTGGATGCCCACCTCGGCGCAGTCCTTGTGCTTGCCGCCGACGTACCAGGTGCTGCCCGGGTCCGAACCCACCAGGATGGTGCCGAGGCCCGGGACGATGCCTTTTGCTGCGAGGACGGAAACGCGTTCGGTCAGTTCGGCCTTGATGGCTGCGGCGGTGGCCTTGCCGTCAAGGATCTGTGCTGTGGACTGTGTCATTCCATCTGCTCTTTCTGGTGGTTGACCTATTTTCGAAAGCCTTCGAGCAGGCTCATGCCAACGGGACCCGCCGCCGAGGGTGTGGCGGCGGATCCCGTTGGCTCCGGTTCAGTGCCCGGGTAATGCGTTTTCAGCGCTTGTTGTCGCGGGAACCGCTGTTTACCACTGCTCGTGCTGCGGGTACAGCGGGAAGTCGGCAGCCAGCTTGTCGACGCGTGCCTGGAGCGCTTCGACGTCCGCTGCGGAGCCGGCCTTCAGTGCCGTGGCGATGATCTCGGCGACCTCGGTGAACTCGGTGGCACCGAATCCGCGGGTAGCCAGTGCAGGCGTACCGATGCGGAGGCCGGAGGTGACCATCGGCGGGCGGGGGTCGAACGGAACAGCGTTGCGGTTCACGGTGATGCCCACGGAGTGCAGGAGGTCTTCGGCCTGCTGGCCGTCCAGCTGCGAGTTACGCAGGTCAACCAGGACCAGGTGGACGTCGGTACCGCCGGTGAGGACCGAGACGCCGGCTTCGGCGACGTCGGACTGGTTCAGGCGGTCAGCGATGATCCTGGCACCCTCGAGGACACGCTCCTGGCGCTCCTTGAATTCTTCGCTGCCGGCGATCTTGAAGGCAACAGCCTTGGCGGCGATGACGTGCATGAGCGGGCCACCCTGCTGGCCCGGGAAGACGTTGGAGTTCAGCTTCTTGGCCCACTCCTGCTTGGCCAGGATCACACCGGAACGCGGACCTGCGAGGGTCTTGTGCACGGTGGAGGTGACGACGTCGGAGTGCGGGACCGGGCTCGGGTGCAGGCCTGCTGCAACCAGTCCGGCGAAGTGTGCCATGTCCGTCCACAGGAGCGCGCCAACTTCGTCGGCAATGGAGCGGAAGGCGGCGAAGTCGAGGTGGCGCGGGTACGCGGACCAGCCGGCGATGATGACCTGCGGCTTTTCGGCGATGGCCTGCTCGCGCAGCTTGTCCATGTCGATGCGGAAGCTGTCTTCTTCAACCTGGTAAGCAGCTACGTTGTAGAGCTTGCCGGAGAAGTTCAGCTTCATGCCGTGGGTCAGGTGGCCACCGTGTGCCAGGGAAAGGCCCAGGATCTTGTCGCCCGGGGTAATCATGGCGGACAGCGCCGCAGCGTTTGCCTGTGCACCGGAGTGCGGCTGGACGTTGGCGTACTCGGCACCGAACAGTTCCTTGACGCGGTCGATCGCCAGCTGCTCCGCGACGTCGACGTATTCACAGCCGCCGTAGTAGCGGCGGCCCGGGTAACCCTCGGCGTACTTGTTGGTCAGGACGGAGCCCTGCGCTTCCATGACGGCGCGCGGGGCGAAGTTTTCGGAGGCGATCATTTCCAGGGTGCCGCGCTGTCGGCCGAGTTCCTGGTCGAGGACTGCTGCGATCTCGGGATCGAGCTCAGCGAGCGACTGGTTGCTGACAGACGCGGAAGTGGTGGTGGTAGGCACGGAGATCTCCTGGCTAGGCAACGGTGGTGCTACAGGTCAGGCTACCGGCAGCAGCATTCCCGCGTCCCCTTGATTACGGAGGCATCGGTCACGTGCATGCAGCGGTAAGACATGACCCTCGGCCCAGGCGTACGATCCGTGGTCTTCGTGATTGCCGCTCCCTGGTGGTAGTCCACCCAACGCCAGTTGCGACCCGTTAACAGTACAACAAGGCAGCACAGGTAGGCTTATCCGCGTGACTGAATCCGCCTTGCCTGCTGCTTTTGTTGTAACACTCTCCTGCCCCGACCGCCCCGGCATCGTCCACGCGGTAGCTGGAGCCTTGCTTGAGGCGGGTTGCAACATCGCCGATTCCCAGCAGTACGGAAGCCCCAGCACCGGCAACTTCTTCATGCGCGTAGAGGCTACGACGTCGTCCTCCCAGGACGAGCTGGCCGCCGCACTGCGGCCGGTCGCGGAGTCCTTTGGCATGACCTGGCAGATCAACCCTGTAGGCCGGAAGGTCCGCACCATCATCCTGTGTTCCAAGGATGCGCACTGCCTGAACGATCTCCTGTTCCAGCAGCGCACCGGAACGCTGCCTATCGAGGTTCCGGCGATTGTTTCAAACCACCGCGACCTTGAAGAGCTGGCCCAGTTCTACGGGATCCCTTTCCACCACATTCCTGTGACACCGGAGACCAAGCCGCAGGCCGAGGCCGAACTCCTGAAACTGATTGCGGAGCACGACGTCGAACTCACGGTCCTGGCGCGTTACATGCAGGTCCTTTCCAACGAGCTCTGCACGGAGTTGAACGGCAAGGCAATCAACATCCACCACTCGTTCCTGCCTTCCTTCAAGGGGGCCAAGCCCTACCACCAGGCCCACGCCCGCGGTGTGAAGATCATCGGCGCAACGGCCCACTACGTGACGGCGGACCTCGATGAGGGGCCGATCATCGAGCAGGAAGTCATCCGCGTGGACCACGCCCGCACTGCCGCCCAGTTCGTCCAGATGGGCCGCGACGTGGAGGGGCGCACCCTGGCCCAGGCAGTCCAGTGGCACGCTGAACACCGTGTGCTTTTGGATGGCACCCGGACCGTGGTGTTCAACTAGCGCCACTCCTAAGCTGGGGGTATGCATGGCGTCCCCGAAGCTGACCACGAAGCTGACCTCGCAGTTTTCTACGACCGCCAGGCGCCTGTCCGGAACACGCGCGCGTTGACACCGCATCGGGTCGAGTGCCGGGAATGGTTCACCCGCCTCCTGAAGGAGGAACACCGGCACTCCGTGTTCGAGCTGGGCTGCGGCACGGGTGTGGAGGGGTTGGAGTTCGTCCGTGCAGGCCTGCACTACACGGGCGTGGACCTCTCACCGGAAAGCGTTCATGTGGCCCGGGCGCATGGGCTCGAAGTTACGGTCGCCAGTGGCCGCCAGTTGCCGTTCCCCGATTCGGTTTTCTCCGCCGTTTGGACCATGAGCACCCTCCTGCACGTCCCCAACAGCAGGATTCACGACGTCGTCAGCGAACTTGTGCGGGTCAGCGCGGCTGGTGCGCCGATCGCCGTCGGGCTTTGGTCCGGTGAGGATGTGGAGGTCCTCAACCCGGAGGACCTCGAAGAACCCCGCCGTTTCTTCAGCCGCCGCAGCGACGACACCGTGCGCCGGATCTTCGGAGAGCACGGCTCGATTGAGCATTTCAGGACCTGGCCGGAGGGCATCGGTGTCGAGTCCGGGCCGGGAGCGGGCAACTGGACGCAGCACTACCAATTCCTGGTCCTGCGCACCCCCTCACCCAACTAGGTCGCATTTGTGCGCGTTATGAG
>NZ_JAVDSM010000020.1:0-44562 GCF_031455315.1 Arthrobacter sp. 1088
TCCAGGACGTCCACGATCTTGTAGCCATCGATGACGGCTTCGTTCGGGATGTCACCGGTGATGGTGAAGTCGATCTGGTCCCCGAGCTTCACGTCGGGGGCATCCGTGACGGTCTTTTCCGCACCGGCTACCGAGTTCTTCGGGTAGACGTGGACGTCATAGATCCAGTTGTCCTTGTTATCCGGGTCGGTCAGCGGCACGGATACCAGGAACGGGGCCGAGGGCGTCACACCGGCCGGGTAGTTCGTTTCTGTCACCAGGTACAGGCCCACAGGCAATGACGTGAAAGCTGCGGTGCCCGCAGCATCGGTGGTCTTCGCCTGGGCGGCGCCCAGGGTGTAGCCCGCACCGGTGATCGAACCTGCAGCGTTGGCCGGAGCGAACACGCCCGAGAGGTTGTGCGCCGCGTCCCAGCCGGCATTGGTGGACAGGTCAATGGTGTTGACCTGCTGGATGGTGAACTCGATACCGGCCAACGGTGTCAGGCCGGTGGTGTCCACCGACGTGCCGTTGTTCGGCAGGCCCGTCGGGGTGGCGGGACGTTCGAACTTGTGGACCGTGATGGAACCGGTCTGGTCCCCATCAACCAGGGGCGCAGCCGAAGCCGGGGCCACGGAGAAGGACATCGCCAACACCGCCCCGGCGATCGTGGCGGCGGCGGTCTTCCAAAGCCGCCCGGTGTGGTGATTACTCACTGTGTTTTCCTCTTTCATCGTGATGGTTTTTCATCGTGGTGGTACTCGGACATGGACATGCACCGACCCGCCCCGCAACACGCACGGGGCTTGGGGGTAACTCTTCTTAGGTACTGACCGACTCGTGCCGGGTAGTAATGGGCCGGTGTCAGGTAGTGATGGACTCCTGCTGGCGTCGGCGGTTGGCGGCCATGGTCAGTGCGAGGGCACCGGCGAGCAGGACGGATCCGGCCGTGGTGAAGGGCCACCAGCCGATGCCGCCGGACTCGGGCAACTCCAGCGCCGGGACGTCGCGGACTGTGAGGAGGAAAATCCCGTCGCCGTCGGCGTCGGTGCTGGTCACTACCCCGCCGCCGGTGCCCTGACCTTGGGAACCCTGGCCCAGGGACACGGCACCGTTCGCTGCGATGGTGAATTGCACGGGCTCGGCCAGCAGGCTGAACCCGTCCGGCGCCGTGGTTTCTTCGAGCCAGTACGTTCCTGGCTGGATTCCTTCGAGTTGGAACCGGCCTGTTTGCCCGGCCACGGCGGTGACGACCGGGCTGGCCAACACGGCACCGGGTGCGCCGTTGTTGTCGGTATGCACGGCCCACGTGGAGCCCGCCATCGGAACCCACGTACCGCTCGAGGACTCGCCGATCTTCTCGATCAGCACCTTGCCCGGGGTGTGATGCGTCGTGGTGCAGTCAGGTCCCGGCCCTGCCGAGGCTGGCGCGCACGTCTGCGGTGGCGTGGTAGACGCTGTGCCCGTCACCACGTTGACAAGCTGTGCGTTCCAGGCGCCCGTTTTGACCACGACGCTATACTTCAGGGTGGCTGTCTGACCGGCAGGCAGCGTGAACGCTGCAGTGCTCAACAACGTGGACGGCGGCACAGGATCGGCCACAGCCACCGGTGATCCCGTACCAATCACCAGGGTCGCCGAACCGGACACGAACGTCGCGTCATCCAGGACCTCCGCCAGGTCATCCTTCAGCACGACTCCCGTGATGGTGCCGCTGATACTGGTCGCCGTCACGGTGTACACGATGGTCTGCCCCGGGCTGACGGACTGGTCCGCAGGAACCGACCCGTTGACGGTGGCGCTCTTTTTGATCTTCCACGCCGGAGGTGCGGTGACCTGGGCATCATCGGTTGCCGAGACGGGCAAGCCAAGGGGCGGGTTCCCGGTGACCTTCGCCGTGTTGGTCAGTAGCCCCGTGGTGACGTCCGCCGGGGTGACCACATATGTTGCGGTGGCAGTCACTGACTGTCCGGGCAAAAGGACCCCGGGAAGGCCAGGCCAAGTGTAGGAAAGGGCGGACATCGTGCCCGTTCCGGAGAACTGGGTCTCGGTAATGACCACCGAGGTCAGCGTCACATTGCCCGTGTTCTTCGCCACGAACGTGTAGGTTGCGGTTTCACCGGCCACCAGGGTGGTCTTGTCCACTGTCTTGACCAGCGTGATCGCAGGAGCGGACGCCGGAGCGATCGTGAAGATGTAGTCTTCCACCTCGCCGGAATTCGAGGCACCGATCGGGACCTGGATCTGGCTGGCGGTGTAGCCGATCCGGAACCGCGCATACGTTGTCCCAGCGGTGACCCCGGCAGGGACTGTCCAGGTAAGTGTTGCGGTCGTGGCGCCCGCAGCGAACGTGGCGCAGGCGCGCTCCGCGGTGTTATTGAACAGGCCGTCCTTGTTCAAGTCAATCCAGCCACAGGTCGTTCCGGTTTTGCTGGCCCCGCTGATCGCCACGGTGGTTGAGTAGCTGGTAGCACCTTGCGTCATGGGCGCCAGAGCCACGCCGTCGTCCATCAGGTCCTGGGCCGCCGTCGCACCCGCATTCGGCGACGCGGTGCCGTTGGCGACCTGAGCGTTATCCTCAGTCACGTTCGCCCCAAGGGTCACATCCGAAAGAACAGCCCTTGCGGCATTGTTTTGATCGTACGAAGCAGGCGCGTCACCGAAATCCTGCGGAACGGTCATCGCCATCAGAAAGTTGTCGGCGTTATGGCCCGAGTCCTGTGGGTCGTTGATCGTGTTGGGCGGCATAGTGCTGGTGGTTTGGGTGAAGATGGCGCTGATGTTGAACGTCAGGGACGTGACAATGCCGTTGATCCGGACGGAGCCGCACGCTGCCGTAGCCTCTGCGTCATGCTGAGGAGGCGTGCCACCGTTAACATTCGTGTCGCAGCGAATGCCAGTGTTGTCGTTAGTGGCAGTGATCGTATTTCCCACTACCGCCAGGTTTCCACCGGAAAGCCGGGTCATGGACAAACCTGTCGTTGCCATGTCCAGCACGACGTGGAATTCGGACTGTTGGTCGATCGTGCCGTCTTTGCCAATATCAAGCCATGAGGTGGCCCCGATTCCTGCAACGTTGAGCACAGGATTCCTAACTGGCTGGCTGAACGCGATCGTGACAGTCCCCAAGCCGCTACAAGGACCAGTTGCTGCGCAATTGTTGATTGCGTTGGTGGCGAATTCGACAGCTGGCGACCCGGCTGGGATTGCCGGTGAAAAGTCGCTTGCGACATAGCCTCGACTATCCATCGTTGTCCGGCCCACGAGGTCGGTTAGCCCCGATTGGTCGTAGGTCGCGGTCAGGCCCGACCCCGGCATCGTCAAAGTGGCGTCACCGCCAGTGATGTTCGCCGGGCTGGTCGCTATCTCATAGGCCTGAGCCGGTGCAGTCAGGCCGAGCGCCACCACTGAAAGTGCCCCGAGGACCACCATCAACGCGGCAACGAACGCCGTAATCTTCCCTAGCGGATACTTCAAGGGGTTCCTTCCAAAGAACAGTGACCGGCCGACCCCACAGCCGACGAGCAAAACGTTGAAGCAACGGAGGCCTCCCACTTGCGTCCTTCAAGGTGGATCTCCAGTCAATGAGTGCGGGGTGGGAAAAATTCGTGTCGCAGAAAACGAAAACTTTTTGAGAGGCAGCTCTCGGGGTCTCACAGGAAGATGGTGGCCAAGGCCCGGACTGCGCACGGAACGATGCCGAGCGAGACCAATGTCCAGTATTTGGACCAAATTGCGTCACGACTTCCGCATCCCCGGCACTTATTGGACATGGAAGATCAACTCGCTCACTTGAGAATCGAAAGCAGATCCTTACAGCTCCGTGGGCGCTGGCGACAACGTAGTGAGCAGGCCGGATGGCTGTTCCCGGGTGACTGGCTGGTTCCTGAAGTCGAGGACATGCTGAAGGCTCAAGCGGAGGGCGGAGAGCTGCAAATGTCCGCCAAAAACCTCGGGGCGTCCCGTGCCTATCATGGCGTTGGAGTCCGCGAAACCATGCAGGACCTCAGTGCCTTTTTCGACGCGGCGGGGGTACCTGCTGACGATGGCTCCATGCGGGATCTCGTCGAGGGATGGGCCATGGAAAATGAACGTCTTGAACCGTTCTCCTGCACCGACGTCTATACAGGGCTTGCAACCATGGCGCACTTTGAACGGCTGATCCATGAGATGTCGCAGTACCCCCGCGCCCGGCGTAGAAGCCACACGATAGCGACTCTTCATCTGGGATGGTCCAAAGACGGCAAGCTGCTTAGCTGGGAAATGTTGGCCGAAATGGGTCAGATATGCCGAGGGGAACTTGCGGCAGTGGAAGCCACTGCGGCCTATCATCGCGGAAGCATTCACACCATGATGACCCGCAAGCGGGAGAGCTACGAGGCACTGTTCCGCTGTCTGCAACTCATCGACGGGCTAAACCTGGGCGTTGGACGGCGAACGCTCGTGGAATTTTTGGATTTTCCGGCCTCGCCGGCAGAATGCGACCGGGCAATCGCCGGCCTCCGGCACAGACGGTCAGCCTGATGAAAGGAAAGGCAAGGGAATAGGAAAATGCCGTAATCCGCGTGCTTTTTGCAACACGATTCAGGGGTAACCAGTACTACATGGGCGTGGCAGCTGCCTGGGGTCGGATCAGGCAGCCAGCCACGAGGAGGCGCCACCGGATGAAGCAATTTTTCCCGGCGGCGCCTCCGCCAATTTTCCGCTAAGCGAACTTTGCCAGCGGGTTGGCCAGACGGCCAGCCATCTGCAATCCACCGGACGGATCCGAGATATCGAGCATCTGCTGGTTGTTCCGCAGTTGCAGCCTGTTAAGGCAGGACAACTCGAAGTCCGCAGCGAACAGATCATGCATGGCGAATTGGTCCGCTAGCTCCGGGTGGCGTTCCTGATATTCACGAACCACGGCAGCGGCAGTCCCCCAGAATTCGTCTTCCTGCAGCGTCCCTTCCTCCACAAGGATGGCCCCCAGGAAACGGAAGATGCAGTCGAACACGTCAGTGAAGATCGCAAGCACCATCTCTTCAGCGGGAATCTCGGCCTTGACGCGGGAGACTTCCGCGGGCAGGTCCAGCCGGTCCCCCATGACCACAATCTCCTCGGCGATATCCTTCATAATTGCCCGGACGGGTACACCGTCTTCCAGGATCAGGATGACATTTTCGCCGTGAGGCATGAACGCGAGCTCATACTCGTAGAGACAGTGGATCAACGGAACGAGGTAGGCCTCGAAGTAGCGGCGCAGCCACTCCGTTGGAGCCAACCCGGAGCGCTGAATCAGCGCTGAGGTCACGGAGGCGCCGGAGGAATCCACATGCAACAAGGAAGCCATGGTGGCCAACTGCTGACCGTCCTTAAGCATCGGAAGGGGACTTTCCCTCCACAGAGCCGAGAGCATCTTCCGATAAGGCGAGCCCTTCGCCGACGCAGCCTCGTAGTAGTGGTTGTGGTAGCCGATGGCCGCCGTTTCACGGATCATGGCCAAGCCCCGGTCCTGGAGCTCCTGGTCATTGCAGATCAGTTTCTGAAGCCAGTCATTAATGGCAGGCGTTGCCTTCATGTACTGCGGAGACAGGCCGCGCATGAAGCCCATGTTCAGCACGGACATTGCCGTTTTGACGTACGCCTTCTCCGGTGACGTGGTGTTGAAGAAGGTACGTATGGACTGCTGTGCCTGGTAGGAGTCCTCGCCGCTGCCCAGGTTCACGATGTGGCGCTGGGCGATTTCTGCCGCGAACGTCACGGTGAGCTTGTTGTCCCACTGCCAGGGGTGCACCGGCATTAGCAGGTAGTCCTCAGGATCAAGGCCGGAAGCGGCAAGTTCCGCGTTGAACCACGCCAAGGTTGCGGGTCCGAGTTCGGCCTCAAAGTGCGTCCGGTAATCCAAGCCTGCGCTGGACGTGAACACGGCCTTGCTGCGATGCACTGCGATCCACTGAAGCTTCACCACGGCACCGGTTTCCGGCGCGAACGCATGGTAATCGGCGATGCCGAAACCCAGCCGGCCGTTGTTGGCAACGAAGCATGGATGCCCCTCGGTCATGCTGTGCTCTATAGCCTGGAAATCGGCCGCCCGGTCCGCGCCGCGGGTGATGCCCGCAGCCAACTCGGCAGAGCTGAAAGGCTTGCCCTGCTTGTAGGCGTGGCTGGACAGCGTGCTGCTGATTTCCTCGAGGTAAACGGGCAGCATCTCCTGGCGAATGGCCAGTGACTCGTGGAACTCGGTGATGAAGTCCAAGGCATCCAGCGGCAGCTCTTCACCGCCGCGCAGCCGGGCGATCGACCCAGCGTCAACGGACCAGTGCTCAAGCTGCAGGATCCGCGCATGGAACCGGTACTCAACGGCGTCGTCGTCGCTCACAACCTTGTAGAGCCCGACGCCGTCGCCCTCCTCCCGGATCAGCTTCGGCGCCAGGATGCGCTCGTGCGAGAACTCGGCAATGGCTTTCCGGATCACGTGCCTGTTGGCGACGGCCCAACGCTCCGGGGTCAGGTGGGATACAGGTTCGGCTGCCTCGTGGAGGGTGGTGGTTTCGGCAGTAGTGGTCACAGGGAATCTCCTCTGGTCGCCGCGGCAGGCGCGGCCAGAATCGGGGTCAGGGTTGCGAGGAAATCCTCGCGCGTGCAGAAGCTCAGGAGTCCCTGCTTGTGGTCTTCGGCAGGATCGACGGCGGGAAGGGTCACCACGCCGTGCGGGCGGAAGCCCACCTTCTCGTTCAGCACATGGATCTTGTGGTTGCGGGCGTCAGGCTCGACGACGACGCGTTGGGCTGCGGGGTCAGCGAAGAGTTCCGTCATCACCGACTGCATGACGGCCGTGGTGTAGCCGGGCTGCGGGTCGCCACTTGGCGGGGACACCAGGAGGTGCATGCCCACGTCGCCGCCTTGGACCTCGTAAACGTCTGCCAACGGCGACGATTCGGGACGGTACCGCTCCATCAGGAACGCGGGCGCGCCGTCGTCGAGTCCCAGGAACGCCAGGTGGTGACCCGATTCGGCGATCCGCGAGTACTCCTCCACAACGTCCTGCTCGGTGGTCGAAACCATCCCCCAGAACCGTGCGTACTCCTGGCTGACCCAGCTGTGGAGGAGGGGTGCGTCCGCTATGGGGTCGACTGGCCGGAATGTGAAGCTCATACGGTTGCTCCAGCCGTGACCGGAATGGCAGAAGGCACTGCAGCGGGTGCACCGAACTGCTGGAACGCGATGCTCCGCTCGATCGGATAGACCTCGCGGCCCGTGATTTCCCGCAGGATGCAGGAGTTGCGGTAAGCGGCCATGCCGAGGTCCGGCGTGACGAAACCGTGGGTGTGAAGCTCAGCGTTCTGGACGAAGATTTCGCCAGGTTCGACGCCGGTTCCGTAGTTGCGCTCGACATCGAAGCGGCTCTTGGCGTCGCGGCGGATCCGGTCCTGGATGCCGGCCAGGAAGGCGGGCTCCTTGTAGGTGTAGCCGGTTGCGAGGACCACGGCTTCGGACTCCAGGCTGTAGTCGCGGCCGTGTTCCTCGTGGTGCAACTCCAGCGTGTGGGTACCCGTGGTCGCGTCCCACCTGGACGCTGTCAGCGACGAGTGTGTGTGCAACTGCGTATCCACTATGCCGGAGAGGCTCTTGGTGTAAAGGAGATCGTAAATGTCGTCGATCAGGTCCGAGTTGATGCCCTTGTACAGGTTCTTCTGGTTCTTGATCAGACCGTCGCGCTGCTCGCCCGGGAGCGAGTGGAAGTAGTCCACGTACTCGGGCGAGGTCATCTCGAGCGTGAGCTTGGTGTATTCCAAGGGGAAGAAGCGGCCGGAACGTGTTACCCAGTTGAGCTGGTAGCCGTACACGTCGATTTCCTGAAGGAGTTCGTAATAGAGCTCCGCGGCGCTCTGCCCGCTACCGACGATGGTGATGCTGCGCTTGGACTGCAACTCACTCTTCCTCGACATGTACTCGGCGTTGTGGAGGACAAGTCCGCCGCCGTCCACAATCCCTGCACACGAGTCCGGAATGTACGGTGACGTGCCGGTGCCCAGGACCAAGCGGCGGGCGCGAAGCACCTCAGCGCCTCCAGGACCCCCGCCTCCTCCAGGACCCTGCACCGAAAGGCGGTACACGCCGTCGTCGTAAGTCACATCCAGCACATCTGTGCTAAAACGGACGGACTCCAATTGGCCGGCCACCCACTGGCAGTACTGGTTGTATTCCGCCCGCAGCGGGTAGAAATTTTCCCGGATGTAGAAGCGGTACAACCGTCCGGTCTGCTTGAGGAAGTTCAAAAACGAGTACGGCGACGTCGGATCGGCCAACGTGACGAGGTCAGCCATGAACGGGACCTGCAGATGCGCGGGCTCCAACATCATGCCGGGGTGCCAGTCGAAGGATTCGCGACGTTCAAGGAAGATGCAGTCCAGGCCTTCAACCGGCTCGCTTAGCGCGGCGAGGCCCAGATTGAATGGCCCGACGCCGATGCCGGCGACGTCGTAAATCTTGCCGTTGTCCTGGGTGCTCATGCTGCAGCCTCCGTGGTGGTCGCGAGCAGGCTGGCGCCCGTCCGGCGGATAAGTTCGATGATTTCCTGGATATCCCCCAGGGAGGCCTCGGCGTTGAGGAGGGTGAATTTGAGGTAGTGGCGGCCGGCAACCTTGGTTCCGGCAATCACGGCTTCGCCCGAAGCAAAGATCGATGCGCGAATGGCCGGGTTGAGGACATCTGCTGCGTCCTCGTCCAATGCCACGCCGTCAATGGCCGGGCGGTAGCGGAATACCAAAGTGCTCAATTGGGGTGCGGCGGCGAGTTCGAACTCGGCGTCATCCACCAACAGGGCTCCAACGCGGCCAGCAAGGTCGATCGCCTCGTCGAACAACGCGCCGATAGCGTCGGCGCCCATGATGCGCAGGGTGAGCCAGAGTTTAAGGGCGTCGAAGCGCCGGGTGGTCTGGATGCTCTTGTCCACCTGGTTGGGGATTTCGGCCTTCGCGGCGCTCTCCGGGTTCAGGTAGTCGGCGTAGTAGGTGACGTGGCGCATCATTGAGCCGTTGCGGACCAGGACTGCGCTGGAGCTGACGGGCTGGAAGAAGGTTTTGTGGAAGTCGACGGTGACGGAGTCGGCCAGGTGGATCCCGTTCAGGAGGTGGCGGTAGCGGCCGGAAACGATGAGGCCGCCACCGTAAGCAGCGTCCACGTGCAGCCAGGAATCATAGGCGCGCACCAACGCCGCCAGTTCGGAGAGAGGATCGACCGAGCCGAAGTCAGTGGTTCCAGCAGTAGCCACGACCGCCATCGGTACCAGGCCGGCGTCGTGCGCTTCCGCCAGAGCAGCCGCAAGTGCGGTGGGGTCCATTCGGTGGTCGGCAGCGGTGGGCACGGAGATCACCGCGTCGAAGCCAAGCCCGAGCATGGAAGCAGACTTCTGGATGCTGAAGTGACTGTCAACGGAGGTGAAGATCCGGAGTCGATCCAGCAGGTGCGGCAGTCGCGCGTCGCCGTTCGTGGCACGCAGCCTGGCCACGGCGTGATTGCGGGCGATCAGCATCGCCTGGAAGTTGGACTGGCTCCCACCCGAGGTGAAGACACCATCGGCCGCGGCGTCAAAACCAATACGGCCGGCAGTCCAATCGATGAGGCGCCGCTCGATCATGGTGGCGCCGGCGCTCTGGTCCCATGTGTCCATGGACGAATTCACTGCCGAGAGCACGGCTTCACCAACCAGCGCGGGAATGACCACCGGGCAGTTCAAGTGTGCCGCGTAACGGGCATCGTGGAAGTAGATCGCGTCCTTGAGGTAGAGCCCGTCAAGCTCCTCAAGGGCAGCAGCCGTATCCGGCAGCGGACGTTCGAGGTCGACGGCACCAACACGGGCCTTCAGTTCTGCATGCGCGACGCCGGTGAACGGACGGGCCGTTCGCTGGACTTTGGTGGAGACAGCGTTGACTCCCTGAAGAACCTGCGCCACATAGCTGGGCGAATTTCGAGCGTTGAACAGCTGGTTTGTGGCAGCGAGGGCCAGTTCCACCTTGGAGCCAAAGTCCTGCTCCTGAGCGATCCGCTCTTCGACACTTGGTGACGTCACGTCAGCTTCCTTCCATCATTGGGCGCTAGTTAGCAAAGGCAAGCCTTACTTAGGCTTGCCTTTTCGTCAAACTTTTGTGACCTATTTCGCCCAACGTACGTATTCTGGCCGTTTTGTGAACAGGGGAAGCGTCATTGACTTTCATTGGAAGCTGACGCCGTGGAAAATACCCCGGCTCTTGCCAAGGGCTGTAGAGTCAACGGCACAGAAACTCTACGGTTGGGGGACCAGTGGCTGACGACATCCACGAGCGGATCGGATTCCGCGAGATCGATGAACACGGGAATGCGGTGCGGGCAGTGAATCCGCATGCCCCTGAAGCCCCCGAACGGGCACGGCGCCGAGTACTCGTGAACCCGTTCGTCGCGGCCCTCTGGGTGCTGGACGCTGGGTTGGCGTGGTTTTGCATCTGGGCTTTCGACTCGGTAGCGGCAATGACCGGTCCGACGGCGACAAGTCCCCCATCCCAAGTGAATTTCATGGTCCTGCAGTCCGTGCCCTACGTCCTTCCTGGCGCCATTCTGGTCACGGCCGCCCTTCTGTTCTGGCATGCCGCGCAGTGGCAGAAGAAGCACGCCACTACCTAGGTCTACGGCTGGTTCCGGACAGTTTTGCGGCGTCCCATCAGGTAGAGGACGAGACCCGAAAAGATAAGGACAGCGACCGGCAGAATGGAGAACGCGACTCCCGTGTTGGCCAATGCTCCGGCTGACGAATTCGAAGTAATCACGGACTCGCCGGGCTGAACCGACCCGCCGGGCTGATTGGGAACGGGCCGATTCGAAGCGGGCTGATTCGAATCGGGCCGCGAGGAGGCCTCGTGTCCCGGTTGCGGTGCTATCCGCAGGAAAGCCTCTTCGATCTCCTTCTGCCCTGTCCACGGAAAGGCCACGGCGGTTGTGGCAGGATGCGTTGATACGAGCACACCTGCCGAAGACGTCCCCATAGCTGTTGCCGAGTTAGCGACGTTGCCTGCCTTGACGTCCCACCACGTGAGTTCGTAGCTTGCGGAAGCCGTCACAGATTCACCGGGCTGCAGTTCACCCGCGGCTCCGGGCCATGCGTAGACCAGTGGCCCGGGTCCTCGCGCGTGATCCACAATGGCGACGTTCTTGAGGGCGGTGTTTCCGGCGTTCTTCGCCGTGAAGTGATAGGTGATGACCTGGCCCACCTTTGCGGGATCACCCACCGCAGAGGCATCTGCGGTGGTGGAGAACTCAAGGCGCGCATCCGGTGACAACGGTGTATCTGTAGTCACAGGCAACGAGGCCGTGAGGCCGCCGGCGCCGGGAACACCGGCGAGCGCAGCGGAGTTGGCGACCCGACCGGCGTCGAGGTCTGTTTGGGTGATGCTGTAGGCAGCGACAGCACTCACTGTTTGACCCGGTAGCAGCTGGCCGGGGATCCCGGGCCACGAATATGCCAGCTCCGGGAGTCCGGCAAGAGTGTTGTTGATGACCACATCAGTCAGTGGCACGTTCCCACTGTTCGTTGCCCTGAAGATGTAGCGAATCACATCCCCTGCCTGCGCTGGCGAGTGGACAGCGGAGGCATCAGCGCTGTGGGTAAACCCCAGGCCGGGAAGGGGCGCAGCGGCGCCAGTCAAAATGCACTGGATGTTTGCGCCGGCGACGGGCGTCAGCGCAAAGGGTCGGTCAACCGCCGCTCCTGCGGGCAAATTCGGCTGCAGGCCAGCTGTGTCCGTACAGGTGATGTTCCGGTGGTAATTGGATGGGATGCCGCCGGCTTCCGTGAGGTAGTAGGTAGTGCCTGTGTTGGCCGTCGTCTGACCCGTGACACCAGAGCCCGCTGCGATACCTGCTACAGATCCTGAGGTAGTGGAATGATTAGTGGCATTTATCACTGGACCGGTGGGAGACCCTGCACGGATCTCCATGGTGAATTGGTCGGAGACCGCAGCGCGGGCGGTGGTCAGCGCCTTGCCCAGCGTAATCCTGGGAGCCCGGACCACCAGGGAAGCCGCTGCCGGAGGGTTCAAGTTGGTTGCAATGTCGGTAGGTGCGCTGGAATACGTGCCCTCGGCCGAAACTGTCACATCCACCACCACCGTGCACGAGGCCTGGCCTCGGCTGAGGTCGCCGCCGGAAATCGAAAGCGTTCCGCTGCCGGCATCTGCCGAGCGAAGGAATGGGTTGGTTCCGGGAACCTGAACGCACGTTCCCCCGATGTTCGGATCCCCGGCGATCGTCAGTCCGGAAGGAAGCACCTGGTTGATGGACCAGTCATGCTTCGCGTTGAGTTCGCTGGTATTGGTGACGGTGAGCGTGAGGGTGGAAATCCCGCCGGGGCCCACCACGGCAGGAGTGAAAGATTGCTTCAGTTCTGGAGTGACGTCAAGCAGGCGCACTTCGTCAAAGGCGCCATCGTTCCCGTTGGTGGTGCCGTTGTTATTCCACATTTCAAGCCCCAGGGAATTGCCATTGGCCCGGATCGCCGTGTTCGACGTCATCGAGTTGACGTTGACGGTCCTGGTGACGGTTCCCGGGGTTCCGCCGACGTCGCTGGTGACTTGTTGCTGGACCGAGTCCACGTTGGGATCGTCCCAGGTCTGGCACCCATTGAGTGGGTTTCCAACCGGTGTGGCTGTCCCATCGCTGTCAACGACGGCGAACTGATAGGACGGATCGCCCGCAGCCAGGCCGCAATTCATGTACGCGGTGTTGAGGCCAAAAGCGTAATAGTGGCCCGCTGTCACCGGGATTGGGCGGGTGGTCCTGAACATCACCCCATCAGCGGGCCCGGACGGGATGGCATCGCAAACTGATCCGGTGGAACTGGTAGACGGGCATTCGGTGTAAGAGCCGTTGACGTGATTGGTGGTGGGAGAGGCGGGGGTGAATTGTTGCCCCATGCCCAAGGCCAGCATGCGCATGTACTGATAGCTGCGAATATCCGCGAGCTCGGCACACCTGTTGCTTTTGCCTTCGGCCGCGGTTCCGGACTGTGCCCATGTGGGGGTGTTCGAATTCCGGTAGCTCAGGATGACGCCATTGCATCTGGCAGCGTCGATCCAACCTGGAGAACCTGTGTACGCCTGGCCGCCCTTGCCAATGTACTGCTTTGACCCGGGAGCCGAGTAAGACTGCGCGCCAAGGGCGGAGTTGGGGCTGCCGTGCTCGAAATTCTCCGAGAACACCACAGTGCCAGGCTGGGTAGCATCAGGCGTTGAGGATGTTGAAGGCATAGGTGGCGTTGACGGCGTTGTCGCCTGCGCAGGGGCAGGTTGAAGGCCTCCCAGCGCCGAGGTAGCAGCAAGGGTGGACAGCAGTATCACCAAAGTTCTGGCCAGGAGAGAATTCTTCACGGCTGTTGCTTGTCTTTCCATCGTCCCCAAGCGCCCCAGGCTCAAGACCCAGGCAGTTGCGCTTGGTGCTTCCGCTTCCAAGGAAGCCGATGCGCACAGATATTGTCAGCCTCTTAGTGTTGGCTAAAGCGGAATCGTGACGGAGAAAACAGAAAAAGATTGAGGCCCTATTCGAGCTGGCCGGCGCCGGGTGCGGCAGGCGAAAGGCAGCGCGACTAGTGAAAACTACTGGCGAAGGACTTGGTAAGGATGTGTTGGCCGCTGAACTGATAGTTCAGCGTGCTGCCCGCTTCTGTATTCCGAAGGGAAACGCCGAGCTCGAACGCAAGGCTGGCTGACTCGATGGACACCGTGGTGCAGTGGATCAATCGATTGTCCGCAGCGGGATCCGAGCACGACCATCCGGCCGGTGCCGAGAATTTCCCCGGGATGAACGTGGCATTCTCCGGCAGGCTGAAGATTGCTTCACCAGAGCCTGGCGCCCGATCTCCGATGAGTGAAAAGCCAACACTGACATCGCGATCGAGTAACCCGCTGCCGGCTTCCATGCCAAAGAAAGCCTCGACCGTCTGTGACGGGGCAGCCGTTGGAGGCGTCGCCTCGGTGGTTGAGGACATCGTCCCCGAGTTCGTGACAACTGCTGCCCGCTGCCTGGCAATTTCCTCGGTGACCGGAAGCGGCGGAACCTGTACGGGTGCAAAAGGTTGCGGCAATTGCACCGCAGTCGGAGCTGGGGAGGGGACGGTGGGCACGTCAGCTGCAGCACTGGACGCCGGGGGTGATGCCGAGGCACTTGGAGCATCACCGGCGTTGCTGACCTCCGCTTCAGGCTGCCCGAACCACGCGGCAAGACCAAAAATCGCCACGCCTGCAGCGATAGCCGCAGCAACCTTCCATATGTGCCCGGGCGATCGAATTGTTGCAGGGCTCTGCCCGGTGGCGCCGGACGGATTCGCTGCCGCGAGCAATCCCGCAACCGCGCCAGGAGTCAACACGATGCCCGTCACCAGGGGGAAGAGAGCCGCCCGCATGGCACCTTCGATGTGGTTAAGTTCAAAGAGAAGCGCAGTGCACTTGGAGCAGGTCTCCAGATGCGCACTGACCTTTTCGCGTGAGGTCCGTTTCAGGGCGTTCCGTGCATATTTGCCCAACTGGCCGGAATACTCCGAACACTCATCGTCGGGGGCCACCACCACGTGGTTTTGCAGATACGCCTGGCGGAGCCCCTCCCTTGCCCGGATCAGCAACGAGGACACTCCGTTGGGGCTGACACCGATGAACGGCGCAGCAGCAGCCGGCTTCATGCCCTCAATGTCCACATGCCAAAGCACCGCTTGCCAGCGCTCGGGAAGGGACCTGAATGCCGACGCCACAGCCGAGGATTCGAATTCCCTCAAGACGGGGTCGGCGTCCACGACGGCGGTATCCAACATCGCGTCGTCAGGGGCGGACTGGGTGAGCCTTGCTTTCCGGTTCCGCGCATGCGCTGTCCGCTGCACGACCGTCAGCAGGTAGGCACGAAAGAATTCCCGTGGTCCTTTGCCGCCGCTAAGGGCCTGGAACACTGATGCGAAGGCCTCGGCAACGATGTCGTCGGCGTCACTCGGGTTATCGGTATTCGCCCGTGCGACGTATTGCGCAGCAGCCAGATGCCGCCGGTACAACGAGTCAAAGGCCTCGTTGTCACCTCCTCGGACCGCCGCAATGATTTCCTGATCGCTGACAGGTCCAGCGGTGATGGTTCCGCTGCTGGAACCAGTATCAAAATCGCTCCCCATAGGCCCAGTGTGACAGCAAATTCCGGGATGACTTGAATCGCAGGGTACTTAGGACTACGGGGTTAAATTACTTGGAATTTCCGCGACACGATCCAGCAGAAACGTGCACTAATCAGTTGGGAGGCGTCGCGTATCAGGCCGCCCTGGAGGCGCCAAAATAGCCCGCGAACCCTACTCGTTGTCCGGTTCGCCTACAGGTTTCTCGGCGGGCCAGTCGACGTCCTGCTCGTAGCCCTCATGCTTCTGCAGGTATGCCGCGATGTACGGGCAATGCGGAATGATGCGCTTGCCGGACGCCACCACATCGTCCAAGGCGAAGTGGGCCAGCACCTTGGCCAGCCCTTGGCCTTTGAACTGTGGCTTTGTCTCGGTATGCGTGAAATCGATGTGACCGGGCCGATCGATGAATTGGGACATCACCGCCAACTCACCGTCTACGCGGAGTTCATAGCGGTGGAACTTATCGTTGCGCACTGTGGTGACGCCAGCGCGGAATGAGTCTGCCAATGATTCAGTGTGCTCGGTCATGATTCGAGATTGGCACGTAAACCGGGCGCTGGCAATGTGGACCGTTTTCCCCCGCGTGTTTGCCTCCCGTCCGGGCCCGGTGGCGGCAGCACCGGCGTCGGGACCCTGCCAAGCAGCAGTACCGCGAGCGCGAAGCATGCCGCTCCCCCGCCCAGGAGCGCCAGCGTCAGGCCGTTGAACGCGGCATCCGCAACGGGGACAAAGACCACGACGGCGGCCGTCACCACAGCGGTGCGCGAGGGACCCCGCGCGTGGCTGGCCGCCGTCGGACGGTCCTCGAGGCGACCGAGGAGCAGCACGACCGGCAGCAGCAGGGCTACGACGGCGAAGAAGACGGGGATTCGCGCCCACCACCATTCCGCTGTGCCGTCGGGGGGTTTGGGAAAGTCGGTGAGCAAGAGGAGTCCGGACATGCCCACCAGGAGAGGAAGATGCCAGAGGTAGACGGTCATGGACCGGCGGCCCGCCACCGCAATTGTCGCCTGGACCCAGCGGACAGAGGCGATCCAGCGTATGCCTTTGCCCAGAAGTTGGAGGGTGGCAGTCTGTGAAATCGCCAGCAGGAGCAGGCAAAGGTTGGGTGGGTTGATGTTCACCACCATGTTGCCCGGATATACGGCCACGCCGGTCACCAGCCCGAGCAACACGTTGCTGACTATGATCGCCCCTACCAACCAGGTTCTGCTGCGATGCTCAAAAAAGCCGTCCGCCATGAGGAAGCCGAGCTGCTGGACTGCGCACCAGACAAACACCATGTTGACGAAGGCAAGAACCGGGACAGCGCCGCGGAGGGAGTCGACGGTAATGATCAGCGCCACGAGGACGCCCAACGTAGGCAGCGGGGCACGTTGATGAAGCCGGGCCATGAGCGGGATGCTGAGTTGGGCCGTGAGGTAGGCAGCCAGGAACCAGAGTGGCATCGCAGCCCCGGTGGTCATCAACTGGATCACCTGGGGGTCAACGCCGCTGAGCAGAGCCAGCCAGAGCCCCGCCCACATGATGGCGAGCAGGGCCATGGCTGGCCTGACCAGACGCAGCAGTCTCAGCTGGGCGAAGTCGAAGCCTGTGCCGCCGCGTGCTTGCAGGCGTCGCCACGACTGCAACCCGGTGACGCCGCCCAGAACGAAGAACAACGGCACGATCATGAGCACCCAAACCACGGGCGTGAACCAGCTTTGCTCCATGAGGGTGTTTTCCGTGGTGACTTTCCCATCCCTGTGCAGGACGGGACTGACCATCATGCAGTGGGCCGCGACCACCAGGAGCAGGCAGATGAAGCGGACGAGGTCGATCGCTGGATCACGCTGCACAACCGGTTCACGATGCACAGCCGGTTCCAGCCGCGCAGCCGAAGCCGCCGGCACAGCCGTGCTTCGGCTGGCGCCTGGATGAACCGGCTTTCCCCGCTGCATGGCCCTCCCCACGAATACACGCTCCTGCGTGTTGACTCCATTGTCCGCCCCGGGTGCCGTGGGGACCAGCGGTGCCGGCGTTGGCAGGTGCTAGCGGCGCACCCTGGCCAGTAACCGCCCTCGTTCCTCCGGGTCCAAGGCACCGGCGCACGCTGCCGCGGCCAGGCCGTACGATCCGTCAAGTACTGCCTTGTCGGCGCCGGCCGAAGCGCCGAAGGCCGCGAACTCTGCTGTGTGATGGGCTGCGCCACGGACGTCGTAGCCAACCATGGGGTGGATGGTTGGCACCAGTTGGGAGACGTTGCCCATGTCCGTGGAGGCCACTGGCTCGGTATTGAAGACGACGTCCCGTCCGATGGCCGTCATGGCTGCCCGGTAGGCATCCGACAGGAACGGGTCTTGTCGGAGTTCGGCGTAGTCATTGCCCGCTGGCGTGACATCCAGGGTGCAACCGCTGGCGTGGGCGCCTGCTTCGAGGCAGCGCCGCACCTTGTCCTGGATGATGCGCAGCTTTTCGATGCTCGGAGCCCGCATCTCAATGCTCGCCCTTGCGCGCTCGGGGATGACGTTGACGGCGCTTCCGCCTTCGGTGACGATCAGCGAAATGATCGACCCGATCGGGAGCTGTTGCCTGGCCAGCGCGACAGCCGTCTGGGCGACGACAAGTGCGTCCAGGGCGTTGACTCCTTCCATCGGGGCGGCAGCTGCGTGGGCCGGCCTGCCTTCGAACAACACGTCCCACATGGACATCGCCAGCGACGAACCGCCCACCACGTCCTTTGCCGCGGCATGGGCCATCATTGCCAGGGACACGTCGTCGAAAAACCCTTCGTCAATGAGATCGACCTTCCCACCGGTGGTCTCCTCCGCCGGCGTTCCGAGCACCTTGACAGTGATGCCGAGTTCGTCAGCGACTGCCGCCAGGGCCAGCGCTGCTCCCATCGCGCTGGCCGCGTTCACGTTGTGTCCGCATGCGTGGCCAATGGCGGGCAGGGCGTCGTACTCAACGCACAGCGCCACAACCAGGTCTCCGGTTCCCAGCCGCGCACTAAAGGCGGTGGGTTGTAGTGGCTGGCGATCATCGAAGCGGAAGCCCGCCGCATGGAGTAGCCGCCTGATCCGCTTGACTGCACGGAACTCCTGCCCGCCGAGCTCAGGATCGGCGTGGATGGCGTGGCTGAGGTCCAGCAGGTCCGGTTTCCACCGCTCTGTGGCAGCCTTCAGCCTGGCCTCGATGTCGCTTTGGGATACGCGTACGACGGCGGCCCCGCGGCTTAGGCTGTTAAGTCCAGTGGCGGTCATGCGGACACCCCGGCGTTTTCGCGCTTTGGGTAGCGGGCGCTTGCGGCCGCCGCGACGAGTGCGGCCACAGCAAGGGCTCCCCAGATGCCCTGCAGCCCGGACTCTGAAATGTGCCCGGACTCCACGGACGCGGAGGAGATCAGCTTCACCACGGCCGCGCCCACCGCGATCCCGACGGACAACGCGAGCTCATTGAGCCCGGCAGCAGTTGAAGTTTCCTCCAATGGGACTCCTTCCACGGACAATGCGCGGGTTCCGGCCTGGTACATTCCCAGGCTTAGGTTGAACATCGCAAAGCCCAGGCAATAGCCGGCGAGGGAACTGTGGGCCAGCATCATGACCAGGAATCCGACTGCGAGCAAGACACCGGCAAACACGAGCGTGGCCCGCTCACCGAATTTTCGCAAAGCCCGGGCCGTGAGCAGCGAGGACAAAAGGGACAGCACGGAAGCCAAGGCCAGGACAATGGCGATCATCAGGGGGCTCAGGGCAAATCCGTAACCCGTCTTTTCAGGATTGGAGTGCAGGAATATCCCGTTGGTGCCGAAGTAGCTGATGGACGCGAAGCCAAAGAAGAAAGTAGCCAGTGAGATGGAGCGGATCCGCGGAATGGCCAGCATCCGCAGGTCCATGAAGCGCTTACCCTGGTTTGCGCTGTAATCACGCTTGGCCCAGTAGGCCAGCAGGGATACTCCCAGCAGGCCAGCGGCCAAGGTGCGGGCATCCAGCCAACCCCATTCGGGCGCCATCGAGAGCGCCACAACAAAACCAATGAGACCGAGCGAGCAAGCCAGCAACGGCCCAAGGGCGATGCCCTCGCGGGTCGGCACACCGGCGTCGGGCAGTAAGAAGGAAGAAATGAACGCGACCACCGCGAAAGGAACAGCCACCCAGAAACCGAGCGTCGGGCTGGTGACCCCAACGATTCCGGCAAAAAGCCCGCCCGCTCCCACCATGATCATGAGCATCCCGATCATGACGCTCACACCAGTGCGCGTATGCCCAGGGCTGCTAACGCGCAGGATGCCCATCATGAGGGGGATGAAGCCCACCACGCACGTAAGCATGACCACGCCGATCGTCACCGTCCACAGCGAGGGCCACAAGGCCATCTGAAGAACTCCTGCCGTCACAACCCCTGTGGACCAGCGCAGCACCAGCCTGTACCCGTAGCTGTCTCCGAGCCTTGAAATGATCGGGGTGAGGACTGCAAAGCTCACGTTGGAGATCAGGAAGATGCCGTTGATGGTGGGGTCGTCAATCTCGAAGACGGGTCCGAGCGCGGGGAGGATGGGGTTCAAGTACCCCTGGGTGACCCCGCTCAGTGATTCAATCAATGCCATTGCGAAGATCATTCCCGCAATGGACCGGCGCGTCGTTCCAGACGCCGCCGCTGGTGCTGTCTTGCTTCCCATGTGCTTCCTTGTGGTCTTGGCCTGTTGAGGGTGCCGCCGATTAGTGATGCGAGTCACGACGATATTGCCCTCGTTTAGACTGGCTGGGAAATTGTTTGAAATACACACAAGGAAGGCCTCAGTGAACGAATCAGCCATAATTTCCGAGCTGGACCTCGAAATCCTGAATGCCCTCCAAATCAATCCGCGGGCAGAGTGGAGCCGGATTGCCGACGCCCTTGAGCTGTCTGCGCCCACAGTGGCAAGGCGATGGAACGCTCTTGCCGGCCAAGGCCAGGCTTGGATCACACCTGCACCCGGACAGCGCTATCTCAGTGCCGGGTGGTCAGCCTTCATCCATCTGTCATCCTCGCCCAGCGAGAGCGAGGCGCTGATTGAGCAGCTGTGCTCCGAACCTGCATTCGGCACAGTTTCTCTAGTGACAGGTGCGCACGATCTCTTCATTGACTGCTTTGCATCCAGCCATGAAGAGTTGATGGATATCGTCACCGGCGCCTTTCCAAGGCTGCCCGGCGTCACGCATCGTGAGGTCGTTTTCGTCACCAAGTTGTATCGGCAGGCCTCAGAATGGCGCAGTGGCACGCTGGAACCCGCGCGCGCAAGGCTCGTGTCAGCGGAACCCCTGCCCGAGCAGTCGGCCTACGCGCCGGACCGGCTTGATGCAGCGTTGTTGGAGGAGCTCGCCAAGGATGGCAGGGCGAGCTGGGCGGAACTGGGTGCCGCCTGCCGCGTTTCGCCCCAAACAGCCCGACGGCGGGTGGAACGGTTCCTGGCAACCGGCTACATGACGCTGAGGTGCGATGCGTCCAGCTCCGCCCAGCAGGGCCTGAGGGAAGTGACGCTCGTCCTGAACGTTCCAGCTGAGTTCGTTGACGGTGTGGGCAGCTTCTTCGCGTCGTTGCCCAATTGCCGGTTGAGCGCCCAAGTCCTTGGCGCACAGAACCTGCTGGTCACTTTGTGGGTCCGGGACTATCTGGAGGTCCAGGCTTACGAACGTGAACTTGCCCAGCGGGCTCCAGGAAGTGCAGTCATCTCAAGGCAGGCGGTGGTGCGGACCTTCAAGCGGTTGGGCCACGTCCTTGACGAAGCGGGTCGCAGTCGCAGCGTGGTGCCCCTGCCGCTATGGAGGGAGACTTCGTAAGCGTTATCCACAAGGTCATACGGTGCTCTGGACGGAATGGCGAAACACCGGCAGGATCGACCCCATGACTACGTCCATTTTCGTGAACCTGCCCGTCAGCGACCTCGAGGCGTCCAAGGCGTTCTACACTTCCCTCGGTTACGCCATCAATCCAAACTTCACCGATGAGACTGCCGCTTGCGTGGTCTTTAGCGACACCATCTACACAATGCTCCTGACTCACGACAAATTCAGTCAGTTCACCGATCAGCCCATCGCGGACACCCGGAGCTCGGTCGGGGCAATTGTTGCCATCTCTGCCGACAGCCGCGAAGGTGTTGATGCCCTGGCCGCCAAGGCGGTCGAGGCCGGAGGTTCCGAGACGTACGACCCCAAGGACCTCGGGTTCATGTACAGCAGGGCGTTCCGTGACCTCGACGGCCACCACTGGGAAGTTGTGTGGATGGACCAGGCCGCGCAGAGCGGCCCGCCGGAGCACTAAGCAACCGGAGCACTAAGCAACCGGAGCACTAAGCAAGAGCGCCCTAAAGGACAGCCAGCACGCCAAGCACGACGGCGAGCAGCGGCGTTGTCCCTTGGAGAACCGCAGGGCGGAGGTACTTTTTGCCACTCGCTGCGAGCACCAGTGCCGCAAGGAGCATGGAACCGCAGCAGCTGAAGACGAGGGTCCAGCCCACCTGCGGAGCACCCATGGCCACTGCGATGATGCCTATCAATGCGCCGATGGCCAGGAAGAGGTTGTAAAAACCCTGGTTGTAGGCAAGTGGCTTGGTGGTTTCGGCGTCGGCCTGCGATGTCACGCTGAATCGCTTCCATGTAGCTGGCTTGGTCCACGTGATGGATTCCATGGTGAAGATGTACACGTGGAGCAACGCCGCAAGCAGGGCGAAAATCAGGGAGGCCAGGATCATGGTCTGATCCTAGCCTCCCCATGTTACGACGCCCGTGAGGGCGGGGTTGTGTCAGTCACTCAGCATGGCGAGTGTCGCGCCTGCGAAGGACCACGCGGATCCGTTCCATCGCGCCAGCAAGCCTTGGAGGTTCTCACCGTCGGCCCGGTGGGCGGCGGTTTCAGCTTCGAGGGTCGCCAGGATTCCGGTGCGCAGCTCGGTATTGAAGTTCACCTTGCCAACCTGCATGGAAGGAGCCTTTGAAAGCTGTTCAGCGGGGATGCCGGAGGCGCCGTGCAGCACCAAAGGAACCTCCGTCCGTGCAGCAACTTCATGGAGTACATCCCAGCGGATGTTGGGCTCGCCCTTGTACTTTCCGTGGACGTTACCCACCGCAACGGCGAGCAGTTGCGCTCCGGTCCGCGCAACGAACTCGGCCACCTGCGCCGGGTCAGTGAGGCCGGCGACTGAAGTACCGGCGTCGTGCGCTGAATCTTCGGTACCGAATGCCTTGTCCTCGTCGCCCGCCAGGCCACCCAGCTCTGCCTCGATTACGACGTCGGACGCTCCTTGCGCATCCAGCGCGGCACGGACTTCGCGGACCAAGGCGATGTTGTCCTCGAACGGCAAGGACGAACCATCCGCCAGCACGGCATCGGCACCGGCAGCCACGGAGTCGCGGATGACCTGCAGGTCCGAGGCGTGGTCCAGTTGGACGGACACGGGGATGCTGGCGTCGTCGGCGAGGCCGCGAAGTGCTGCGATGAGTCTGAGCCCGTTGGGGGTGGAGGCCGTCTTCGGAGCTACGAGCAGGATCACGCCGAGCCGGGCTTCTTCCGCCGCCGAAACAACGGCCAGCGCGGTCGTGAAGTCGTAGCAGGTGAAGGCTGGAACAGCAGAGCCGTCAGCGAGCGCGGAAATGACCAACTGATCCAGTTTGGCGCGCATTAGTGGGCCAGGCCTCCCACCAGGATCCAGGCAACATACGTCAGCGCGAAGCCGGCCAGGCCCAGGATGGTGGTGAGGACCGTCCAGGTCTTGAGGCCGTCGGTGACAGTAAGGCCGTAGTAGCGGATCACGGTCCAGAATCCTGCGTCCGTCACGTGGGACAACCCCAACGCGCCGAATCCGATGGCGATCACGATCACGGCGATCTGGGCGGGCGTGTAGCCGCCTTCCATCACTGCGGAAGTGAGCAGGCCGGTAGTCGTGACAATGGCAACGGTGGCCGAGCCCTGGGCGGCGCGCAGTGCAAGGGAGATAACGAAGCCGAGAACGATCACCGGCAGGCCCAGGCTGTCCAGGGTGTGGGACAGGGCTGCGCCGATGCCGGAGGTGCGGAGGACTTCACCGAACACGCCGCCCGCGGCGACAACCATGAGGATGGACGCAATGGGAGGAAGGGCGCCTTCGAAGATCTCGCCGGTTTCCTTGAGTGACCAGGTGCGGCGGACCGCCAGCAGGAAGAAGGAGAGGGCTACCGCCACGAGGAGCGCGAAGAACGGGTTGCCGATGAACGCGGCCACGCCGTACCAGTAGTTGTCCTTGGCAATGGTCAGCGTCCCCAGCGTGCCTACGAGGATTTGGACGATTGGAGCGGCGATCAGGAACATGATCAGGCCGGGACGCGGAGGGGCAATGGCGCGGGCGCCGGGACCGTCAGAGCCCACGTGGACCAGGGACTCGGAACCGAATTCGTCCACCTGCGCCTTGACGACTGGAAGCAGTTCGTAGTCCTTGCGGTTCATGATGCTGGCAACCCAGTAGGACAGGAAGCCAAGCGGCACGCAGATGATCAGCGAGATCAGGGTGATGAGGCCAATGTCAGCGCCGAAGACGCCGGCGCCTGCAACGATTCCCGGGTGCGGCGGGACTGCCACATGGATGGACAGCATGATGCCGGCCATGGGCAGGCCGAATTTGATGGGGTGAACGTTCGCGATCTTGGCGAAGGCATAGACAATCGGGACGAGGACGATGACGCCCACCTCGAAGAACACGGGAATCGCCACGAGGAAGCCCACGGCCGTCAAGGCGATGGCAACACGCTTGGCGCCCAGCTTCTCAGTGAAATGGGTGGCCAGCGACTGCACGCCGCCGGATACCTCGATCATGCGGCCAAGAATGGCGCCGAGGGCAATCAACAAAGCAACCTTGCCCATGGTGCTGCCAACGCCGTTGGCCACCACGGTGAAGATGTCCTTGAGCGGAATCTGGGCTGCCACGCCTACCAGGATGCTGACAGCCAACAGGGCAACGAAGGCCTGGATCTTGAAGCGGATAATCAGCACCAGCAGCAGGGCAATGCCCGCAGCAGCGATGGTCAGCAACAGGGGTGTTCCCAGTTCCACAGCCGGTTTGATGGCGGGGGCATCAGCAGCCCGGACCACCAAGGAGTTGATGAGGGGATTCATTGGGGGTGTCTCCTTTGACATACCAGTCTAGAGAAGACCGGCGGGAGGTGGCGACGACGGCGAAGGGGGGACCGCCGTCGTCGCGGGTTTTTATTGGGTTAGTTGGTGCGCTTTGTGGGCGCGACAACCTTGATGACGGCGGAGTCGTCGGCGGCGGCGAGGCCTTGGGCCTGGCCGAGAAGGTAAAGCTGTTCTGCAGCGGCGGCAACGGGTGCAGCAAGGCCGGCAGCGCGGGTGGCTTTGCCGACGATGCCCATGTCTTTGACGAAGATGTCCAGGCGGCTGAGGACCTCGGCTCCGTCCTCGGTGTAGGCCTCCAGGATGCGGGGGCCGCGGTTGGACAGCATGAAGGAACCGGCAGCTCCGGCTTCCAGCGCGGCGAGGGTCTTGGCCTGATCGAGGCCGAGGGCGTCGGCAAGGGCCATGGCCTCTGCAGCTGCGGCGATGTGCACGCCGCAGAGCAACTGGTTGACGGTTTTGAGTGCTTGGCCGTCGCCGGGCTTATCGCCAACAATGCTCAGGGTGGAAGCCAACAGTTCCAGCGCGGGCCGGGCCTTTTCAAGCGCCTCCGGCTCGGCACCAACGACGATGAGCAGATCGCCTTCACCCGCACGTTTCGGTCCACCGGACAGTGGCGCGTCCACGAGTGAAACACCGTACCCGGCCAGTTTTTCGACCGTGGCGGGGATGGCTTCGGTGCCCACCGTGCTGCCAAGGATCACGACGGCGCCCGGCTTCAGAACCGAGGCAACGCCGTTTTCGCCGAACAGGACATCGTTGAGCTGCTCACCATTGCGAACGGCCAGGAGCAGCGCGTCGGCATCCTGCGAGGCTTCGCGGGCAGAAGCAAAAGTCTTGATGCCGGCTGCCGCGGCAAGCTCCAGGCGGGGCTCGGCGATATCGAAACCGTGGACGGTCAACTCGGACGCGAGGCGGGTGGCCATGGGCAGGCCCATGGCGCCGAGGCCCAGAACGGTGATGGTGTAGTTGCTGCTGGTCATGGTGTTCTCCGATAAATAGGGGCCACGCTTGCCGGGTTCCCTGGCCGAGCTTGCGAGGTTAGGGGGCAAGTGGGGATGGTTAGAAAGTGGCGCTGAGTTTGCGGGTGACCTGGGCGAGGGACTGGTCATCGCCCACATTGCCGGCGAACACGATGTACGGGATGCCCTTCGCGGGGCCATCCACCGGTTCCCAGAGCGAGACGATGCCCGGCAGCATCGGTCCGCGGACGATCGCGTGCCGGATTTCCAGTCCGTGGGCCGCAACATCCGAGGACGTGATGCCACCCTTGGCGATGACGAACCGCGGCGGGAAGGTTTTCAGCGTCCGGTTCACTACATTGACGACGGCGGCCGAGACGGTGCGTGCGATCTTCAGGCTCGCGGCGGCGTCGTCGGTCTTGATGAGCAGGCGGCTGGTGTGGACGATCACGTCGCCCTGGCGGAGTGCGTCGACGACGTCGGACACAACGGTTGCGATGTAAGCGTCGGCCTCCGGTTCGGTTTCGGCTGCGAGGAGCTTCTCGACGTCGATCTCGATGATCCGCGCGGAGCTGTGCTCTGCCGTGAGTGCGTTGAGCTGGCGGGTGGTGACGCCAACGTGCGAGCCAACCACGATCAGGCCGCCGGCTGTGGAGGGAGTGTTGCCGGCGTAGGCCTCTTCGGAGGTGAGTGCGGTGCGGATTTCCTGGCCAATGCGGCCACGGACGAACGGCGGGCCCACGCGGTAGAGGAGCTTCTTGCCGCGTCGTTCGGCTTCTTCGAGGCCCAGGGCCAGAGCACGGAAGTCGTTTTCGGTGACGATGTCGGCCACGATCGGCGTGGAGTTGGTAGCGGAATCAATGGTGTCAGCGATGGCTTTCGCGGAAATGGCCGGGTCCTGGGCCGATGCGCCGGCACGGATGATGTTGAGGTCAAGGACGATTACATCGCTTGCCGGGAACCGGCCCTTCGACTTCTCCTCCACATACTTGGCCATCTCGGAGTTGGCGAAACCGAAGGACGCGTCCTTCGCGAATTCCGTCTCGGACACCGGGGTTAGGGTGCCGGCTTCTTCCCCGGTGCCGCGCATGTAGTGCACACCTCCGATGGTCACGCGACCGGCGTCGGGGAATGCCGGAACGATGACGACGCCGTCGGTGACCTCACCGGTTTCGGCGGCGACCGTAGCGGCGATGACGTCCGGCTCGAGCGGGTAGTGGCCGCGCAGGGTGGAGTCGCTGCGGCTGACGAAGCCAAGGCTGATCTTCCCGGCCGCTGCTGCCAGCGCATTCCGGACGATGTCCTCGTTCCGCGCCGCTGCTTCTGCAGGGTCCAAGCTGCGGGTGTTGGTGAGGACGTAGACGGCGGGCTTGGTCTGGCTCTCGCGAATGTGATTGAAGGCCCAAGTGAAGTCCGCGACGTCCCAACGGGTGAGAACAGCGAGATCCGCGACCGACTGCGTTCCCGTGGGGTCGTCGTCGAGGACTACCAGGACGCGGGGGGACGCCGCCGAGGATGTGGCAACGGCGTCCGCAACCAGCTGGGCCGGAATCTGGACCTCCGCCGGGAAAGCGGCCAGAACGTCTGCTTCAAGGGTCACGGTGCACTCCATCGTGGGAAATCTGTGTAGCGGTTTAGTGAATGTAAGATGTCAGACATCTAACATTTCATAGCCAGTGTGACACAGCGCTCTTCACCGCGCAAGATGCCGTGCGTCACTAGTCTGGAGACATGGCCGGCACCGCAATTCCACTCCCCTTCGTGGACGTGAGAACCCCCTCGCCTTCCCCCGGCGGGCAAATCCCCGTTGTGCTCATCCACGGCTGGGCTTCGGGATCCGTGTACTGGGAGCGGCTGGCAAAGCTACTGCTCGACGCCGGACGCGAAGTGTGGATCCTCGACCTCCCCGGCTATCACCCCGGCGAGGACACGCCACCGGACTTCGAGTGGACGCTGGACTCTGCCGCCGCTTCCGTCGCAGCAGCGATCCGCGCCCGCACGAAAGGGCCGGCGCACCTGGTGGGGCATTCGATGGGCGGCAGCGTGTCACTGACCTTGGCGGCAAAGCATCCGGAACTAGTGGCAACAGTGACGCTGGTAGGAATGGTTCCGGCACCTCCAAACGAGGCCTTCAAGAACCTCCTGGTGTCACAGTTGGAGCAGGGATACTTCGACGCGGGCACCAAGCTGAAGCTCATGAACGCCTGGTACGGGCACCTCTCCCCGGAAGACATGGAGTTGCTCAGCAAAGGATTCGATACGCCGTTACATGTTCTGTCCGCCAGCGCCTGGGCGGCCATGACCGGCGTCGAACCTTCAGTGCCCAGCCGCGTTCAGGCGCCGCTGCTGGTCATCGCTGGAACGGGCGACCGCGTCCGGTCAATCGAGCAGATGACGTCGTTCGTGGCGGCAAGCCCGACGCGCACCCTGAAGGCCATTCCCGACGCCGGTCACAGCGTCCACTGGGAGCAGCCGGAAGAATGCGTCACGACTTTGTGTGAATTTTGGAAAACGAGCTGGCCACCGCCAGCGTAAGATGTCTGACAACCATCCGCGCCTGGAGGAAAACATCCATGAGGTGCGGGAGGGTATGAATTACAGGAAATGGGGATACATGGCACGCAAGTCGCTGGTGGGCGTCGTTGCTGATGAGCTGCTGGACCGGATCATCGCAGGCGAGTTTCCGCCCGGGACAATTGTTCCGGGCGAACTGGAGCTCAGCGCCCGGCACGAGGTGAGCCGCATGACCGTGCGCGAAGCCATGAAAACGCTCGAGGCACAGCGGATCCTCAGCGTGGAACGTGGCCGAGGAACATTCGTCAATCCGCTGAACCAGTGGGCATCCCTGGAGGCCGTCCTGCGTGCTGCTTCCGAAGGAACAAAAGACGCGGCCGCTGCCATTCAGCTCATTGAGCTACGCCGGATGCTGGAGACCGGCGCCTGCGAACTCGCAGCGGAACGTATCTCCGACAACGAGCTGATCGCCCTCAAAGAGCACGTTGAAAAGATGCAGGCCGCACACGAAGTCAATGACGTGGCCGCCTTCGTGGAAGCCGATCTCGCTTTCCACGATGTCATCCTCCATGCGTCGGGCAACGTCTTCGTGGCCGTACTGTTCGAGCCGCTGCATCGTGTACTCGAGGCACGGCGGACGCAGACCTCAGCTTTCGCTGACATCCAGGAGCACGCGATCGGCCATCACCGGAAAATTGCGGCGGCCCTGGAGTCTCGGAATCCGCACGAGGCCCGGCTGGCCATGGACGCCCATATGCAGCAAACCCTGGACGACCTGAAGACGTACGTCCTGGAGGCTTAACCCAGGCAGGGGACAGCAACCGTGCCAATGGAAGCCCATTGGCACGTCTACTGTCCCCCGTTTAGTCGGGTTTAGTCGACGTCCGTGTTCACGATGTAGACGTCGCACGGAGCACCGTGTGCCACGCTGTTGGCGATGCTGCCAAGGACACGGCCCAGGCCCTTCATCCGCTTGTTTCCCACCACGATCAGCGAGGCGTTGTTGGTCTCGGCGTAGTTGATGAGCGCGTTGGCCGGCGTACCGCGGGCCGCGAAGTACTTGATGTTGCCGCTGGGAACATCAAGTTCCTCAGAGACCTTGCGGGCTACGTATTCTGCGGAGTCGGCCGAAGAAACCGTGATCCTGTCGCTGCCGCTGCCAAATTCTTCAATGCGGTCATCGGAGAACCCGCTGATGACATGCAACTCGGCGCCAAGGGCTGTGGCAAGCTTCGCTGCTGCCACGGCTGCGCGCTTGGCCGTTTCGCTGCTGTCAACGCCGACGACAATAACTTCAGACATGAGTACTCCTGGTTGTGGGAATTCACTGGTGGTGCTGCTAAAAATCTACACTCCATCACCATCCGCCGCCGGGATCCGCGAAGAACCGGCATCTTCCAGCCTCCGTGTTTACGATCCGGCGTGTCCGGGTAGGGATAAGTCATCGGAACCATCACGCGACCGAAAGGCAAGGACATGAGCGAGGCATCATTTTCCCCGCAAACCGCCATCGTCACAGGATCTGACTCAGGGATTGGACGCGCCACGGCGGTTGCGCTGGCCAAGGCAGGCATGGATGTCGGCATCACCTGGCACACGGACCAGCAGGGTGCCGAGGACACTGCGGAAGAGGTCCGCGGCCTGGGCCGCAAGGCGGTGGTACACCATCTGGACACCACGAACGTCTCCGAAACCGCTGCCAGCATTGACAAGCTGGCCGAGGAGCTCGGCGGCCTGGACGTGTTCGTCAACAACTCCGGAACGGGCGATGGCACCAAGTTCCTGGACCTGGATTACGACACCTGGATGTCCACTTTGGACACCAACCTCAACGGCGCCTTCGTGGCCATGCAGGCAGCTGCCAAACGCATGGTCAACGCTGGCCGCGGCGGACGCATCATCGCGGTCACCAGCGTCCACGAGTTCCAGCCGCGGGTCGGAGCCTCTGCCTACGATGCCTCCAAACACGGCCTTGGCGGGCTCATCAAGACCATGGCGCTGGAGCTCGCGGAGTTCGGCATTACTGCCAACAATGTTGCTCCCGGCGAGATCGCAACACCCATGACCGGGCAAACGGACGAGGACCCAAGGCAGAAGGAGCGGCCTGGCGTGCCGCTGGGCCGTCCCGGTGACGCACGCGAAATTGCGGCCGTCATCGCTTTCCTGGCCTCCCCGGATTCCAGCTACGTCACTGGCGCCTCGTGGCCCGTGGACGGCGGAATGCTCCAAATGGGACCGCACGCAGGATCGCACATCACAGGCAATGACTGGCGCGAAAGCTGAGCCTGCCGGACCTCTGGCCCGCACGGACGTCCGTGGGCTAGTCTGCATGAACGGCCTGCCGAGCGGGCCAGCATTTTCAAGATTCAGGGACGATGATGAGGAGCACCATGGCTGACCACACATATAGCGTTTCCGAAATTGTTGGCACTTCTTCCGAGGGCGTCGATGCGGCCGTCAGGAATGGCATCGCCGCTGCCGCCCAGACGTTGCGTAACCTCGACTGGTTCGAGGTGAAGGAGATCCGCGGCCACCTGGAGAACGGCGCAATTGCCGACTGGCAGGTAACCATCAAGCTTGGCTTCCGCTTGGAGCGCTGATCCCTTCCTCCGCGAGATGACAGTTAATGCCAATGTTTCAGACGAACATTGGCATTAACTGTCATCCCGGCGGGCGGGTTCGGGGGCCGGGATGGTCTCCGCCGATACCTCGCCAAAGCTGCTGAGCAGCGTCAAGGCGTCCGACGACGGCGAACCCACCTTCGCGGAATAGACCCTCAGGTGCTGGTCGGGATCGTCCGGGAGGCCCAGGGTTTCAAAGTTCAGTTCAAGGTCGCCCACCACAGGGTGGTGCAGGCGGACAATCCCGGCAGACCGTGTGGCCACCCTGTGTCCCGCCCACCATTGACGGAAATGCTCGCTGTGCACGGCAAGTTCGCCCACGAGCTGGTTGGTCTGGGGATCGTTGGGGTGCCTGCCCACGTCCATCCGCAAGGCGCCCACTGCCTCGGCGGCCACGGTTTTCCAGTCCCTGAACAGGTCCTTGGCCGCAGGATCCAGAATGATCCAGCGGGTCAGGTTCCGTTCGGCCGCGGGTAGTGCTGTGAAATCCGTGAACAGCAGATGCGCCATCCGGTTTCCGGCCAAAACGTCAGCGCGTCGCCCCAGGACCATTGAGGGAACATCCCCGACGGCGTCCAGCAGCTGCCGCAAGGCAGGGCGCACCTTTTGGGCGGGGCCCGGATTGCCGGCCGAACTGGCGCAGTGCTCCAGCAGGTCCAACATGTGCGCATGCTCCCCCGCGTCCAGGCGCAACGCCCGTGCAACGGAATCGAGGACGGCCTTGGACGGATGGATGTTCCGGCCCTGCTCCAGGCGTGTGTAGTAGTCCGTGCTCACGCCGGAGAGCCTGGCCACCTCTTCGCGGCGGAGGCCCGGAACCCTGCGGGAGCCGTTGGACTGCGGAGCCCCGGCGTCCTCGGGCGAGAGGCGGGCACGCATGACTTTGAGGAATTTTCCGAACTCGGCGCTTTGACCCATCCGTCCATTCTGCCGTTATCGCAGCTGGAAGGACCAGAGCAGGACCACCATTTTGGGTAGGACTACCAGACCTAGGAAAAACAGGATCAGTCTGGATTGCTGACTCTGCGACGAAAACTGAATAGGCTCGGTACAGAGCCTCCCGAAAACGCTTTCTGGCAACCGGCGCAGCAGCCGAACCCACAGGAAGCAGCGGCCAGGCCCAGAAATATCTACCTCGAAGGAGACCTCATGCCAGAGCTGACCCTAAACAACGGCGTCACCATTCCCCAGCTCGGATTCGGTGTTTTCCAGGTGCCTCCGGAAGAAACACAGAAGGTGGTGGAAGACGCCTTGGAGGCAGGGTACCGGCACATCGATACCGCAGCTGCCTACCGTAACGAGGCAGGCGTGGGTGCTGCCATCGCCGCCTCGGGCCTTCCCAGGGAAGACCTCGTCATCACCACCAAGCTCCGCAACGGCGAGCAGGGTGAGGCGTACGACGCCTTCCAGCGCAGCCGCGATGCCCTTGGCCTGGAAGCAGTGGACCTTTACCTGATCCACTGGCCCGTCCCTTCGCAAGGGCTGTACACCCAGGCTTGGAAGGAGATGGAGAAGCTCCACCAGGACAAGCAGATCCGGGCCATCGGCGTCTCCAACTTCCTCACAGACCATCTGGATACCTTGCTGCGGGAAGCGGACATAGTGCCCGCCGTAAACCAGATCGAGCTGCACCCCACGTACCAACAAGGCGATCTGGCAAACAAGTGCCGCGATCTCGGCATCGCAGTGGAGGCCTACAGCCCGCTGGGACAGGGCAAGGACCTGAACGCCGAGGTAGTGGCCTTGGTGGCCGCTGCACATGAAACAACTCCGGCACAGGTAATTCTGGCGTGGCACCTCGCGCAGGGAACCATCGTGATCCCCAAGTCCGCCGACTCTGCCAGGATGCGGGAAAACCTCGGCGCCGCCGATCTCACCCTTACCCAATCCGAACTGGCTGCCATCACCGCCCTGGAGGCCGGAGCCCGCATAGGTTCCGATCCCGCCGTCGCGGCTTTTACCCAGTTCTAAACAGACACCGTAGTTCTAAACAAAAGGACACAACAGCATGCAGTACACCCACCTTGGCCGTTCCGGCCTGAAAGTTTCACGCCTCTGCCTCGGGACCATGAACTTCGGTCCCCAGACGGACGAAGCCACCGCGCACTCCATCATGGATTGTGCACTGGATTCCGGCATCAACTTCTTCGATACCGCCAACGTCTATGGCGGTTCCGGCCACCGGGGATGGACCGAAGAAATCATCGGGCGCTGGTTCGCAAAGGGCGGCGAGCGCCGGGAACGGACAGTGCTGGCCACCAAGCTGTACGGCACCATGACGGATCGCCCCAATGAGTCCAAGCTCTCCGCCCTGAACATCCGTCGTGCCCTGGATGCCAGCTTGAAGCGGTTGCAGACGGATTACATCGACATCTACCAGTTCCATCACATCGACCGCCAGACACCGTGGGATGAGATTTGGCAGGCAATCGAGGTGGCCGTGCAGCAGGGCAAGATCCTGTATTCGGGCAGCAGCAACTTTGCAGGCTGGCACATTGCCCAGGCCCAGGAAGCCGCCCGCAGGCGCAACTACACCGGACTGGTCAGCGAGCAGTCCATCTACAACCTCTTCCGGCGCGAACTTGAGCTTGAAGTCATCCCCGCGGCGCAGCAGTACGGACTCGGTTTGATCCCGTGGTCTCCCCTGCAGGGCGGCCTGCTGGGTGGCGTGCTGAAGAAGGAGGAGCAGGGCGTCCGCCGCACGGAAGGCCGTGCGCTGGAGACGCTGCGCAAGCATGAGGACCAGATCCGTCAGTACGAGGATTTCGCGGACGAACTCGGGCAGAAGCCCGGGGACGTTGCCCTGGCTTGGCTTCTTCATCAGCCTGCCGTGACGGCGCCCATCGTTGGGCCACGCACCCAGGAGCAGCTGGACGCCGCAATCCGGGCCTTGGATGTGACCCTCAACGAGGATGCCCTCAAACGGCTGGATGACATTTTCCCGGGACACCGCCCCGCCCCGGAGGACTACGCCTGGTGAGCAGCCTCCTCCCCGTCGGTCCCGGAACGGCGGACACGGTCTCGCCGCGGAACATCCTGTTCATCGGGGGTACCGGGGTCATCAGTGCGGCGGCGGCTGACCGCGCCGTTGCGCTGGGCCACCGGTTGACCATCCTCAACAGGGGACGGTCAGCCGGTCGGCCGGTTCCCGAGGGCGCTGAGGTACTCCATGCAGACATCCGCGACAGCGGGGCAGTGCGGGAGGTGCTTCGCGGAAAGGAGTACGACGCCGTAGCGGACTTCATCTCGTTCACTCCGGCTCATGCGCGGGCCGGCTTGGAGATGTTCCGGGGAAAAACGGGCCAGTACGTTTTCATTAGTTCCGCCTCGGCGTACCAAAAGCCACCCAGTACCCTGCCCATCAGGGAATCGACTCCTTTGAAGAACCCCTTTTGGAAGTACTCGCAGGACAAGATTGCCTGTGAAGAGTTGTTGTTTGAGGCCTACCGCGAGCAGGACTTCCCTGTGACTGTGGTCCGGCCGTCCCACACCTACGATCGGACCAAGATCGCGTTGGTGGGCGGTTGGACTGACATTCACCGCATGCGCGCGGGAATGCCCGTGTTGGTTCATGGGGACGGGACCTCCCTGTGGACGCTGACGCACAGCCGTGATTTCGCCAAGGCCTTCGTTGGGCTCTTGGGAAGGCCACAGGCTGTCGGTGAGAGCTACACCATTACTTCCGACGAGTTCCTGCCATGGAACCAGATCTACCGTCTCTTCGCCCGGGCAGCCGGGGTTCCTGAGCCCGAGCTGTTCCATGTTTCCTCCGAGACCATCGCCGCCCACAGCAAAGAGCTTGGCCCCAACCTTTTGGGGGACCGCTCGCACTCCGTGGTGTTCGACAACTCCAAGATCAAGGCACTCGTGCCGGATTACCAGGCAACCATCCCTTTCGCGGACGGTGCGAGGGAGATCATCGACTGGCACGATCAGCATCCCGGGCTGCAAGTTGTTGCGGAAGACTTCATGGAACTGAGCGATCGGCTCTATGAGTGGACGGCAAGATGAGTGGTCTGCTGGATCAGTGGTCTCGGCGGCAACTGTTGCCAAGCAGCCAGTGGCCAGCGTAGAACAGCAAAGAGACCCGCCGGTCGAGATTCAAGCATTAGAGGAGATCATGCTCATGACACTTGCCCCGCTCATTGAACTCAACGACGGCTACAAGATCCCGCAACTGGGCTTGGGTACGTGGCCCCTTGATGATGCCCAGGTTGCCGATGCCGTGGTGGAGGCTGTTTCCTGCGGCTACCGACACATTGATACGGCGGTCAAATATGGGAATGAGGAAGGAGTCGGCAATGGTATCCGTGCCTGCGGTGTGGACCGGAGCGAGCTCTTCATCACTACCAAGCTCGACGGCGGATTCCAAGGCTCGGGCAAGGCAACCGCTGGGCTCGATGGCTCCCTGCAACGACTCGGGCTGGACTACGTTGACCTGCTGCTGATCCATTGGCCGCTCCCCCGCCGCGGCGAGTTCGTCTCCACGTGGAAGACGTTCGAGGAACTGCAGGCCTCGGGCAAGGTACGATCCATCGGCGTTTCCAATTTCAAGCCTTCGCACCTTGACCGGCTGTTCCGGGAAACGGATGTTGTTCCAGCGGTCAACCAGATCCAGGTCAATCCCGCCATCCCGCGTCCTGTTGCCATCGCGTTCAACGAGCAGCACGGGATTGTCACAGAATCGTACAGTCCACTGGGCGCCAGCAGCGACCTCCTGAATGCCCCGGTTCTGGCGAGCATCGGCAACAAGCATGGAAAGACGCCCGGCCAGGTGGTCCTGCGTTGGCATGTCCAGCAGGGCCTGGTTGCCATCCCCAAGACCGCCAACCCGCAAAGGATGCGGGAGAACCTTGACGTCTTCGGCTTCGAGCTGGACCAGGATGACCTCAGAAGACTGCAAACCCTCGACGCCGGTCCTGATGCCGGCGTCGACTCGGACGTTCAGGGACACTAGGGGACGGGAACACTAAACGTGGGGGAACTGAATATGGAAACAGCAGGCGCAGAAACATTGATCTGGACCGGGTCCTACACTGCGGACCGGAATGGAAATGGCGAAGGTATCGGCGCCATCACCGTGGATGCGGACGGGAACCTTACTTCGCTTGGCTTGGCTGCGGCGGCGAACTCGCCGTCCTTCCTCGCCATTCATCCAGGCCTCCCTGTGCTCTATGCCGTTGCCGAGGAAGGCAAGATGGTACGGGCGTACCGCCGTACCGGCACCGCTGAGCTGGAAGAGATGGGTAAACCATGGCCGGCAGGGGAGGCCGCTTGCCACGTCGCGACGGATCCGCAGGGACGTTTCATTGTGGTCACCTGCTGGGGTGATGGCCAGGTCATTCTCTACGAACTGGACCACGACGGCGCCATCACCTCGCGGACCAGCGCGGAAGCCGCCGTCGACCCCCATCAAACCGGACCCACCGATGAGCCGCGTCCAAGCCGCGCACATTCAAGCCTCATGCTTCCCGATGGTCGCGTGATGACCACGGACCTCGGGCACGATCTTGTGAGGGTTTGGCGGTACGAGCCGGGCCAGGGTCTGTTGCCCGACCACCACGTGATCCTGCCCAAGGACTCCGGCCCGCGTCATATGGTGCGGCATCCCAGCGGTACGGTTTTCATCGATACGGAATACTCGATTGAGGTTGCAGCTGTCAGGGCCGAACCCCAGGGGGTCTACGAACTCACGGCCGTGGTTCCCGCCAGTGTCAACAAAGCGTTCGACGGCGACTCCGCCGCGGAGATTGCAATGTCCGCTGACGGTCGGTTCGTCTATGTGGGCGTCCGGGGCTCCAACCGGATCTGCATCCTGAAGGTGGGCGCCCAGGGCACGGACGTCACTCCCCTGGCCGATGTGCCAAGCGGGGGCGACTGGCCACGGCACCACCTGGTCCACGGCGGCTGGCTCTTGGTGGCCCATGAAGGTTCCAATGACGTCCTGACTTTCAGGCTCGACCCCGAAACCGGCCTGCCCGACGGACCCGTAGGCCGCCTGGCGACAGGGTCCCCGAGCGTTCTGGTCCCGGCGGGTTAGGCCGCCCAGACCTGGACGTCGTCCGTTCCGCAGAACAGCTTGCGGCCCGTGGGTTCAAGCACCACCCACAGCAGTTCCTGATGGTGGGAAACGTCGTCGACACGGCCCGCGCCGGCACCCCACGCGACGTCGTAGATCCAGACGTGATCGCCGACGCTGAGCTCAGTCCACTGCGCTGCCGGCACGTGCCGGTAGTCGCTGGGCCGGTTCAGGATGGAGCTGGTCATGCTGTGACGTCGCCAGCGGTCCGGCGCCGCCAGACAGTGGGCACTCCGTTGTGCGCCGGTAGGACGTGACCTTCCGCGAACACCTGGACGGCGTCAGGCTCAGAGTCCGGGCTCCACAAACCCGAGGCCGGGCAGTGGGAACCGGTGGGCATGACACGGGTGGCTCGTTCGCGCAGGAGGGCGATGCTCTTCATCGTTGAAACTCATCCTTGGGTAGTTCAGGGCGCTGCATGCTGTGAAGCAGGGCCTGGTGTGAAGCAGATCTCCTCAACCCTATGCAAGTCATGGACGGTTCGTTATAGGCAATTGCATAGCATTTCCGCACAGTGTCATGCAGGCGAACAATAGGAATTTGGCTCAATCTGGACTAAAAGTCCTGCAAGCGCTTCCAGTATTGAACCCGCAACAGCGCTTCACTCTCAGAAAAACATCTATTTCTATGGATCAAATCCGCGCAAGCGCTTACAGTTGTGAGTTGCCACACAGCAGAGTCGCTTAGCGGAAGGTTTCATCACTTGCTATCTCGCAGCTATAGATCCATTGTCCCCGCCGTCGTACTCGCCACCGCAGTGGTGACGGCTTCCACCGTTCTTCCCGCGAGCGCCGCCACCACCAAGAAAACGCCGCCTGATCCCGCCGGCCAACACTCAGTCCGCGGCGGCGTCAGTGATCAGAACTTCTACTTCGTCATGGCTGACCGCTTCAACAACGGCACAAAAGCCAACGACGACGGCGGGCTGGGTACGGATCCGATGGTGTCCGGCTACGACCCCACCCGCAAGGGCTTCTACAACGGTGGTGACCTGAAAGGCCTCCAGGACCGTCTGGACTACATCCAGGGTTTGGGAACGAGTGCCCTCTGGCTTACACCGAGCTTCAAGAACAAGGCCGTCCAAGGTGACGGGTCAGTGGAGAACAGCTCCGCGGGTTACCACGGGTACTGGGTCACGGATTTCACGCAGATCGACCCCCACCTGGGCACGAATGCTGAACTGAAGACGCTGATCGATGCCGCCCATGCACGCGGCATGAAGGTCTATTTCGACATCATCACCAACCACACGGCGGACGTGATCCAGTATCAGGAGTCCGAGTCAGCGCCTTACATTTCCAAGGAAACAGAGCCGTACCGCACGGTAGCGGGCGAGGCCTTCGATGACCACGACTATGCCGGCACACAGGACTTTCCTGCACTGGATCCATCAACGTCCTTCCCCTACACACCGGTGGTCCCCGAAGCCGAGAAGGACGTCAAGGTTCCCGCGTGGCTCAACGACTCCACGCTGTATCACAACCGTGGCAACACCACCTTTTCCGGCGAGGACGCGCTCTACGGCGACTTCTTCGGCTTGGACGATCTGTTCACGGAGAATCCCCGCGTGGTCAACGGCTTTGTTGATATCTACAAGAGTTGGATCCGCGACTTCGGGATCGACGGCTTCCGCATCGACACCATGAAGCACGTCAACGATGAATTCTGGCAGCAGTTTGGCCCGCAGGTCCTGAGCTACGCCAAGGAGCAGGGCAAGGACGAATTCTTCATGTTTGGCGAGGTCTTCGATACCTCCAAGAGCGTCACGTCCAAGTTCACCACCAGAAACAAGATGCAGGCTGTTCTCGACTTCGGTTTCCAAGGAGCTGCGCGCAGCTTCGCTTCCCAGAGCAGCAAGGCCAGTGGTTTGGCCGAGTTCTTCAATGGAGATGACTGGTACACCGACGCCGACTCCAACGTGTACCAACTGCCCACCTTCCTGGGGAACCACGACATGGGCCGTATCGGCACGTTCATCGCCCAGGACAACGCCGGGGCGCCAGACGCCGAACTCGTCGAGCGTGATGAACTCGCCCACGAACTGATGTACTTCGCGCGCGGCAACCCGGTTGTCTACTACGGCGACGAGCAAGGATTCACCGGGGCAGGTGGGGACCAGGACTCACGGCAATCCATGTTCGCCAGCCAGGTTCAGGAATACCTTGATGACGACCTTCTGGGCACAAGCGCGACGCATGCAACAGACAACTTCGATACCGGGCACCCGCTGTACAGGAAGATCAGCGAACTTGCTGCACTCACCGCCGAGCACCCCACCCTCCGCAGCGGCGCGCAGCAGAACCGCTACGCCGCCGACGCCCCGGGGATTTACGCCTTCTCGCGTATCGACGCCAAAGAGCAACGTGAGTACGTGGTTGCCGTGAACAACAGCGAGAGTGCGCAAACAGCGGAAATCCCCACGTATGAAGCGAAGCAGCCGTTCAACCTCGTTTACGGCGACGCTGCAGCCGACGCAAAGACTGACACCCAGGCCAAACTGACCGTTTCAGTTCCTCCGCTTTCCACCGTGGTGTACCAGGCAGCGGGGCGACTCGCGCAATCCAAGGCGGCACCCGGCGTCGTTCTCAAGAAGCCGGTCACCGCTGCTGGTGACGCTACGCGCATGAAGGTGACGGCCGACGTCGACGGTAATTCTTTCTATGAAGTCACTTTCCAGGCGCGGACCGCGGGCGGGGAATGGGAGTCGATCGGCACAGACGATAACGCGCCGTACCAGGTCTTCCACGATGTGTCCGCGATGCAGTCCGGCGCGTCGGTGGAGTACCGTGCCGTGGTGCTGGACAATGCCGGCCACACGTCGGCGAGTGAGCCGCGCAGCGGCGTGGTGGGCGAGCCGGCCCAGCCCGAAACCGTCACCGTGGCCGGCAGCCTCAACACCGAGCTTGGCTGCACGGAAGACTGGCAGCCGTCGTGCGAGCAGGCGTCGATGACTTACGAACCAACGCACCGTCTGTGGCAGCTGAACGTCCCGAACCTGCCGGCCGGGACGTACGGGTTCAAGGCTGCGCTCAACGGTTCGTGGGACGAGAACTACGGAGCGGATGGCGTTCCGAACGGTCCCAATGTGGTGTTCACTCACAGTGGCGGCGCCGTCACGTTCCTCTACGACCACGCAACCAACGTGATCAGCGCCGTGACCGCCGGCCCGCAACCCGCCGCTGTATCCGTTCCCGGTAGCCTGAACTCCGAGCTCGGTTGTGCCGGCGATTGGATGCCTGATTGCCCTCAGGCCCAGCTTGCCCTGGACCCTGTGGATGGTATCTGGAAGCTATCCGTGCCGGACCTGGCAGCGGGTAGCTACGAATTCAAGGCCGCGATCAACGGCTCCTGGGCTGAGAACTACGGTTTGGGCGGCGCCCCGAACGGCAGCAACATAGCCCTGAAGCACGACGGCGGACCGGTCACCTTCCGGTACGACCCCGCCAGCCATCTACTCACCACCCGCTAGCCCAAGTAGGTAGCAGCAGTGCGCGTTTTGAGCGCTCAAAACGCGCACTGCTGCTACTCAGATGGGCCTAGTTGTAGCTCACGCTCAGGAGCATGGCCTTCAGCTGTGAGTACTGTTCACTACCCATCCAGGCCTTGGCCGCTTCAGGGGTGGCGAACGTGGGCTGCTTGTCGAGATCAAATTTCACGTATGCGATCATGAACCCGTTGGGCATCCTGATCTGGTTTGTGCCGGATGAGGTCTGCCCGGATTGAAGCTCGGAGGACAGCCGGATGTCCATGACGTAGACCGGAGGAGAGTCGGAACGCCCACTAGCTGTGGGCATCCCTCCGCTACCGGAGTTGTAGTCGATGTTCATGATGTAGTTCAAGGAGAACCCGAATTCCACCTGGTTTCCTGCTGTATCCGTTACTCCAGGAACCACGGCACGGTCCAGAACTGTCCGGTCCACCAGCCCGGCAGTACCGTCGCCGTAGAAACCGCTGCTCATAAAGGCGACTTCAGCGCCCGTGCTGTCCAGAACGGTGGCTCCGTCGGAAGGACCTTGTTCCGGGCGAACAGTCCAACCGGCGGGGTACCTGAACGAGACGTGTCCATCAGGGAAGGTGAACGTCTGGATCGTGGGCACCTGGACCGGCGGCGCCACGGGTGCGGTGGTGGTCGCAGCTGGTGCGGTGGGGGTCGGCGCCTGACTGGCTTCCGGCGTCGGAGTCGCAGTTGGCGTTGCTATTGGCGAAGGAGTGGCGGACACGCTTGGCGTTGGCGTTGGCGTTGGCTCAGGGGTGGTGACGGTGACTGCCGGCGCCGGCGTTGAGCTTATTGACCCGAAGTTGGCGGCCACGAGGACACCGGCAGTGACAGCGGCAGCTCCCAGCAACAACGCTCCGGCAATCCGGACCTTCCGGTTCCTGCGCTCTTGGAGCGAGCTGACTCCAGCCGGCACAGTGTCACTGAAAACCCGAGGACCTGTCAGCATACGGGCCAAGGCTTCTTCGCCGTTGATTTCGGCCTCTGGTTCGTGGGCAAGAGGGTCGATCGAGGAAATCTGGCTCTTGATCTGGTCCATCTCAGACTCCCATCTTGTGTGTAGTCGTTTCGACACCTGCAGGCATCTGTTTCCGGAAAGCACCGCGTGCGCGGTGCAAGCGGACCTTCGCTGCGGATTCGCTGCAGTTGAGTACGCGTGCGATTTCGGTGGAACCCAAACCGTCCCAATACGCCAGCTGGAGGATGTCCCGATCCTGTTCGCGGAGCCGGGCCATGGCATCCTGTACCACGACGTTCTCGGAGTCGTCCCCGAAACGCTCTACCGCCGTCGTGCGTAGCTTTTCCTGCAGTGCCTGTTGGCGGTCACGGCTCCTGTAGGCATTGCCGACGAGATTGCGCGCAACAGTGAGCAGGTACGGGACATCGGGTTGGGAGTTGTCGTCCCATTTTTGCCACACGACGCGGAAAACGTCCGCCGCGATTTCTTCGGCAATTTCCGCCGATTCCACCCTGCGGCGGACAAATCTGAAAACGGATGGATAGCTGTTTTTGTGAATGGCGATAAACGCCAGTTCGCGCTCGGAAAGCACGATTTTCCCCCTGAATGTAGTGTCCTGAACTGCAGGATACTTCTATAGTTTCCGGCCGACGTCCCACGGTTACACGCGGCTTGGAGAATTTTCGATAGATTCGTCCCACCGAACCCGAGCGAAAGTGTGGAAGTCACATGGTGGAATCAGGTCCCGCAGCAGACTGGGCCCGCAAACAGGTGGATCAGGGGCGCGTGCCGGTGGCCGTGCTGGGAATTGCATCAAGCCACGGCATCTCCGACGTTGTCGCCTTTGGGCACGACGACGGCCGGAAGGCGACCACCGATGACCACTTTGCATTGTTCTCAGTCACGAAACCCATCAGCGCACTGACGGTGATGCGTCAGGTTGAGCTGGGGAAATTGTCGCTCGGCAATTCATTGACAGACGCGCTCCCCGGCTTCGGCGCCGGCCGCACGGACACGGTGACCCTCGAACACTTGTTAAGTCACCGCTCGGGAATCATGGATACCCAGCTCGACGGCGGCACGCCCCTCCGCGAAGACCTCACCACGGCGGAGCAAGCCTTCTATGCGGGATCGCTGGTCCAGTACTGCAATGTGGCTTTTGAGGGTGCTGCCGCGATGGCTGAATGGGCCGATGGTCGCCCGTTCGAAGAGCAGCTCAGTTCATTGGCCAACGACACCGGCGCGAAAGGCCTCACGTTCCACACGGACTGCAATCCGCACACAGTCCGTGGCGCAGAAGAGCAGGGGCTGGACGTTGAGGGGATGTACAAGAAGAAGCACCCCGGCGCCGGGCTGTTCGGCACCGCCACGGATCTGCTCAATCTCGGCACCGAGTTGCTGCGCAATGCCGGCAAGGCCGTGCGGCCCGCCACGCTTGCGGCCATGCGCCGGCCAAGGACCACCGGGATTTCCCACATCAGTGTCCGGCCCAAGCCCTTGCGGCACACCGGCCTTGGTTTCCAGATGCCAGCCAACGAATCCGAGCTGATTGCCAAGGGGATCTACGGTCACCCCGGGTGGTCGGGCACGGAATGGTGGATGTTCCCGGAGCAGGACCGGTGCGTCGTGTTCCTGACGAATGTCCTGGACACACCGGACCTTGGCGTGGACATCAATGAGCTTTTCAACGCGGTGGCTGCCTCCTGAGCCCTGGCTCCAACGGTCCGGTCAACTGCGCGCTCCAAGTGAGCGGGCACGCCACGCGGAAACAGCCCATGCGATCAGGAACAGGCCCACAAGGAACAGGCCTGCGTCGCCAAGGTCGATCCCTCCAAGCCACGTAGTCAGCGGGTCCTCGAGTTCAAACGCCGCGTTGACGAATCCCCCGAGCGTGATCACGGAGATGAACAGCGCCGACACAGCCGAAATTCCGGTGATCACCACGTTGAAGCCGAGCTTGCGCTGGGGGTCGTTGATGGCGGAGTTGTACATTTTCATCATGGCCACGCCGTTGATGGAATCGCACAATGTCATGGCCGCGGCGAACGCGAACGGCAGCGCCATCAAGGCGAGCGGTGAGACTCCGGCGATTGACGCCGTCGTGGTGACAACCAGTAGTCCGATGGTGGTGGCCGTATCGAAGCCGAGCCCGAAGAGGAAACCGATCACGTAGATGTTCCGCGGCCGCTCCACCTTTGACAGGGGCTTGGCCAGCAAACGGGCAACAAATCCTTTGGCCTCGAGATCTTCTGCACTGATCGCCGCACCGGCCTTGACGCTCCAGTACACCTGCGTGGCACGCATGAATGCCGAGCCGTTGAAGAGCCCCATCCCCAGGAGGAACAAACCGGACACTCCGCTTCCGATCAGGCCCAGCACCTTGTTGCCCGCCGTGCCGTCCTCCATGAATTGGCCTATCAACGTTGCGCCCGCCACCACGAGGAGCCCCGCCAGGATCACCACGGAACTGTGGCCCAGGCTGAATGCGAAGCCGACGCTCACAGGATCCTTGTGCTGCGCAACAAACTTGCGCGTGGAGTTATCGATCGCAGCGATGTGGTCCCAGTCGTAGCTGTGCTTGATTCCGGCCACGTACGCGGTAATCACCAAGCCGAACGCAAGCGGCTGGGCCGCCACCAAACCCTGCAGTGAAAGCGAACCCAGTAGCGAAAGCACGACGGCGGCAATGTGCAGGGCGGCCACCGCACCGAACGTGAAAAGTAGCCGGGTGCGCAATGGCAGCTTCTCCCGGTCCCGGTACATGGCGGCGAACCCGGTCAGCGCAGTCATTAATACTTCCTCAGGTTCAAGGGCTCCTGCCCGTGCCAGCGTTTGCGGAGAACGCCGGTGCAAGAGCCCAGCAGATGATTTAGTTCGTCGGTGCTGTTTGACAAGGATCTCAGCACAAGCCCCGTCGTGCCGCCAGCACTTTTGGTCAGGGAAACGCCCGTGTGGGCGTCCAGGTGGCGGGTGAGCTCGTGCAGCTCATCGGCAAGCTCCTGATCCACTTTCTGATCCACCACGATCAACGACCCCAGGTGACTGAAGCCCTCCATGAACCCCATGCCTGCCACATCGTTGACGGGTGGGAGAATCAGGAGGTTGTCGAGAGCCAGCAGTTTCGCTCCGTTTTCGTCTTCGATCCAGATCTCGTTCCGCAGTCGCAGTTCTTCGTACTTGAAGGATGCGCCGTCCGGCGACCACCCTGGCGTGATGACCTCGGCCATGACAAGGCTCGACGTCGGGTGGAGGCTGATGCGCGAATTCTGCCGGTAACACGCCTCCCGATAAGCAATCAACTGGTCGGGCACGAACTCCAACCGCGCCCCCTCCCCCAGCCGCACACGCATCCGCTGCTCAGCAAACGAGCCCGGAGTCCGATAAACCTTGGTGGCAGACTGCGTAGTCAACAACAGCTCCGCCCCCTCTTGCACGTGAACATCTACGAGGAACAGATCGCCCCCAAGATAAGCCCCGCCAGGATTCACGATGACGTAGCAAACCAGCCCGGACCCATCCAAGTAATGAGGCCGCAAAACCCGCAAGGCGCCCTCATGAAACTGATGGATGGCAACGGATCGGGGACTGTCCGATTTTCGGTGGATCCACGGTTGGCATTTAGTTGATTCTTCCGTCGAAGCTGATGGCGAAGGCGTTCAGGGCCGGCTTCCATCGT
>NZ_JAVDSM010000021.1:0-43407 GCF_031455315.1 Arthrobacter sp. 1088
ACCGGCATCCTCTACGCAGCAGGAGCCCTCCTCGTCGCCGGCGCAGCCCTGATGCTCGTCCGCAACCGCCGCACCAACAACAACTAACACCCACTACAGGGCGCCGCTACCGCGGCCCCCGCAGCAACCCCAAGTGGGGAAGAACGCCAACCACGCGCTCTTCCCCACTTGCATTCCCTTCTGCAGTCTCCATAACTGCCGCACCTCAAAACCGCCGCAGCCCTGTTGATGGTCAACTGCTGCGATACCGAGCCACATACGGAGCATTCCGGCGTCACAAAAATGCCGGCCAGTGCACAGCATCAACATGAATGGAACAACGGAACCTGAAGACTCCGAGGCACTCCTGAAGGACTTGGCCACGACGTCGCCCATCCTTGCGGCAAAGCTCGCCCGCCTGCCGGCTGAACAGGCGGCCATGATCTTTGGGAAACGGCCCGTCGAAGGCGGAATTCGCCCAGCAAGAGCGGGCGCGCCTGGCAGCTGAGGGGAATTCTGTCGGTGCTCTGTGTCAGAGTCTTTGTATGACTGTTCCACTTCTTGCCCACGCAACCGACTACGGACGAATGTACGCCCGCTCCACAACGGAGCAATTCTCTGTCCCCTCCATCACCACGGTGATAGGGCAGCAGGCGCACTCCCTGGACGGTTGGTTCAGTTATATGGGGGCAAGCAGCTTGGCCGCAGATCCCGAACTTCCAGCCTTGCTTGGCAGCCCGGCGAGGATCCGGCAGGCGGTCAACAAAGCTTCCAAGGCAGCTGAGGTCTACAGGGACCAAGCTGCGGCAAGAGGCGATCGCGTCCACAATTACTGTGAGCAGGTGGCCTTGCGCGCGCTGGGTCGTCCGCATCGGATGCAGGAGTGCCGTGATGAGCTTGCCTCCCACGGTGAGCAGGCCTTTGCAGCCCGCTTTGACGAATGGTGGGAGCTGTACAGGGTGGAGCCGCTGGCTCCGGAAATCACTGTCTGGAACAAGACTGTTGGCTATGCCGGCACGCTGGACCTCGTTGCGAGGATTAACGGGCGCATCTGCCTGATCGATTACAAGACCAAGGGCACCACCCGCGATGGCACTGTCAAAGCACTCGACGACAAAGTCGTCATGCAACTGGTAGCGGGAATGAAGGCGGAAGAGAGCCTCGTTGACCCGGTAGCGGGGGAGTGGGAGCCGTGGAAGTTTGGTGCGAATCCAATGCTGCTGGCCGTGGCTATCGGAGAAACGGAAGTAAGGCCTCAACGAGCCAACCCGGATGTCCTTAAGCACCATTGGTGGAAGTTCTGTGCCCTGAGACGGGTGTGGGAGATGTCTGCCGATGTAACTGCGGCTGGGCAGGCACTCATGCCCGTCCCGCCGCCGTCGTTCGTCTCGCCCTCGTTGGAGCCCGCGTCGCCGTCGTCGGAGTCCGCCTCGCTGGTGCCTGCAGGCGCTGGGACCAGGGACAGCGGCAGCAGCTTGCACTCAACTAAACTGGCTTAGGCTCCGCAACAGCCGGACCAGAGTGTGACGATCGTGAGGACTGACAGCAGATGGCAATTTTGAGTATCCGAATCATTGGGGATCCGGTGTTGCGCACCGTAGCCGATCCCGTTACTGAATTCGGTCCGGAGCTCGCCAAGCTGGTAGCAGACATGATGGAAACCATGGAGGACGTGGAAGGCGCAGGCCTCGCCGCACCCCAGGTGGGCGTTAGTAAGCGGGTCTTCACCTATCGCATTGGCGGTGTAGAGGGACACATCATCAACCCGGTCCTGGAAAACAGCGAAGATTTCCAACCGGATGAAGTTGAGGGCTGCCTCTCCATACCCGGCCTTGGTTTTCCCGTGCGCCGTCACCGCGCAACGCGTGTCACGGGTGTGGATCTCAATGGCAATCCCGTAGAGGTTGAGGCCGAAGGTATGTTGGCACGTTGCTTCCAGCACGAGACCGATCACCTGGATGGCGTCCTTTACACGGACAGGCTGGAGGGCGAAGACCGAAAAGCCGCGCTGCGTGCCATCCGAAACGCCAACTACCACGCTGTGACGGAGCAAACCACATCCAAGCGGGCAAGCTCTGTTGGTTCCAGCTTTGGTGGCGGCAGTTTCGGGGCTCCCGAGTGAGGGTCCTCTTTGCAGGTACTCCGGCAGTCGCCGTCCCATCCTTGGATGCCTTGGTCAAGGCTGGCTTTGACGTCGTTGCTGTCCTGACCCGCCCGGATGCACCGTTGGGACGCAAGCGGGTTCTGACGCCGTCACCGGTTGCCGCCCGGGCCGAGGAACTTGGCATCGAGGTCATTCGCGCTGCCAAGGTGGACGCTGACACTACGGCACGAATTGCTGAAATTGCTCCAGACGTAGCCGCCATCGTGGCTTATGGGGGAATCGTGCCTCGCGCTGCCTTGGGCGTTCCCCGACACGGCTGGGTCAATCTCCACTTCTCGCTCCTGCCCGCATGGCGTGGTGCTGCTCCCGTGCAGCGCTCCATCATCGCCGGTGACGACGTCACTGGGGCGGCTACCTTCCAGTTGGAAGAAGGGCTGGATACCGGCCCGGTGTTTGGGACGTTAACCGAAACCGTGCGCCCGGCTGACACTGCTGGTGATCTTCTTCAGCGCCTTTCCGTGAGTGGCGCCGTCCTCCTCAGCCAGACGCTGTCCGCCATCGACGCCGGTCAGGCGGCGCCGCAGCCGCAGACCGGCGAGGTTTCCCTGGCCCCCAAACTCTCGCTCGAGGACGGACGGTTGGACTGGCAACAGCCGGCCCTTGCCCTGACTCGAAGGGCACGTGGCGTTACGCCTGAGCCCGGCGCGTGGACAACATTGGAGGGTCAAAGGATCAAGCTTGAACCCGTGGGGCTCCGGCCCGACGTCAAGGACATTGCTCCCGGAGCCGTCCGGGTCGATGGAAAGTCAGTGCTGGTAGGCACTGGTTCCCATGCAGTGGAATTGGGGCGGATTCAACCCGCCGGCAAAAAGATGATGTCGCCGGCCGACTGGGCCCGCGGCTTGGCTGCACCTGAGAAAGTGGTATTCCAATGAGCGAGTCCGGCCGGCGAGGCCCCAACAACAGCGGGAGCCGGGACGGTGGCGGACACGCCAATCGTGGAGGCCGTAGCGACAGCAAGCGCAATGCCCAGGGCAGGGAACGAAACAGGGGGCCCCAGCGGGGTTACTCCAATAACGCCCCGTCGCAGCGCACGCGTCGTGCTGATCCTGCGCGTTTGGTAGCTTACGAAGTCCTCCGCGCCGTTGCGTCGGAAGACGCGTATGCCAATCTTGTCCTGCCTGCCAGAATCCGGGAACATCGGCTGGACCGCCGCGACGCTGGTTTTGCAACCGAGCTGAGCTACGGTGCATTGCGGGGACAGGGCACCTACGATGCCATCCTGGCCCGCTGCGTGGACCGGCCCCTCGAACAACTCGACCCAGCGATCCTTGATGCCTTGCGCATCGGCGCACATCAGCTGCTTTCCATGCGCGTTCCTGCCCATGCTGCGCTGGACCAAACCGTGGGCCTTGCCCGCGCGGTCATCGGCGCCGGGCCGTCTGCGCTCATCAACGCCGTCCTGCGGAAAGTCACCGCCCACACCATGGCCGAGTGGATGGACGTCCTGCTGGAGCAGGAGACTGACGAGACCAGGATTGCTGCACTGCGTCACGCACACCCGGAATGGATCGTCCGCGCACTTCGCCAGTCGTTGGTGAACCATGGAAGATCCAAAACCGAAATTGAAGCCCTGCTGGAGGCAGACAACGCGGCGCCCGTGGTTAATCTGGTTGCTCTGCCAGGGCTGGGGAACCTTGAGGAAGCATTCGAAAACGGGGCTGCGGCCGGAGAGTTGGTAGAGGACTCCGCGCTGTCGGCCGGAGGTGATCTTGGCCGGCTCGAGTCGGTCCGGAGGGGAACTACCCGCGTTCAGGATGTCGGCTCACAACTCGTAGCCCGCGCAGTTGCAAGCGTCGATCTGGGAGCCCCTGCCAGCGAAGGAGAGCGCTGGCTGGACTTGTGCGCAGGGCCGGGAGGCAAAGCTGCATTGCTTGCCGCCCTGGCTCACCGTGATGGCGCCACCTTGCTCGCCAACGAGCCTGCACCGCACCGCGCCAAGCTGGTCCAGCAGGCGCTGTCTGCGGTACCTGCGGAATCCTGGACGGTGCGGACCGGTGATGGACGTGAGGTCGGCGACGAACAGCCCGACTCCTTTGACCGGGTATTGGTGGACGTTCCCTGCAGTGGTCTTGGTGCCTTGCGCAGGCGTCCCGAATCACGGTGGCGCCGTGCACCCAAGGACATCGCGGACCTTGGTCCGCTGCAGCGTGAACTCCTGGTTTCGGCTATCGACGCCGTCAAGCCAGGAGGCGTTGTGGCCTATGTGACGTGTTCACCCCACCCGGCGGAAACCACAGCCGTCGTGGGTGATGTCCTCGGAAAGCGTGATGACCTTGAGCTGCTCGACGCCGGCAAGGCACTGGACGCTGTAAGCCTCACCGGAAGCCTTGGGGCCGGGCACGAGCTTACGGCCCAGCTTTGGCCGCACGTTCACCACACGGATGCCATGTTCATGGCGCTCATCCGCAAAAAGTCCTAGCTCCGCAAAAAGCCCTGGCTCCGCAAAAGTCCTGGCTCCGCCACCCCCGCTTGAACACAAATCGATAAAACACCTGACCCAAAGGGGCTGCCTTGTCTCAGTGCTGTATCAACCCGAGCATCCTGTCCGCAGACTTCGTTAACCTTGAGGCGGAGCTGCAGCGGATCGGCAACGCCGATGCCGTGCACGTGGATGTCATGGACAACCACTTCGTTCCCAACCTGACGCTTGGCCTGCCGGTGGTACAGCGGATCCAAGCCGTCAGCCCGGTTCCCTTGGACGCACACCTGATGATTTCAGATGCTGACAGGTGGGCACCTGCCTATGCGGACGCGGGCCTCGCGTCGGTGACGTTCCATGTCGAGGCTGCCATGGCGCCTGTCAAGCTTGCCCGTGAACTGCGGGCCCGTGGTTCAAAAGCGGGTATGGCATTGCGGCCCGCCACTCCGGTTGAGCCGTATTTGGACATGCTCAGCGAACTGGACATGCTCCTGATCATGACGGTTGAACCGGGCTTTGGTGGCCAGTCCTTCCTGGATATCACCTTGCCCAAGATCCGCCGCGCCCGCGCAGCCATTGACGGATCCGGAATCGGCGTGGCCATTCAGGTGGATGGCGGGATCACCGAGGAAACCATCCTTCGCGCAGCTGAAGCAGGGGCGAACGTCTTCGTGGCAGGCTCAGCTGTGTACGGGGATGAAGACCCTGCCGCGGCAATCGATCGGCTCCGAGCGGCCGGGTCCAAGGCCGCAATGGCGGGCGGCTCGGCGAAACCGTGACGACCGTCATCAGATGTTACGAAGATTGCGGGGAATAGCTCAGGCATCTCCGCAGTTGTGGCAGAATAGCAACACACATACGTGCTCCGGGGTCGGTGTAAGTCCGAACCGGCGGTTATAGTCCGCGACCCGCGCGCCTTGGGATCCAAGTCATTGGAATCCCGCTGGCAAACGGTTGAACCGGTGGAATTCCGGTACCGACAGTTAAAGTCTGGATGGGAGAAGCACGTACAGTCATGCTGTGTGCGTCCTTAGGGACGCCGCGCAGTGCGCTGTCGTACACCCCCGGAGCCATCGCGGCTTACTGGGAAGGAACGGCATGGACTTTCTGCGATGGCTCTTCGAAGCACAGATTCCCGTTGGAGGATCTGCGCTTGTTTTACGCGAAGTGCTTGGCAACATCTTTGGGCTCGCCAGCGCCCTCGGCGGAATGCGCCGCAAAGTCTGGGCGTGGCCTGTAGGCATTCTGGGAAATATCCTCCTGCTGACGGTCTTCCTCGGCAACGTTTTCGGCGCAGCCACCCCGGCAACCCTATGGGGACAGGCTGCACGGCAGATCATGTTCATAGCGGTGGCCGTCTACGGTTGGTACCGCTGGCAGCAAGGGCGGCAGGCCAGCAACCAGGGACGCGCAATCGTCCCAGGCTGGGCCAGTAACAAAGTCCGCATCGCCCTCCTTGGGGCAATGGTGGCCGGAACGGCCGCCCTGACACCCCTCTTCGACGCGCTGGGCTCCTACCCGCCCGTGTGGGCTGATGCCTGGACCTTCATGGGTTCCCTGCTGGCCACATATGGTATGGCCCGGGGGTGGACCGAGTTCTGGCTCATCTGGGTGGCCGTTGACATAGTCGGCGTCCCGTTGCTCTTCAGCGCCGGATACTACGCCAGTGCCGTGATGTATCTCTTCTATGGATTCTTTACGTTGACCGGATTCTTCGTGTGGTGGCGGGCAGAGAAGCGCGAACGTGCCACGACCGCCACAGCTCCTGCTGTTGTAGGAGTCGCTCCGTGACTCTGAACCCTAAACTCTTCAATACCGCCGAAACTGCGGCTATGGATGTGGCCCTTGCAGCTGCCTTGGGCGGGCCGCGTGGAGCAAACCCGTTGGTGGGCGCCGTTGTGCTCAGCCCCGGAGGAGAACAGCTCGCCGTTGGCTACCATCGGGGAGCCGGCACAGCCCACGCCGAGGCAGATGCCATTCTTGAGGCACGCCGTCAGGGCGTGGATCTTGCAGGAACCACCATGGTGGTCACCCTGGAGCCCTGCAACCACGTGGGCCGCACTGGTCCCTGCGCACAGGCGATCATTGAGGCCGGGATCTCCAAGGTGATTTACGCCGTCGATGATCCCCACGATCCCGCCGCGGGCGGTGCCCGCACGCTGCAAGCCGCGGGTGTCGACGTCGAATCCGGCCTCGGTGCCGACGAGGCCTTTGACCTCAATCGGGAATGGTTCGACGCCGTCGCAACCCAACGTCCGTTCGTCACCTTGCACATCGCCCAGACGCTGGACAGCCGCATCGCCGCTGTGGACGGTACCAGCCAATGGATCTCCAGTCCTGAGTCCCTCGCGGACAACCACGGATTGCGGGGCCTCATCGATGCGATCCTGGTGGGCACTGGCACGGTACTTATCGACAATCCACGTCTGACGGCCAGGGCATCCGACGGCAGCCTCGCGCAGCGCCAGCCACTCCGCGCCGTCATGGGTTTGCGGGACGTTCCCGAAGACGCTGCAGTACGCGGAACCGATGGCCGTTTCGTGCACCTGCAGACCAGGGATCCGGCGGAAGCGCTCAGCCAACTGTTCCATCAAGGTGTCAGGCACCTCATGGTGGAAGGCGGTTCCAGCATCCTCAGTACGTTCCTTGCTGCTGGATTGGTGGACGAACTGATCGTCTATCTTGCTCCAACCCTTTTAGGATCTGGAACGCCTGCGCTGAACGACCTCGGCATCACCACGCTGGCCGATGCCCAACACTGGGCCTGGGACGATGCCGGTGGCGGGGCGGTACAGACCCTCGGCAACGACCTCCGGCTGCATCTGCGGTCAATGAGATCAGCGGTCGCTACAGCAGCGGCCAGCACAACCAAGAATTCCATTCCGCGCAGTGAAGCTGCGGAATACGTCACAGGAGGACACTGATGTTTACCGGAATCGTTGCCGAACAGGGCACCGTCCTGGGTATTGACCGCGACGGCGATGCCAGCGCGACGTTGCGGCTGAAAGCCCCGACCAGCACCGAGGGCCTGGCCCTGGGAGGTTCCATCGCAGTCAACGGAGTCTGCCTCACCGCAACCCGGATTGACGGGCAGGATTTCAGCGTCGACGTCATGGGGGAGACCCTGGTCCGCACCACCATCGGCGAGTTGGCCGCGGGCGACACCGTGAACCTCGAGCGCTGCGTCCCTGCTGGCGGGCGTCTGGACGGCCATGTGGTCCAAGGACATGTTGACGGCGTGGGTGAGCTGCTGGAACGGGAGCCGCTGGGCAACTGGGATCGTTTGCGGTTTGGCGTCCCTGGGCCGCTGGCACGGTACATTGCCGAGAAAGGTTCGATCGCCGTCGACGGTGTTTCACTGACCGTAACGGCAGTGAGCGCCGCTGCTGAAGCGGCTCCGTGGTTCGAGGTAGGGCTCATTCCTACGACCTTGGAGGAGACAGGTCTGGGGGCCAAGCCGGTTGGCGCACGGGTAAACCTGGAGGTGGATGTGCTCGCTAAATACACCGAGCGGCTCCTGTCCTTTGCTCCACAGGGCTCCCCGGCGCATCGCGCCAGCGCGGAAACAGCCAGCGAGTCTGCCGAAGATCAGGAGGCTGCGCGATGAGCACCCCGACCAAGACGGTCTCGACGGCGTCGGGTCGTACAGGCCTGGATCCCGTGGAATCTGCAATCGCGGCGATGGCTGCCGGCCAGGCAGTCATCGTGGTGGACAACGAAGACCGCGAGAACGAAGGCGACATCATTTTCGCTGCCGAACATGCCACGCCCGCCCTCATGGGGTGGACCATCCGGTATTCATCGGGCGTCATTTGCGTTCCGCTTGAAGCGGAACGGGCGGACGCCCTGGCGCTTCCGCCCATGGTGGCAGTCAATGAGGACGCCAAAGGCACCGCCTACACCGTTTCCTGCGATGCGGCGATCGGAGTGAGCACTGGTATTTCGGCCACGGACCGCGCATTGACGGCCCGGATCCTCGCCGACCCGCAGAGCACTCCGGCGGCGATTACACGCCCCGGGCATATTTTCCCGCTGCGGGCGGTTAAGGGGGGAGTGCGTGAACGTCCGGGACACACGGAAGCAGCCGTGGACCTGTGTCGGCTTGCCGGGCTTGCTCCGGTGGGCGTGATCGCTGAGTTGGTACATGACGATGGTGAAATGATGCGCCTTGACAGCTTGCGCGATTTCGCCGCCGAACACGGATGCCCCCTCATCTCAATTGAGGATCTGGTGGCATACGTTGACGCGGTAGAGTCCCAGACGGCACACGTTTCAGTGGCAGACGAGGAGAAGCGATGACCGCACCGACAACGCGCAGCAGCGACGACACCGAGCCCACGCCCCACCCGGTGAGCGGCGGCCCGATTGTCCAGCTGCCCACCGCCTTTGGTGACTTTGTAGCCCGGGCCTGGACGGACCACGTTACGGGTGTGGAACACCTTGCCGTGAGTTCCCCCAACGCGCCCAAGGATGGCCAGGCGCCACTGGTGCGCCTGCATTCCGAATGCCTCACCGGTGACGTCTTCGGATCTTATCGTTGCGATTGCGGCGAGCAATTGGCGTTTGCCCTGGAGCTCATCCACGCTGAAGGTGGGACGCTGCTGTACTTGCGGGGCCAGGAAGGGCGAGGCATTGGCCTGGCCAACAAGATCAAGGCCTACGCTCTGCAGGAAGCCGGTTTCGATACCGTCGAAGCCAACGAACAGCTGGGATTGCCCGTAGACGCGCGCTCTTACAGTGCCGCGGGTCAGATCCTGGCCGAGATGGGCCTGCATGAAGTCCGCTTGCTCAGCAACAATCCGGACAAGCAAAACCGCCTGGCCCAGGCTGGCGTCTCGGTGGTGGAAATGGTTCCCACCGAGGTCCCTTCGCGTGAACAGAACGTTCGCTATTTGCAGACCAAGAAAGACCGGATGGATCACCGTCTGACGCTCGAAACCGAGCCCGTCGGCAACGGAAAGACCCCGTCCCGAAGCCCCTTTGACAACGAACAAGACTGAACGGAATTCCATCAAACAATGAGCGGACACGGCGCCCCCACTATCGACCTCACCACCCTCAAGCCCGAGGAAACCTCGCAGCTCAAGCTCGCCATTGTGGCAGCCAGCTGGCATACCCAGATCATGGATGGACTGGTTGATGGTGCCCTCCGCGCGGCGAAGGAAGCCGGCATCGCCGAGCCCACCCTGCTGCGCGTCCCCGGCAGCTTCGAACTCCCGGTTGCCGCGGCCCGGCTCGCACCGCACTTCGACGCCGTCGTGGCCCTCGGTGTTGTTATCCGCGGCGGTACGCCGCACTTCGAGTACGTATGCCAGGCCGCGACGTCGGGACTCACCGATGTCAGCGTCCGCACCGGCGTTCCGGTCGGGTTCGGCGTACTGACCTGCGATACGGAACAGCAGGGCTTGGACCGGGCGGGCCTCCCGGGCTCCAATGAAGACAAGGGGCACGAGGCAGTGACCGCGGCCCTTGCCACGGCAGTGACGCTGAAGCAGTACAGCTGACGCGGAAGCAGTCCAGCTGACACTGGTCAGCAGGCGTTGAAGGGGATGTGCGTGTGTCTTCACTCACATCCCCTTCGTCATGCAACGCCCCAACAAGCGGTGCCAGCCCCTAAGCAAGTAGTCTGTAGGGCGTGAAGAATTTCGAGACGCTGTTCGCAGAACTGAGTGAGAAAGCAGCGACCCGCCCGGCAGGCTCGCGCACGGTTGCCGAACTGGACTCCGGAATCCACGGCATCGGTAAGAAAGTGGTCGAAGAGGCCGCCGAAGTGTGGATGGCCGCCGAGTACGAATCCGATGAAGCTGCTGCCGAGGAAATCTCCCAGTTGCTGTACCACCTGCAGGTCCTCATGCTCGCCAAGGGCCTCAGCCTGGAAGACGTTTACAAGCATCTCTAGCCACGCCACTCCGTCTTCAATAGGCGGAGCCAGCTGCGTGGCCGAAGTGCCTGAAAACCTCCATTCCAAACAGAAAGTCTCCCCATGCTCCGTGTAGCAGTCCCCAACAAGGGATCCCTGTCAGAAGCCGCCTCTGCGATGTTGTCCGAGGCCGGTTACCGCCAACGCCGCGACACCCGCGAACTGGTCATGGTTGATCCCGACAATGACATTGAGTTCTTCTTCCTGCGTCCCCGCGACATTGCGGTGTATGTGGGCCAGGGAACCCTGGACGTCGGAATCACCGGACGCGACCTCTTGCTGGACGCAAAGGTGGAAGCCGAAGAACTCCTTCCCTTGGGCTTTGCCCCTTCTACTTTCCGTTTCGCCGGCCCCGTAGGTGACTTCACCGGCGTCGAGCAGCTCGAAGGCAAGCGCCTCGCTACCAGTTACGACGGGCTCCTGCGCGACTATCTGGCGGATCGTGGCGTGAACGCCAAGGTGGTCCGACTGGACGGGGCCGTCGAGTCATCGGTGCGGCTCGGCGTCGCGGACGCCATTGCCGATGTGGTCGAGACGGGCAACACCCTCAAGGCAGCCGGAATGGAAATCTTCGGTGATCCCATTCTTAAGTCCGAGGCCGTGCTCATCAGGCGCACAGGTCCCGGTGGTGCCGCGAATGGCACCGCCAAGGAAATCGACGTCCTCATCCGCCGTCTGCAGGGCGTCCTTGTGGCGCGGCAGTACGTGTTGATGGACTACGACATCCGCAAGGATCTGGTGGAGGATGCTGCCGCACTCACCCCTGGCCTTGAATCACCCACCGTTTCCCCGTTGCGGGATTCGGAATGGGTGGCGGTGCGTTCGATGGTCCCCAAGAAGGAAACCAACCGCATCATGGACGAGCTGTACGATCTGGGCGCCCGCGCCATCCTGGTCAGCAGCATCCACGCCTGCCGTATCTGATCCAGCATCACCATCGAGCAGAGCAGTATTCTAGGAGTAAGCACATGGCTGTAGCCGTACGCGTCATTCCCTGCCTGGACGTCGATGCCGGCCGCGTGGTCAAAGGCGTCAACTTCGAGGGCTTGCGGGACGCCGGAGATCCGGTGGAACTGGCGCACCGTTATGACAATGGCGGTGCGGATGAACTGACGTTCCTGGATGTCACCGCATCATCGGGCAACCGCGAAACCACGTTCGATGTCGTTCGCCGCACGGCCGAGGAAGTCTTCATTCCGCTGACCGTCGGTGGCGGCGTGCGTGGCGTGGCTGAGGTGGATAAGCTCCTGCGCTTCGGCGCTGACAAGGCATCGATCAACACCGCCGCTGTGGCCCGGCCTGAGGTCATCGATGAGATCACGCGCCACTTCGGCTCCCAGGTCCTGGTGCTCTCCGTGGATGCGCGCCGGACCCGCGAAGGCGACGCCCCGACGTCGTCCGGTTTTGAAGTCACCACCCACGGTGGCCGAACCGGGACGGGGATCGACGCCATCGTCTGGGCCAAGGAAGCCGCGGACCGGGGCGTGGGAGAAATCCTGCTGAACTCGATCGACGCTGACGGCACCAAGGACGGATTTGACCTTGAACTGATCCGTCTTGTCCGTGGGGCAGTCAACATACCGATCATCGCCTCCGGTGGTGCCGGGAAGCCTGCGCATTTCCCTCCAGCCGTGCAAGCCGGAGCCGATGCGGTGCTGGCAGCTTCGGTGTTCCACTTCGGTCCGGATGACATGATCGCCCAAGTCAAAGCAGCAATTCGCGAGGCTGGCTTCGAAGTCAGGTAGCTCTATCGCCAAAAGCAACGCGGGGTCACTTCCGGCCCATCTCCGCAAGGATGATGGGCCCTAAGTGACCCCGCGTTGCTTGTCTTAAAGGCCGATATCTGCGGTTTGTAGAAGCGCGACGGCGTCCGGCTGGCCTTCAAAGGTGACGAGGGCCTGGCTGGTGCGGCCGTGGGCATGCATCAGCAGTTCCCCGGGTTCACCAACAATCGCAACCGACACCGGTGCGCGTTTGGCAACGTGCCGGGGGCCCGAGGGCCGCACCAGAACGATGCCGAGGTCCACACCGCGGTAAAGGAAAGCCGCCCGCTTGATCAGTTCATCCCACAAGGCATCCGAGTACGCTTCGTCGAGGGCCCTGGGCGCCCAGCGGTCACTTGCGCGGCGGATGTCCTCGGTGTGGACGAAATATTCGATGAGATTCGACGTTTCGTCCAGCGCCTTGATCTTCAAAGGGGAAAGGGCCGGCGGTCCTGCACGGAACGTCTTGACGAGTTCCGCGTAGTCGTCGGTGGTCTTGAGCTTGGCGGCAAGTTTGGCCGTCGCTTTGTCCGAAGCCTTGCCGAGGCTGGGGATCAGGAGCCCAATGCCCACGGCCGCTTTGCGCTCCCGCAGGTAGAGGTGCGCCGCAAGATCCCGGGTGAGCCACCCTTGGCAGAGCGTGGGGGAGTCAGGTCCGGCCGCCAGCAGGGTTTCGGCCAGTACTTCTCGGGAAGGATCGACGAAATGCATCACTTGTGAAACTAGCACGATCAGGGCAAGGTTGCGCAGTGGAACCGCCGCAGAATACGGCTCCCATCAAAGGCACTAGACTTGATCTGATGTCAGAGCAGTCCGCCCCCAGTCCAACTCCTGCCGTGGAGCTCTCCAGCGACCCCGCGGACACCCTGCCGCAGGAGATCGCCAGCGCCCTTAAGCGCGATTCCGCAGGCCTTGTAGCCGCCATCATCCAGCAGCACGATACCCATGAGGTCCTCATGCTGGGCTGGATGGATGACGAGGCACTTCGCCGCACCATGACCACGGGACGCGTGACCTTCTACTCGCGCTCCCGCCAGGAATACTGGCGCAAGGGCGACACTTCCGGGCACGTACAGTTCGTGAAGTCAGTCGCCCTTGACTGCGACGGCGATGCCCTCCTGGTCCGCGTTGACCAGATCGGCGCAGCCTGCCACACCGGTACCCGGACCTGCTTCGACGGGCGCGACTTTTCGGTTGTAACGGGCCACCGCGATTAAGGCATCCCCTAGTTTCCCTGACGCACCACCTAAGACCAAAGGCGGAGAACAATAGCCATGCAGGACCTTGGAATCATCAGCCCGGGCCTGGAAGAGTTCCGCGAACTCGCCGTCCACAGCCGTGTCATCCCTGTCCGACTCAAAGTCCTGGCCGACGCCGAGACCCCCATCGGCCTGTACCGTAAGCTCGCCAAGGGCCAGCCCGGTACTTTCCTCCTGGAGTCGGCAGCCGTTGGCGGGGCCTGGTCCCGCTATTCCTTCATTGGTGCCAAGTCCCGCGCCACCCTGACCACCAAGGATGGCCAGGCACACTGGATCGGTGAGCCACCGGTCGGCGTGCCCGTGGCAGGCAATCCGGTGGAGGCAGTCCGTGACACCATCGCCGCCCTGCAAACTGATCGTTTTGAAGGGCTGCCGCCCTTTACGTCAGGGCTCGTTGGGTTCCTGGGGTGGGAAGCCGTGCGCCATTGGGAGAAGCTGACGGCACCGCCGGAAGACGACCTGCAGCTGCCTGAGATGGCCCTGAACCTGGTCACAGACATGGCAGTGCACGACAACGTGGATGGCACTGTCCTCCTGATCGCCAACGCGATCAACTTCGACAACAGTTCCGAGCGTGTGGACGACGCATGGCACGACGCCGTGGCGCGGGTTAAAGCGCTACTGGACCAGGTCAGTACACCTGTCGCCCAGCCGGTTTCTGTGCTGGAGCCAGCCGCACTGGATTTTGCGTCGAGCGTGCAGGAACGCTGGGACGAGGCCAAGTACCTGGAAGCCATCGATCGCGGCAAGGAAGCGATCGTCGATGGCGAGGTCTTCCAGGTCGTCATTTCGCGTCGCTTCGAAATGGAGTGCAAGGCCGACCCCCTGGACGTTTACCGCGTACTGCGCAACACCAACCCGAGCCCCTACATGTACATCTTCAGCCTCGAGGATGCTGACGGCCGCGAGTACTCGATCGTAGGTTCCTCACCGGAGGCATTGGTGACGGTAACCGGCGGCGAAGTCATTACGCACCCCATCGCCGGATCGCGTCCGCGTGGCAAGACTGTTGAAGCCGACAAAGCCCTGGCCACGGAACTGCTGGCCGACCAGAAGGAGCGCGCCGAGCACCTTATGCTGGTTGACCTTTCACGCAACGACCTCTCCAAGGTGTGCGTGGCCGGCACGGTTGACGTCACCCAGTTCATGGAGGTGGAGCGGTTCAGCCATATCATGCACCTGGTGTCCACCGTGGTGGGAGAGTTGGCTCCCCACGCCAAGGCCTACGACGTCCTCAAGGCAACTTTCCCCGCGGGCACGCTATCCGGAGCCCCGAAGCCGCGGGCGTTGCGCCTCCTGGACGAACTCGAACCGCACCGCCGTGGTATCTACGGTGGCGTGGTGGGCTACCTGGACTTCGCCGGTGACATGGACATGGCGATTGCCATCCGTTCTGCGTTGCTGCGGGAAGGCCGTGCCTACGTGCAAGCCGGCGGCGGGATCGTTGCCGATTCCCACAAGCCATCGGAAGCCCTTGAAACCGTGAACAAGGCCGCTGCGCCGCTTCGGGCCGTGCACACGGCCGGTTCTTTGCAGAACATTTCCGCCGAGACAGTCCGGGACGCAGGAATCGTCGACGGCGGGACGCCCGCCTCATGACCGCTGAAGCAACGGGACACGCGGCGACCACACCGCCGCGTTGGGCACGGAAGTCAACGCTTGTTCTTGCAACGGCACTCCTGGCACTAGCTGTCTTTGGAACCACCACGCAGACCTGGATCGAGGTCCGGCTTGATCCCACAGCTGCCTCCAACAGCGACCTTCACGTTCAGGGCAGCAAGGCAGCCACGGCCGTTACCGCTCTGGCGCTCGTAGCGCTTGCCGGTGGGTTGGCGGCTTCCATCGCGGGGCGGATCGCCCGCTGGATCATCGCGGCCCTCCTTGCCCTGTCCGCTGCCGGGATAATCCTGGCAGCCGCTACGGTCCTGTCGGATCCTCTCGGCGCTGCCCAGGGCTCCATCGCTGCGGCAACGGGCATTTCGGGAGGTCAGGCGAACGTGGCCACAACGGTCTTCCCCGTCCTGGCTATCGTGGCCGGTGCCCTGCTTGCCGTCTGTGCAGTGGTCTTGCCGCTGGCAGGACGGCATTGGAAAACCCGGACCAAGTACGACGTCGCTGCCGTCAAGGAACGCGGTAGCGGACCCGTGGACGAGATCGACAGCTGGGACAGTCTTTCCCGCGGCGAAGACCCAACGTAGGCGGTCCAGCAATCTTTCGGGCCGGTCTGGCGCAACATAAGCGCCGGCGCTGGTCCTGACGTCGGACGATGTCCCGGCCGCCGTCAATAAATGGCAGAATGTAAGCAGTATTCATCCTGAGGAGATTCCACATGAGCAAAACCACAGTGTCCGCAAACCAAGCTACCTCCACCATGGCCAGCCACGCTGATGCCATCGGCCACGGTAACAGCCCGGCTGCCTGGACCTGCGTGATTGTGATGCTGGTCGGCGCCCTGATTTCCTCCATTGCTTTCGTCATCGCCAGCACCCCGATCTTCATCGGTGGAGTTGTGGTCATGGTGGCCGGCCTCATCGTAGGTTGGGCCATGCGCAAGGCCGGCTACGGAGTGGGTGGCAGCAAGCTGCAGAACAACGGTCACTAATCGTGACCGTTCTTGACGACATCATCGTCGGCGTCAAGGAGGACATGGAGGCCCGCCGCCGGCTTGTGTCCCTCGTTGAGCTGAAGGACCGCGTTGCAGCCGCAGCACCCGCGCGTGACGCTTGGGCTGCCCTGGGTGGTCCCGCCTCGAATCGTGACGATCTCAAGGTCATCGCTGAAATCAAGCGTCGAAGCCCGTCCAAAGGCGACCTTGCACCCATTGATGACCCCGCCTCGCTTGCGGTGCAGTACGAAGATGGCGGAGCTTCGGTCATCAGCGTCCTTACCGAAAAGCGACGTTTTGGTGGATCGCTGGCGGATCTCGATGCCGTACGTGCCGCCGTCGATATTCCCTTGCTGCGCAAGGACTTCACGGTGGACGAGTACCAGATCTGGGAAGCCCGCGCCCATGGTGCGGACCTCATTCTGCTGATCGTTGCGGCCTTGTCTGATTCGGAGCTGGCCGACTTCAACGCCCTCAGCCATGAGCTTGGCATGAACGTGCTGGTGGAAACGCATACCGAAGAGGAAATTGAGCGTGCCGTCGCTGCGCAGGCCAAAATCATCGGTATCAACGTCCGCAACCTGAAGACGCTCGGCGTCGACCGCTCAGTTTTCGGTTCACTGGCCGGTTTGATTCCGGCTGAGGCAGTGATTGTGGCGGAGTCCGGCGTACGGACGGCCGAGGACGTCACACACTATGCCGCTAGTGGCGCCAACGCCATTTTGGTGGGGGAGGCGCTGGTCAGCGACTCAACCCCGCGCGAACGCATCACCGAATTCAAGGCAGCTGGAGCTGCCGCCATCGCCGTCAGGAACTGAGGCAGTACCTGAAGCAAGGCGACAGCCATGAGGCAGCCCGGGCTTGTGCCTGCGGCTGCCTTGTGGCACGTGGAACTACCCGATGAACTAACTGGAACAGGACGGTGAGACTGATGGTGGACGCGCCAACAGCCAGCTCGGAAGAGAATGCGGCCGACGCATTCCTGCAAGGTGGCCATTCGCTGCGCAACGCAAGCGGGCCGTACTTCGGCAACTACGGTGGCCGTTGGATGCCCGAGTCACTTATCGCCGCACTCGACGAAGTCCAGGACACGTTCGAGAAAGCGAAAGCCGATCCCGATTTCCTCGCGGAGTTGAAGGACCTCAACAAGAACTACTCCGGGCGCCCCTCGCTGCTGACAGAGGCCAAGCGCTTCTCGCGGCACGCCGGTGGAGCCAGGATTTTCCTCAAGCGTGAAGACCTCAACCACACGGGTTCCCACAAGATCAACAACGTCCTGGGACAAGCCCTCCTGGCCAAGCGCATGGGCAAGACCCGGGTCATTGCTGAAACCGGCGCAGGCCAGCACGGCGTTGCCAGTGCCACGGCAGCCGCCCTCCTTGGCTTGGAGTGCGTTGTCTACATGGGTGCCGAGGACTGCCGCCGCCAGGCTTTGAACGTTGCCCGCATGCAACTGCTCGGCGCCACCGTGGTTCCCGTGACCAACGGTTCGCAGACCCTCAAGGACGCCATCAACGACGCCCTGCGGGATTGGGTTTCCAACGTGGAGACCACCCACTACCTGTTGGGTACCGCTGCCGGAGCCCACCCGTTCCCTGCCATGGTCCGCTTCTTCCACGAAGTGATTGGCGAGGAAGCCCGCGCCCAGATCCTGGATCAGACCGGCAGGCTGCCCGACGCCATCTGTGCCTGCATTGGTGGTGGATCCAACGCCATCGGCCTGTTCCACAGCTTCCTTGACGACGCTTCCGTGAAGATCTACGGCTTTGAAGCCGGTGGCGATGGCGTTGAGACGGGGCGTCACGCCGCAGCAATCTCCCTGGGACGTCCCGGTGTGCTCCATGGTGCACGTTCGTACCTGATGCAGGACGAAGACGGCCAGACCATCGAATCCCACTCGATCTCTGCCGGACTTGACTACCCCAGCGTGGGACCCGAGCACTCGTACCTGGCGGACATCGGACGCGTGACGTACGAGGCCATCACAGACACCGAAGCCATGGACGCCTTCAGCCTCCTGTGCCGGACGGAGGGCATCATCCCGGCTATCGAGTCTGCGCACGCGCTTGCCGGTGCCATTAAAGTGGGCAAGCGCCTCACCGAGGGTAAAGAGGACCCGTCCGAGATCTCCGTGATCGTGAACCTGTCCGGACGCGGGGATAAGGACGTTGAAACAGCAGCGGCGTGGTTCAACATGCTGGACGAGGAAGGCCACGTCAAGGGCACCACGCTTTCTACCCGCAAGCCCAAGGGTCCTGCAGAGCGCACCTCCGAAGCAGCCGTGGACGTAAACGAGGACCAGAACTGATGACTGAACAATTCGCCAGCAAATCCGCTGCCGCCATCGACCGCGCCAAGGCCGAGGGCCGGGCGGCCCTTGTCGGATACCTTCCGGCAGGCTACCCCACGGTCCAGGACAGCATCGATGCCGGGATTGCCCTGGCACGGAACGGTGCGGACCTCATTGAGATCGGCATTCCCTACTCCGATCCCGTAATGGATGGGCCTGTAATCCAGGCTGCTACCACGGAAGCGATCAACAACGGTTTCCGCGTGGCCAATGTCTTCGACGTCGTTGCAGGGATCACAGCCGCTACTGACGCCGCCGTGTTGGTCATGACCTACTGGAACCCGGTCATGCGCATGGGCGTGGATGAGTTCTCCCGCCGCCTGGCTGAATCCGGCGGAGCCGGCCTTATTACTCCGGACCTTATTCCGGATGAGGCCAGTGAGTGGTTCGAGGCTTCGGACAAGTACGGACTGGACAGGGTCTTCCTGGTTGCCCCGTCATCCACGCCTGAACGCTTGGACATGACTGTCAAGGCCAGCCGCGGCTTCGTGTATGCCGTCTCCATCATGGGCGTGACCGGTACGCGCCAGTCTGTCAGCAGCACAGCCGAAGACGTCGTGGCGCGTGCCCACGCTGCAGGTGCAGAACGGGTTTGCGTTGGCCTCGGTGTTTCCAACCCGGACCATGTCCGCGAGATAGCTGAGTACGCGGACGGCGTGATCGTCGGCACCGCTCTCGTGGCGGCCCTCCGCGACGGCGGCGTTGACGCCGTCGGCCAACTCACCAAGAACCTCAGCGCCGGCTTGGGCCGCGCAGCTGCAGACGCCTAGGAAAAAGGAAACAGCGAAGCCCAATGCAGCCCCTCCTCCACGCAGCGGCAATGGTTCCACTAAGCATCCCGAGCCCATCGTGGTCCGGTTTCGACATTCCGCTGCCGTGGGGGACGCTGCGTATCCACGCCTACGCCCTCTGCATCCTGGCGGGAATCATCATCGGCCTCTGGCTGACGTCTTCCCGATGGAAGCGACGGGGAGCCCCGGAGGGCAGCCTGTGGGATATCGCTATTTGGGCGATTCCCTTCGGCATCATCGGTGGACGCCTGTACCACGTGTTTTCGTCGCCGGATGCCTACTTTGGTCCTGGGTTCGACGGCACAGGTGACCTCTCCCTGATTCCGCAGATACAGCGGGGCGGCCTCGGTATTTGGGGTGCCGTGCTGCTTGGTGCCGTGGGTGCCTGGATCGGTTGCCGTCGGGCGGGCGTCAAGCTCACCGCGTTCCTGGATGCCGCAGCCCCCGGGTTGCTGCTTGCCCAAGCGATCGGACGTTGGGGCAACTGGTTCAACCAGGAACTCTTCGGCGCCCCCACCACATTGCCGTGGGGACTCCAGATTGACCCCGCCAACGCCAACTTCCCAGCGGGCATGCCTGCGGACACGCTCTTCCACCCGACGTTCCTCTATGAATTCCTGTGGAACGTCCTGGGCGTCGCCATACTTCTTCTTCTGGACCGGAAGTTCCACTTCCGCCGGGGACGCCTGTTCTGGCTGTACGCGATGTATTACACACTTGGCCGGGTGTGGATCGAAGCCCTCCGGATTGACGATGCCGAGCAAATCAGCCTCTTCGGAATCACCACCAGGCTGAATGTATGGACGAGTATCTTCGTCTTCGTTGCGGCGCTGGTTATCTTCGTTGTTCTCGGCAGGGGAGGCCGGCCAGAGCCGGACACCCCTTATTTGCCGGGTCGCGACCCGGAATCCACACCTGCCAAAGATGAGGCATCCGTGACGAGCGTCACCAGTCATGATGTGGACCCATCTGTCTCGGATAGTGGTTCCCGTGGTAATCTCCCAGATAACCAAAGCGATCCGGGCCACGTTGACGAGCCGCAGGATGCAGCAGGGGATTCCCTTAAGGACGGCACGTCCAAGGCGGAGTCCGAATCTGCTGCGACTGCCGCAAGGAAGGCCCCCGGATCCTCGCTGGAAGCTGACGACACCAAGTAGTCGTTTCCGGCAAAGGGGCAACAGAGTCACCGCTCGTAGGGCCCAGTCCACAGCGTCGTGGCACCCCGGAAACCGGATCGCAGCATACCGATGTTCACTGGTCAAGCCGGGGCCAGTGGTCTGCGTAACTGTTAGTTGCGCTTGATTGGCTGGCCTACAATTCCAATAACTAGCGCTTTGTTGTGCCCATCACAAGGGCATGCAAGGTGGGGCCAACGTTGTCCCTTCCATACGCACGATCACGAGGAAGGACGTCTCCCATGACCCATCTTCATAACCCCGGTTGGTCCGAAAATATCGAACCGCAGGGTGCCATGTCTCCATTCAAGCGCTTTGCTGCGCTTCCGGAGGCCCGGGGTCTTTACAACCCGGACAAGGAGAAGGACGCCTGCGGCCTGGCAATTATTGCCACGCTCCGCGGGGAACCGGGATACGACATCGTGGAAGCGGCTCTGACTGCCCTCCGCAATCTCGAACACCGCGGCGCCGTGGGCGCCGATGAAGGTACGGGCGACGGCGCGGGCCTGCTGATGCAGGTTCCGGACGAGTTCTTCCGGGCCGTCACCGAATTCGAATTGCCCGCTCCGGGCCAGTACGTGGTGGGCACGGCCTTCCTTCCTGCTGAATCGCGCGAAGCAGCTACGGCCAAGGCCGGTATCGAAGCGCTGGCGGCGGACGAGGGCCTCACGGTCCTTGGCTGGCGCGAGGTTCCCGTGGTCGCAGACCTGGTGGGTGCCATGGCGCGTGCATGTATGCCGTACTTTTCGCAGCCCTTCTTTGCATCCGCTACCGGCGAGCAGCTTGAGCGCAACGAACTTGACTCCCGTGCCTGGCGGATCCGCAAGCGCGCCCAGAACAAGTACGGCGTCTACTTCCCGTCGCTGTCCTCGCGCACCATTGTGTACAAGGGCATGTTGACGACGGCCCAGTTGGAGCCGTTCTACCCGGACCTGTCGGACAAGCGCTTCAAGACCAAGCTTGCCATCGTCCACTCACGCTTTTCCACGAACACCTTCCCGTCGTGGCCGCTGGCACAGCCGTTCCGCACCATCGCCCACAACGGCGAAATCAACACGGTCAAGGGCAACCGCAACTGGATGCGTGCACGCCAGTCGCAGCTGGCCAGCCCGCTGCTTGGCGACACCCCTGAAGAGCTGTACCCGATCTGCACCCCGGGTGCCTCGGACTCTGCCTCCTTCGATGAAGTAGCCGAGCTCCTTTGGCTCTCCGGCCGGCCGATCACGCACTCGATCATGATGATGATCCCGGAGGCGTGGGAGAACCACGCCACCATGGATCCTGCACGCCGCGCCTTCTACGAGTACCACTCGCTGCTCATGGAGCCGTGGGATGGTCCCGCCGCTGTCTCCTTCACTGACGGCAACCTCGTTGGCGCAACGCTGGACCGCAATGGCCTGCGCCCGGGACGCTACTGGATCACTGAAGACGGCCTGATCGTCTTTGCCTCGGAAGTGGGCGTCATCGAGGTCGAGCCTTCCAACGTGGTCAAGAAGGGTCGCGTTGCCCCGGGCAAGATGTTCCTGGTTGACACCGAAGCCGGCCGCATCATCGACGACGCCGAGGTCAAGGCCGAGGTAGCAGCAGCCAACCCGTGGGCCGAATGGCTCAAGGACAACCTGATCGACATCAACGAGCTCCCCGAGCGTGAGCACGTACGCCACACCGCTGCATCGGTGAACATCCGGCAGCGGACCTTCGGCTACACCACCGAAGAACTGAAGATTCTGCTCGGCCCGATGGCCCGTACAGGCGCCGAGCCCTTGGGCGCCATGGGTTCCGATACTCCGGTTGCCGTGCTGTCCAAGCGTCCGCGCCTGCTGTTTGACTACTTCGTGCAGTCCTTCGCCCAGGTCACCAACCCGCCGCTGGACGCCATCCGCGAAGAGCTGGTGACGTCACTTAAATGCGCCATCGGCCCCAACGGCAACCTCTTGGATGGCAAGCAGGTCCGCCAACCGCAGATCTCCCTGCCGTTCCCCGTGATCAACAACGATCAACTGGCCAAGATCTCGAACATCGAAAACGCCGACGGCGACCGCATCGCCATGAAGGTACGCGGCCTTTACCGCCCGGAGGGTGGGGAAGCGGCACTGCGTGCCCGCCTGACGGAGATCTGTGAGCAGGTTTCCGGCGCGATCAACCGTGGCGTGCAGTACGTTGTGTTGTCCGACCGTGACTCGAACGCGCAATGGGCACCCATTCCGTCGCTCCTGCTGGTCAGCGCTGTCCACCACCACTTGCTCCGCAGTGCCAACCGCACCAAGACGGCACTCGTGGTTGAGGCCGGCGACGTCCGTGAGACGCACCATGTTGCCGTGCTCATTGGCTATGGCGCATCGGCAGTCAACCCCTACCTCGCCATGGAATCGGTTGAACAGCTGATCTCCAACGGCGACGTCGAGGGCGTGACTCCGGAAGACGGCGTTTACAACCTCATCAAGGGCCTCGGCAAGGGTGTCCTGAAGATCATGTCCAAGATGGGCATCTCCACTGTTGCTTCGTACACCGGCGCCCAGACTTTCGAGGCACTGGGCCTTTCGCAGGAACTCGTTGACGAATTCTTCTCGGGTACGCACTCCCAACTGGGTGGCGTGGGCCTTGACGTTATTGCTGCGGAAGTTTCGGCACGGCACCAGATGGCGTACCCCGAGGGCGGCATCGAGCACCCGCACCGTCCGCTCCTGGGTGGCGGCGAGTACCAGTGGCGCCGTGACGGTGAACCGCACCTCTTCAACCCGGAGACTGTGTTCCGCCTGCAGCACGCTACCCGTGAGCGTCGCTACGACATCTTCAAGGCCTACACCAAGGGCGTTGACGATCAGTCCGAGAACCTTATGACCCTGCGTGGGTTGCTCAAGTTCAAGAGCGACGTCCGTCCGGCCGTGCCGCTGGAGGAAGTGGAGCCCGTCTCCAGCATCGTCAAGCGTTTCTCGACCGGCGCCATGAGCTACGGCTCCATCTCCAAGGAAGCCCACGAGACCCTCGCCATCGCCATGAACCGATTGGGCGCCAAGTCCAATACCGGTGAAGGTGGCGAGGACGTTGACCGCCTGCTGGATCCGGAGCGCCGCTCTGCCATCAAGCAGATCGCTTCCGGGCGCTTCGGTGTCACCAGCCTGTACCTGACCAACGCCGACGACATCCAAATCAAGATGGCCCAGGGCGCCAAGCCCGGCGAGGGTGGCCAGTTGATGGCCCAGAAGGTCTACCCGTGGGTGGCCCGGACGCGCCACTCGACGCCCGGCGTCGGGCTCATTTCCCCGCCCCCGCACCACGACATCTACTCGATCGAAGACCTCGCGCAGCTCATCTACGATGCCAAGCGCGCCAACCCTTCGGCCCGTGTACATGTGAAGCTGGTTTCGGAAGTCGGGATCGGCACGGTTGCCTCCGGCGTGACCAAGGCCAAGGCCGACGTCGTGCTTGTTTCAGGGCACGACGGCGGTACCGGCGCCTCGCCGCTGAACTCGCTCAAGCACGCGGGTGTGCCGTGGGAACTCGGCCTGGCCGAGACCCAGCAGACCCTCATGCTCAACGGACTCCGCGACCGCGTTGTTGTCCAGGTTGACGGCCAGCTCAAGACCGGCCGTGACGTGGTCATTGCCGCCCTCCTGGGTGGCGAAGAGTTCGGTTTCGCAACGGCTCCGCTGGTTGTCTCGGGCTGCATCATGATGCGCGTCTGCCACTTGGACACCTGCCCCGTTGGTGTTGCTACCCAGAACCCGGAACTGCGTGCGCGGTTCAACGGCAAGCCCGAATTCGTGGTCAACTTCTTCGAGTTCCTCGCAGAAGAAGTCCGCGAAATCCTGGCCGAGCTTGGCTTCCGCAGCCTCGAAGAGGCGATCGGCCACGCCGAGGTACTGGACACCCGCGAAGCGATCGACCACTGGAAGGCCGAAGGCCTGGACCTGGACCCGATCCTGCACGGTCTTGAGTTTGACGACGACGTGCCGCTGCGCAACATGACAACCCAGAACCACGAGCTGGACAAGCACTTCGACCAGCGGCTCATCACCATGGCCGCCGAAGCGCTCAGCGACCGCATGCCCGTCAAGATCACCCTGGACGTCATCAACACGGACCGTTCCGTGGGCACGATGCTCGGCCATGTGGTGACCAAGACGTTCGGTACCGACGTGCTGGCGACGGACACGATCGACATCACGCTCAACGGCACGGCCGGCCAGTCACTTGGCGCCTTCCTGCCTGCCGGCATCACGCTGCGCATGTACGGTGACTCCAACGACTACGTGGGCAAGGGCCTCTCCGGTGGACGCATCATCGTCCGCCCGGACCGCACCAACGTGTTCCAGGCAGAGCGAAACGTCATTGCCGGCAACGTCATCGGCTACGGCGCAACGAGCGGCGAGATGTTCCTGCGTGGCCAGGTCGGTGAACGCTTCCTGGTGCGTAACTCCGGTGCAACCGCCGTCGTCGAAGGTATTGGCGATCACGGATGCGAGTACATGACCGGTGGCCAAACACTGATCATTGGCCGTACCGGACGCAACTTCGGTGCAGGCATGTCCGGTGGTACCGCTTACGTGCTGGACCTGCAGCATGAGCGCGTCAACAAGGATGCGCTGGACTCCGGCGAACTTCAGCTCCTTGAGCTGGATGCCGAGGACCGCGACATCGTCCACGGCCTGCTCACCAAGCACGCCGAGGAAACTGAATCCGTCCTGGCCGGCCGTCTGCTCGAGAACTTCGACGACACCGCCGCCCGCATCACCAAAGTACTGCCGCGCGACTACGCCGCAGTCCTGCAAACCCGTCTCGACGCCATCGAAGAGGGCCTTGACCCCGACGGCGAAGAAGTATGGTCTCGAATCCTGGAGGTAACCGGTGGCTGATCCACGCGGATTTCTGAAAGTCCGGCAGCGCGAAACGCAGCCACGCCGTCCCGTTCCGGTCCGCATCATGGACTGGAAGGAAGTGTACGAAGCCCAGGAAAAGGGCGTCCTGAAGAGCCAGGCCGGCCGCTGCATGGACTGTGGCGTACCGTTCTGCCACCAGGGCTGCCCGCTGGGCAACCTCATTCCTGAGTGGAACGACCTCGTCTGGCGGGACAAGGGTGAGGAAGCGATTGAACGCCTCCACGCCACGAACAACTTCCCGGAGTTCACCGGCCGTCTGTGCCCGGCACCCTGCGAAGCGTCCTGCGTGCTCGGTATCAACCAGCCCGCCGTGACCATCAAGCAGGTTGAGGTTTCCATCATTGATGAAGCCTTCGACAACGACTGGGTCCACCCCCTTCCGCCGACGCGCCTCACGGGCAAGACGGTTGCCGTGGTGGGTTCCGGTCCTGCAGGTCTCGCAGTTGCCCAGCAGCTGACGCGAGTTGGTCACACGGTTGCCGTGTACGAGCGTGACGACAAGATCGGCGGCTTGCTCCGCTACGGCATCCCCGACTTCAAAATGGAGAAGGAACAGGTTGACCGCCGCCTGGAGCAGATGAAGGCCGAAGGCACCCGCTTCCGCACCGGCGTCGCAGTCGGTACGGACGTGACCTGGGAACAGCTGCGCCGCCGTTACGACGCCGTTGTGATCGCCACCGGTGCAACGGTTCCGCGCGACCTGCCCATTCCGGGCCGTGACCTTGAAGGTGTCCACTTCGCCATGGACTACCTGGTTCCTTCCAACCGGGTAGTGGCGGGGGAGAGCCCGGAGAATCACATCGACGCCCGTGGCAAGCATGTAGTCATCCTTGGTGGTGGCGACACCGGCGCGGACTGCATCGGTACAGCGCACCGTCACCAGGCGGCTTCAGTTACGACGCTCGCGATCGGCAAGCAGCCGCCTCTTGAGCGCGCCGGGCACCAGCCGTGGCCGACGTTCCCCACACTCTTCGAGGTCGCCAGCGCCCACGAAGAAGGTGGCGAGCGTACCTACCTGGCCTCCACCGTGGAGTTTGTTGGCGAGAATGGCAAGCTCACCGGAGTCAAGGTTGCCGAGACGGAGTTCGTGGATGGCAAGCGCCTCCCGAAGGCGGGGACCGAGCGAATCATTCCCGCTGACCTCGTCTTCCTGAGCCTCGGCTTCACCGGTGCTGAGCCGTCCGGTATCACCGAGCAGGTCAGTGCAGAATTCGACGGTCGGGGCAACGTAGCCCGCGACGGCTACTACATGACGAACACCGAGGGTGTGTTTGTTGCCGGTGACGCCGGACGTGGCCAGTCCCTGATTGTGTGGGCCATTGCCGAAGGCCGTGCATGCGCGGCGGCAGTGGACAAGTTCCTCATGGGAAGCACAATCCTTCCGGCCCCGGTCGCCCCCACTGACCGGGCAATCGCGGTCTTATAACGCCGGTAGGAATGATCTTTAACTCAATCAGCAGCACACTACTTAGGGTAGGTATATGAGACGCGCGAAAATTGTGGCAACTTTCGGCCCGGCAATCTCCAGCTACGACAACACTCTCGCAGTGCTGGAAGCCGGCGTTGACGTTGCCCGCATGAACATGAGCCACGGCGACTACTCCGTGCACGACAACACCTACGAGAATGTCCGCAAGGCTGCGGCGCAACTGCACAAGCCCGTGGCTATCATGGCTGACCTCCAGGGTCCCAAGATCCGCCTTGGCCGTTTTGTCGACGGCCCGCACGAGCTCGCCGTTGGCGACACGTTCACCATCACCACTGAAGACGTCCCCGGCACCAAGGACATCTGCTCCACCACGCTGAAGAGCCTCACCGAAGACGTCAACGTGGGCGACGCCCTACTGATCGACGACGGCAAGGTCGCCCTTCGCGCCATCGAGGTTGACGACGTCAAGGTCGTCGCCACCGTTACGGTCGGTGGCAAGGTGTCCAACAACAAGGGCATCAACCTGCCCGGTGTTGCCGTCAACGTCCCCGCACTGAGCGAAAAGGACGAGGACGACCTCCGTTGGGCCCTCAAGCGTGGCGTGGACCTGGTTGCCTTGTCCTTCGTCCGGGATGCCTCCGACATCAAGCGCGTCCACGAAATCATGGACGAAGAAGGCCGCCGCGTTCCGGTGATCGCCAAAATCGAAAAGCCCCAGGCCGTGGACCAGCTCCACGAAATCATCGATGCGTTCGACGCCATCATGGTTGCCCGTGGCGACCTCGGCGTTGAGCTCCCGCTCGAAGAGGTGCCGATCGTCCAGAAGCGCGCCATTGAACTGGCACGCCGCTGGGCCAAGCCCGTCATCGTGGCAACGCAGGTCCTGGAATCCATGATCGACAACCCGCGTCCGACGCGCGCAGAGGCTTCTGACTGCGCCAACGCAGTTCTCGACGGCGCCGATGCAGTCATGCTGTCCGGCGAAACCTCAGTGGGGCAGTACCCCATCGAAACCGTCAAGGTCATGGCCCGGATCATCGAGTCCACCGAAGAACACGGCCTCGAGCGCGTCCCCCCGCTGGGCACCAAGCCCAAGACCCGTGGTGGCGCCATCACCCGTGCCGCCGTCGAAATCGCCGACCAGCTGGACGCAAAGTACATCTGTACTTTCACCCAGTCCGGTGACTCGGCACGCCGTTTGTCGCGTCTGCGCCCGGTCAAGCCGGTCTTCGCGTTCACGCCTGTTGAGCACGTGTGGAACCAGCTTGCCCTCACCTGGGGCATTCAGCCGGTGCTGGTTCCCTCCGTCGGCCACACCGATGAAATGACCGCACAGGTTGACCGCAGCCTCCTGGACATGAAGATCGTCGACGAAGGCGACCTCGTTGTCATCGCTGCCGGTTCCCCTCCCGGACAGGCCGGTTCCACGAACTCGCTGAAGGTCCACAAGGTGGGCGACCTCGCCGACACGTCCAAGGTTGACGCGTCGCGCAAGGAACCTGTGGGTCCGTGGCCCGAAAAGAAGAGCAAGACCAGGGCATAGTCCCCTCGGTTTGAAAGCGGGCCCCGCCGGTTGGCGGGGCCCGCTTTGTCTTGTTTCGTCTCTTAAGCAGGCACGAACGGCGGCCGGTCACCTTTCGCGTAGGTGACCGGCCGCCGTCGTTTGCTGCTTGGTGCTAGTTGACCTGGTTGATGATCGTTTCAGCAACCTCACGCATGCTCAGGCGACGGTCCATGGACGTCTTCTGAATCCAGCGGAAGGCCTCCGGCTCGGTGAGGCCCATCTTCGTAGTCAGGAGGCTCTTGGCACGCTCTACGAGCTTGCGCGTGGCGAACTGCTCCTGGAGGTCGGACACCTCGTTCTCGAGCGCCTTGATCTCCTCGTGGCGGGAAAGCGCGATCTCAATGGCCGGGATGAGGTCAGCCGGCGTAAACGGCTTCACAACGTAGGCCATGGCACCGGCGTCGCGGGCGCGCTCCACGAGTTCCTTCTGGCTGAAAGCAGTCAACAGGACTACGGGGGCGATGCGGGCCTTGACGATCTTCTCTGCCGCCGAGATGCCATCCATGACGGGCATCTTCACATCCATGAGGACAAGGTCCGGCTTCAGCTCTTCGGCCAGCTGCACGGCCTTCTCGCCGTTGTCTGCCTCGCCGACGACGTCGTAACCTTCGCCCTTCAGGATCTCAATAATGTCCAAGCGGATGAGGGTCTCATCCTCGGCTACGACGACGCGTCGGGCCGGCTGGGCTGCGGGTGTGGACTCCGTCTGTTCGGTCACGGGATCTCCTTGAAAAGGTTCGGCGGGTTCATGTCCATCTTAGTGTGGACCGCTGCGGCACATGATTTTGTTGCACTCGCGTGCCCGGTTCTTTGATTTAGCCTATCTGCATGTAGAGTAGTTTCGCGTGCTGGGAAAGGATCGCGTTGCTCACAGGAATGAGGGCAGTCAGCGAGAATTAACTTCCCGGTAATCCGCGCCCGAGTGGCGGAATTGGCAGACGCGCCGCACTCAAAATGCGGTATCGAAAGGTGTGTGGGTTCGAGTCCCACCTCGGGCACGGCATGACCCCTCTTCGGAGGGGTTTTTGCTTTTAACTGTTGACAAACGTTGACAAGTCCCTCAGATTGGGAGTCCCGGCTGGTGCCTGGCCGCCGGGTGCGGCCTGTTCAATTTGGGTAGGGAAGCGGGGTCAGCGTCCTGGCGGTTGGGCGCTCCGCTTGCTCTGAGCTGGGGTCATTCGAGTTCCTGCTTTCTGTTCTGTCCGGTAGGTCTGGAGTGGCCTACACATGTTCATGGGCCAGGGGATTAGGTACGACATGACTTCGGGAGATTTCTGTTTCGTCGGGTTGAGCCGAGAGATTTCCCTCCCGTAACGGCGCCGAGAAGTCGCTTTGTCGGGCCAAAGGGGGTGTGTACAGCGTGCACACTTAAGTCTGTTTTGTTTCTAACCACGGTCTGTTCTCTTTCTTGCCGCCACGTGTTCATTCCGCCCGCAATCAGCGGCGACATTACCTAGGCGAAATCCATAGTGCGGTACCGGCGCTTCGTCTCTCTCCTGGTGCTGGCCGCATTGCAGCGACGGGGCGACAGGGCTGTGCTGTCTCGAGTCCGACGGACTGTCCGGTTGAGGTCTATGACCTCGGGTGTTTGCCGTCAGACAAAGGCTCAACAGGCCCTAAATCTGACGCTAAACCTCGCCGGCTCTGACGTCAGTTTGGGGTGTAAGCAAGTCTGACCTTCGACTGCGCGCGCAGTCAAAGGTCAGCCCTGGTCCGGGCTGCGGGCTTTTCGTCCGTCCTGCGCCGAAGCTATTGGTGGTTTGAGATCTGTAACCGTCTTTAGCCCTGAGCACGGCTGTCGCGTCGTTAGTGGTCAGGATTCGGCTCCGAGGGACGTCAGGGGCCTCTAGGCGGCGGCTATGGCAGTGACTTCGATAAGCATGTCCGGGCGGGCAAGTTCTCTGACTCCAACCGCTGCTCTTACGGGGAATGGTGGGGAAAAGAACCTTGAATAGGCGGCGTTAAAGGCAGGTCGGTCATCCATGCTCACAAGGTAGATGGTGAGGTGCAGGACGCGTTGGAGGTCCGACCCGGCAGCCGCTAGTTCGGTTTGAAGGTTCTGCAGAACCTGGCGGGATTGCTGTTCAATTCCGCCCGGAACTACCTCGCCGTCGGTGCCGATGGGTACTTGAGTCGTGACCAGAATGTTTCCTGCGCCAGAGACCGACGAAGACAGTTGTCCTGGCGTTGGATGCTGGGGGTATCGACGGACGGTCGCCGTGGGCGTGGTGGCTTGCATTGGGATGGGGTAACCCTTTTCTCTGATGGTGAATGTTGCTGCCTTGCAAAGAACACAGGCCTTGGTTGGATGCGGGTGGAGATTCGGCACACGAACCCAACCAAGGTCACCTGTGTGGGGGTGGGCCGGCTTTTCTAAAGAAGATTTGGGGTGCCCGGGTCAGCGATTTCTGCCTGGAAACCATATTTTTTGGCGATGTCGGCGATGGCACCGTCATTCCTAAGAGTCTTGATGTCTTCGTCTATAGCTTGGCCGAGGCCGTTGTTGTTGAGCTTTGTTGGAAAGTTGGTTTGACCGACGTTGACTGTGGATGAGAGGCGGCTGTCGGCCTCGATGATCTTTATTTCGGCTCCTTCCACGGGTTGCTTTTTCAATGATGTGATCGCGGCGCCGTAGCCGAGGACGATGGCTTGGATTCGTCCGGCTTGGAAGTCCGCAAATTCGGCATCGTTCGTGGGGTAGAGCTTGAGGCGGTCCCCGAGGAGGCTTTTGAGTTCACCGACGCCGACCAGGGCCTGCCCGGCGCCGACTGAGCCGAGTTTGGTGAGGTCGTCTACGGTGGTGGCGCCTGTTTTTGAAACGAGGGCCAGGGGTGAGGTCACAACAGGTTCGCTGAGGCGTACAACTTCGGAACGGGCTTTGGTGCGGTACCAGCTTCCGAGAGTGGTGTCTGCGCGTCCGGTTTGCACAGAGGTGATCATCGCTGCGCTGTCCCCGGGAACAACGTTGATTTTTAGGCATTCCATGTCGGCGATTTTCTGCAGGACCTCGCCTTCGAGGCCTTTGAGTTTGCCGTCCTCGACGTAGGCGAAGGGCGGGTATTCGTAGTGGGCAACTGTCAGGACCCCTGGTGTGATGGTCTGGATTCCGTCGTGTGCTGGTTTGCAGTTTGTTGCATTTGTTTGATGCCCGCTGGTGGTTGAGGAGCAGCCTGTCAACGCGATCATGCCTGCGGCGAGGATCGCGCACGCGGTGCGCTTGAGTGCTTTCATGGTGTCTCCTGGTTCGAAATGCTGGGGTTAGATGGTGTGGGGTGTTATTGGGTTGCCGACTTGGCGGAAACGGGATTTCTTCGTCGTTGTTGAGCCAGATTTGTTCCCGAGTTTCTTTTCCAGCCATCCGGCGAATATGGCGCCGGGGATGGCGATTCCTGCGTAGACGACGGCGGCGGCCGTATATGCGGTCATGTACTGGAAGGTGACCGATCCTATGATGAAGGCGTCGTGCATGATCTCGGCGACGGTGATGAGGCTTGCCAGTGAGGTGACGTGGAACATCGTGATGGTCAGCGTGACCAGAGGCGGCAGTGAGATCTTTGCTGCTTGAGGGATAACGACGAACCGGAAGGCATCCGCCCGTGTCAGGCCCAGAGCGTCGGAGGCGTCGAACTGCCCCTTGGGCACTGCTGCGATGCTGGCCCGGATCATTTCGGCGGAGTAGGCCGAAGCGGAGATGGTCAGTGCCAACATTGCTGACGGGATCGCGTCGACGAGCATGTTCAGCTGTGGGAGACCACGGTAGACGAGGTAGAGCAGCACGAGGATTGGTATGCCGCGTCCGAGTTCCACGTAAATGATGGAGATCCACTTCGCCAGGGCGTTCCTGGAGTCTGTTAGCAGTGCAAGTGCGAACCCGATGGGGTAGCCGATGCCGCAGGCGGCGACGGTAATCAGCAGGGCCGATCCAACTCCTGGCAGGAGTTCGGGGATGAGCGTGGGCCATTCCCACAGCCATGAGAAGTTGTTCATAGGACCGCGTACCTCCTGGTAAGGCGGGTGTGGAGCATCCGGGAGAACATTCCCAACGGAAGGCTCAGCAGTAGGTAGATAAGTCCTGCAAAGGCGAAGAACGTCAGGCCGTTACCGAAGTACTGCACCTGGAGGCCTGCAACGAAGGTGATCTCCGCGACTCCGATTGTTGAAGCTAATGCGGATTCTTTCAGTAGGCCGACGACGAACGTTGCCCCTGTGGGGCTTACTGCCCGCAAGAGCTGCGGGAAGATGACGTCCAGGGCCGTGTTCAGTGGGCCTAGGCCCAGGGCTGCACTGGCTTCCCATTGCCCTTTTGCAATGGCTGCAATCCCGCCTCGGTAGATCTCTGCCATGCTTGCTACGGCGATCACGCTTAGTGTCGTTATGGCTGAGACCATGGGGCTGAGGGTGATACCGAGTTGGGTAATGCCGAAGAAGGCGATGAACAGCCATACAAGGGCCGGAACTCCCCGGACAAGGTGGACGAATGTGCTGTAGAGCCACCGCAGGACCGGTATTTTGCTCCGGGACAGGAGCATGACGGGAGCGCCCAGGATGATGCCGATAAGGGCGGATGAGACGGTGAGCAGCAGTGTGGTTCCCGTGGCCAGCAGGATGGCCATGAATGCGTCGCCCATGTCAGCGTCCTACGACGGCTGAGAGGAAAGTGCGTACTCGTTCATGCTCCGGTGCGGCCATGATCTGGTCGGGTTGCCCTTGCTCGATCACGGCGCCGTTGACCATGACGATGACGCGGTTTGATACGCGCCGGGCGAATTCCATTTCGTGCGTTGCGATGAGCATGGTCATGCCGGTGTCCGCGAGCTCGCGCATCACTGCCAGGACATCTGCTCCGACTTCCGGGTCCAGTCCGGAAGTGGGTTCGTCAAAGAGCATTAGTTCCGGGTCCATGGCCAGTGCCCGTGCGATCGCGATCCGTTGTTGCTGGCCGCCGGAGCATTGGCTGGGGTATGAGTTGGCCTTGTTTTTGAGGCCCACTCGGTCCAGCAGCACCATTGCCCGTTCACGGGCTTCGTCTTTGGTTCGTTTCAGTACGCGCATCTGGGCCAACTCGACGTTTCCCAGGGCTGTGAGGTGGGGAAACAGGTTGAATGATTGGAAGACCATGCCGGCGCGGCGGCGCATTTCCATGAGTTGGTTTGCGCGGGGCGTCTGGCCGTCGAAGTTCAGTGTTTGGTCTCCGATGGTGAGTGCTCCGGACTCGGGGACTTCGAGGAGGTTCAGGCAGCGCAGGAACGTGCTCTTGCCTGCCCCGGATGGTCCGATAAGGGAGATTACCTCGCCCTTCCCCACGGCGAGCGATACGTCGTCGATGGCGAGGTGCGCGCCGAAGCGCTTGATGATGTGATCTGCATGGAGAAATGGTTTTGTGGTGGACCCGGTATAGGTTGTGACGCGGGTGTCGATGGTAGCCATGGCGTTGTGCCTCTTCCTTGGGGGTGTCAAAGCGTTCGGAAAACTTTGTCGTAGTAGCGGAGCCAGTTGGCGCCCATGATGCCCTCGATCTCCGTATCCGAGAATCCGCGGTCTCGCAGGCAGCGCTCGGCCAGCGGAAAATCAGCGGGTGTCTTGAACCAGCCCGCCTCCGTGGGCCCTTGGTGGGACGCGTTTCCGGCGCCGAATTGGATTTCTCGTGACCAACGCCCCTGCCTCATCCATTCCAGGTAGGCGCTGCCGCCGGTCTGGTCGAAATCGGTTCCGATTCCGACCTTGTCTATGCCGATGCGGTCTACGGTCCAGGCCACAAGTTCCGACCACTTTTCGGGAGTGTTGTAGTCCCCGACGATATTCGTGTAGACCGAAAGACCGATCATGCCTCCGGTGTCGCGCAGGGCATCGAGTACTTGCAGAGATTTGTTGCGGGGATGGGGTGCTAGTTGGGAGGGGTTGGCGTGCGTCACAGCTACAGGTTCCTCCGACTTGCTGATCGCGTCGAGGGATGTTTGCTCACCAACGTGTGAGAGGTCGATGACCATTCCGCAACGGTTCATTTCCCTGATGACGTAGGCGCCGTACCTGGACAGTCCGGAGTCGGTGGGCTCGTAGCAGCTGCCTCCGATGTCGCTTTGGATGTTGTAAGTAAGTTGGCCGACGCGTGTTCCCATCCGTGCGAAATGTTCGACGTAACCGAGGCGCCCGCTGAGGAAGGCCACATTTTGGAAGCCCAGAATGATCGCCGTGCGGCCGGATTCTGCGATGCGTCGGATATCGCCCGCGGTGTAGGCGATCTCGACAAGGTCGCTGTTATCCTCGGCCATGTGGCGCCACTTGACCAGTTGGTCCATTGATTCAGTGGTGTCCTCCCAGAAGCCAACTGTTACGGTCACGGCGCCTACCCTGCCGGCGGCGAGCTCCTCGAGTGCCGGACGATGGTCGCGTCGTTCGCGTTCGAGTGGTGTGCACAAGAGGCTGTCTACGTAGATCATGATTGCGTCCTTTGATGGTTCTGCTGTTCTGCTCAGACTGCTGCCGCGACGACTACGTCAGTGTCCCGGTCGGGGTCTGAGAAACTCTCGAGTTCGTCCGCTTCAAAAAGCCGTGTAAGCCGCTGGCCTGGGACGTATACGTCTTTCACCGTTCCGGTGTGTTGGCGTGAGAGCGGGGTGTCGGGGTACAGCCCGGCATTGCTTGGGTAGTACACGGACCACCAGTCCTGGGCTGCAACCTCCACCCCGTCGCGCATCAGGCGGTCCAGCGCTTCCTGGTACTTTGCGGGCAAGTTCGCTTCGCCGTTGCCCAGGGTTGCGGTGAAGTTCAATTCGCCTGCTGTTGAAGGGTGCCGGTCAAGGGCGATGCCGTATCGCGCCGACCCGAGTTCGAGGCCACCAGCGGCAGCGTCTTCGCTTACTCCGCTGAGTCGCACCGGTATACCCTCACGGGTTGCCGTTCCAGCAATGAGGTTGAGAACGACATGGCCGACCGCCAGGAGGCTTTGTCCTTTGCAGTCCACCACCAAGGTTTGACCCTCGAACGAATGAACAGGCTTTTTCCAGGAGGGTGCGCTGCCCTCGGCGTCAAGGAGCTTTGCCAGGACCTGGCCAAAGCTGCCGATCACCGTCGGATCACTGAGAACAGCGGTGAGGAAGAAGTCCCTGCTGCCCTGCCACGAACCTGCCGGTATGTTCAGGGCTTGCATTGCCCGCCCGGCGGCCAGCCGCATTTCCCTGTATTTCACGGTAACCCGGTCTTCGGCCGGGTGGGGCGGGGGTAGGATCACGGTCTGCTTCGGAGTCAGAGTGGCTGGTTTGCCCCCCGGCGTCAGGGCAGGGTCATGCTTGGCTGCATCGGGGTCTGTAGCCGGGACGGGGGTGGATGGTGCCGGGTGGTAGGTCCACCACCAGGATGTCGCGTCTGCGGATTCGAGTTCATCACGGTAGGGGGCGCCTTCATAGATGAGCCCGAGTACGGCACGGTTCAGGTAGTCTTCAGTGCGGTCCAGACCATGGACGAAGGCGTTCATCAGGCGTACCAGCCACACCGGCACGAAGTCGATGTCGTGGGGATCGGCGTGGGGAACAGCATAGGGGTGATCGCGCAACGACAGGACAAGGCGTGTGGTGTGCTCAAGGTGGGGATGCGCCGCGATGGTTGCGCCGATGGGCGTTTCTTCGGGCAGGCCCTCAATGGCCTCCAATAGTGTGCGGACGTCCGTGGGGTAGTCGGGTACTACTTCGTGGGCTTCGGGAACTTCTTCCCCGGGACCTGAACGTGGTTCTTCCGCTGCCCGCGACTGGTACCACACCCTGTCGCGGTAGTGCTCGTCGTTCAGTGGTATCGAAAGGGTCCAGGCAAAAGTCGTTGTGGCTGCTTGCCTGACCGCTGAGACGGGGGTGCGGGGATCAAGGGAAAGAAATTCGTCGAACCTGAGACGGGTGGCAGCCAGCCGATCGCAGTACTCGGGGGCGAGTTCGAGCAACAAGGTGTGAAGCGAGTTCAGGGCCTCCGGCGAGATTTTCCTGCGTACCGCCCGATGCGCGGCCGCGAGTAGAGTCTCATCGCCCTGGGTGGGCAGTGTCCCGCGCCGTGCGGTACGGATCACTGCACGGACCCGCCGCAAGTCCGATGCCAGTTCGTAACTGCCAGTAAATACCCGGTACTGGGTGTCTTCGAGGGTTCGGTAGCGGATGGTCCTTTCGAGGAGTTTTTCGAGCTGTTCGAATCGTGGATCCCCGGCAGAAATGGGCGCGGTCAGGACGTGCTTCAACGCATCAACATAGGTGTTGATGTAGGCGTTGATAAGGAATGGGCGGTTGTAAACGAACATGACCAGGCCCAGTGCGGAGCCGTTGCCCACGCCGATAAGCTGCTTCACGGCGGGGGCGAGTCGTACTGCCGTTTCGGGCGCATCGATCCGTGCCAGTTCTTCAACGACGTCAACGGAAAGTTCGCGCATCAGATACGCCGAAAGCATCTGTGCGTGATAGGACACGCCCAACGGGTGGTCTTCCGGAAGGGCTGCGAAGGGTGTTGAACCAAAAGTGCCGTTTCCATCCAGGCCCGTGTTGCGCATGAGATAGCCCACCCGCTTCAGTGCAACGGCGTCCGGCTGGTTTCCGGCTGCCAGGCTGTCGCGGACTTGGCGGAACATACGCACGCTTTGGTTTGAACGCATCCAGATGAGAGTGCCGGATGGTGCGCGGCCTTCATAGAGTTTCGGCAACTCTTCCTCGGTGACCCGGACCTGTTCGTCGGTAGCGATCCCGTCGATCAGGGAGCCGAGCATGTCCCAAGACGTACCAATGATCCGGCCGGTGCGGTTTTCCGCGCTCGGCTCCCGCAGCCACGCCACGAAAGTCAGCGCACCCCGGGGGGTGGACACCGTGTACCGGGCACTTCCGTTACCGCTCGAATCCAGCTTCAGTGAGTCGCACCGGATGCTCCACCGTTCAGTGGACATCGTGCGCAGGAAACTGCGTGCGGCGCTGATACGCGTCGGCTGGAGTGCCCCGAGGTTCCGCGGGTCCATCATCCGCTCGGGCGCGAAGTACTCCTCGAGAGTGAGTTCATCCATGAGTTTGAGTTCTCTATTCTTGCGTGTCATGCATTGTTAGACGCATGTCGTGTATTGTGTGACACAAATATAGCGTGGAGACGTGGACGTGCCAAGGGGTTAATTTGCGCGTCGGCCTTCACGGCCGGATCATCGGCCAAGAAGGTAGCGTCAGGACTTAAGTGAGAAGGGAAGCGCCGATGGCCAGAGACATCGCATTGCAGACTGTCGTGAAGACGATCCGGGTATTGGAAGCCTTGGTGCAGATAAATGAGCGTGCCGTCGGGCCGTCCAGGCTCGCACAGGAACTCGGCTGGACGCGGGCTGCTGCGCATCAATACATGGCCAGCCTTGCCGAGGCCGGCTGGTTGCAACAGGACAGCGACCGAAAGTACCTCCTGACGGGGAACGCCTCCCTCTTCGGCCGGTTCACCATAGAAAGAGCGGGCGCGCCGACCCAGCTCCTCTCCGCTATGCCGGCGCTGGTGGACCGGCTGAACGAAGCCGTCTCCTTCGCGGTCCTGAACGGCGAAGAAGCCGTCATCATTGAGCGTTACGAACCCCGTCGGTCCTTTGCCGTTCAACCGGATGCAGAACGACACATGAAAGTCACCGAGTCCGCTTCCGGTCGCGTGCTGATCGCCTTCGACTCCCGTGCACCGGAGAACCTTATCCGCGCAATCGCGGATCAACTCGAACCCATTCGCAGCAAAGGCTTTGCCTATCACAGGGGAGAATGGATGGACGACATCGTCGAAGCGGTCGCCGTTCCCATCATGCGGGGCACCGAATGCCTTGGAGCACTAAGCGCGGTCGCCCCCGACGGGCGCATGGACGTCGATGACGCCGCCAAGACACTGCTCGAAGCACGAAAGGACATCGAGGCGGCACTGAACAAAGACTGATGAGCTTCGAAAAGGGCCCGGAGCCGGTAAATGACCGTACAGGTGCCCGGCGCTGAAGGCTCCGCCATCGACCTTCGTCCCTTGATAGGGCGGGCTCGCCGGCGCAGCTCAACTGACTCGTTTGGTGTCCTCCAAAGCGGCCGCCGAAAGCGGGCGTCCAGCCATTCACTGAGAGTGCAGGAGCGGTTTTCGGGCGCCCAACCTGGTTGGCACGCAAGTCTTCAGCACCCCGTAGGGCAAAGTGCGACCCTCGTAGCGTCGTATCGGTTTTCCCTTGTCAGACGGTTATGAGGTCGACTAGATATATGCGGTCGGACGATGCTGGTTCCCTCGAAATCGCGACAAGGGCTACCGGCATGTCGCGCCTCTTCAAGATTGGGCCTGTTTAGCTTTGGTCAGCTTGGGGAACCCACGCGGGTGTGACGGCGGACCCTGTTGGCGGCCGGCCGTGGGGCAGCCTCTGTTGAAGGGGGCAGTCTGCATTCGTGTGCTGGCCCTGAATCTGACCTCGGCTGGCTAATTGTTGCAGCGCGAACTCGGCTTCGACGTCGTCGTCCATCTGCGTCACGATCCGGCCGGTTTTCGTCCACGTCTTTGTGCCCGGCATGGCGGCGGGTTGCCACCGATTCGCCCAGCAAGGCGCGGACCAAGAGAGCCGCTTATAACCGTTTGTTCCGCCAAGCTGGCTTGCGAGGGCCGCAGTCAGGGCGTTGTGGTTTTGTTGGTGTTCCAGCCTGCGATGATGCCTGCGCCGAGCATGTGGTCGGGGAGGCGTGCGAAGCGGTAGCCGGGGTCGTCGTCGTGAGCGGGCTGGAGGTATTGGGCACCATTGACCGGCGCCTGCTCATCGCCCGTTAGAGTTTGATTCCTTCTTGGGCGAAGGACGCCAAGATCGGGTCCAAGCTTATAAATGCCAGGAGTGAATCAATCCTGGAGAAGCCCTCTTTCCGGTCAGCTGCAGTCAAACGCAGGGCTATTGTTCCCGCCTAGGGCTACTACGAATGGCAGAAGACTGAGGACGGGAAGAAGATCCCGAACTACGTGTACTCCGCGAAGGAGCCGTTGTTGGGGTTCGCGAGCCTGTATGAGTTTTGGCCTGATCCGGATCTGCCGGAGGACGACCTGAACGGTGGCTGCTGAGCTGCACCGTCCTGACTACCACCACCCAGGACGCGCTGGGACACGTCCACGACCGGTCCCCGGTAATCATCCCCAAGGATCGGTTCGAGGAATGGCTCGACCCTGACCTGACCGCCAAGGCCGACGTCCAACACTTGCTCAATTCCTTGCCGGAGTCGACCCTGACACCCCGCATTGTCAGCACCCGCGTAAACAGTGTCCGCATCAACGGACCCGAACTCATTGAGCCGGAGCAGTAAGAAGCCCCCGTGTTGGAAGGCCGCCATGTCCGAACTGTCAGATCCGGAACCCTCTCCCCGGTTGCGCCTGGCCCCGGAGACATCGTGATCTTCGCAGGAAGGATCGAGGAACACGCCTACGATATCCCGGGTCCACTGAAAGTCGATGACCCGGTTCGGCTGCCGGCCAAGAAAGCGTTGGGCAAGGTGAGGGCATTGGCGGGACAAGGGCTGCCGCCCAGAGCTGATCCTTAGCTGACCTCTTGGAAGCTCTCCAAATGGGAAAATGTCTATCCTAACGGGGGCCGCGTAAACCCCCCGTACTACGCCGGAATATTGGGCAACCTCTCGCAGAGCCGCCCGCCTGATGGAGAGGACATGCCAGCGGACTGGCAGCGATGGATTGACGGAGTGCTAGCCAGATAACGAAGACTCATGGCAATTCCTCTTGAGTGGCGTAGACACAATCTTGGGAGAATTCTTATCCCGATCCCATCAAGCCCCACTGCTGAGGTCGTCGTAAGCCAGAGCGCGCGGTTCCGTCTTGGCAGACGCGCGTTCATTCCCTTGATCCGGTAAGGGTATGCGCCCTTCGTCCGACCCACGGGACGAGGGCTCGTTCCGTGGCTTCCCAGGCTGTACGGCGCGGTAGCCTGCCGTTCAATGTTTGCGGGGACGGTTAGTCGGTATGGATGGTAGTGGCCTTGGATCCTTCCGGGATGAGTGCTTCGGCGGCTGTTTTGGCCCGGGTTGTAGGTATCGCCGTCGGCCTCAACATGGCGTAGTGGGCCGTCGCTGGCCTCGACGTAAGGATCACTTTCACGCCGACACACTAGGCCGTCACGTGGTCCAAGGCCGCCAGAAGCGGCGCCGGATCCCGGGAGTCCCTCAGGTAGACGAGGCGTCTGCAGCTACCGCTACCGGTGCCACCAGCACTGTCATCAAGGACAGTCCCGCACCAATCACGCGGCCGCCAACTATCACGCGCACAAAACATTTTTCGAATGTATGTTCCACTAAGACTACTGCAGTGGAGCGACACTATAGGCCGCCCGACGGGCGGAATGGACGCCTTGCACACCAAAAGGGGACAGCCTTGAGCTGCGCGGAGCGCTGCACCTGACCCCAGAGGGCGCAACCCGCCCGCGCCTCATCTTCGACGCCCATTTCCGTGGATGGAACCTGCAAGCTTCGTGGGTGGGACCAATTTTTAGGCATGGGGCTGCTTTTTGACGTGATCTTTGCTACATTGCTGCCTAACGTTAGTTAGCAATCAATTGACGTTCGGAACAACGGCGCAGCGACGCGCAGGAGGAAGGGCTCTCATGGCTGGAAGGCTTGAAGGCAAGGTAATTGGCATCACGGGCGGGGCCAGCGGCATGGGGTTGGCCTTCGGTGAAGCATTCGCTCGGGAAGGCGCGAAGGTTCTTGTCGTTGACTTGAATGAAGACGCGGCGAAAAAAGCTGTCGAAGGCATCATCGATGCTGGCGGTTCGGCCGCGTATGCCGTAGCGGACGTCGTGGACCGGGTGCAGGTGAAGGCGGCCATTCAGACGGCTGTAACCGAGTTTGGACACCTTGACGTGTGGTTCAACAACGCCGGTTTCAATGCTCCGATGCAGTTCTTGGACATCACGGAAGACAACTTCCGGAAGGTGCTGGACATCAACGCATTGGGCATTCTGATCGGAACCCAGGAGGCTGCCAAGCAGATGATTGAGCAAGGCCGCGGTGGAAAGGTCATTAACACGTCCTCCATCGCAGGCCGCGAGGGCTTCCCCACCTTCGCTCCTTACAGCGCGTCGAAGGCGGCCGTGATTTCGCTGACCCAGTCCGGCGCAAAGGCCTTGGCCAAGCACGAGATCACCGTTAACGCGTTCGCTCCAGGTGTCGTCGCCACACCACTGTGGGACAAGCTCGATGAAGACCTGTACGCGATCGGTGACATCGAAAAGCCCGGCACTGCTTTGAACGAGTTTGAAAAGGGCATTATCCGAGGCCGGAAAGCGTACCCGAAGGACATCGTGGGCACTGCTCTGTTCCTGGCATCGGGTGACTCCGACTACATGACCGCACAGTGCATCATGATCGATGGCGGAATGACCCTTGTTTAGGAGTAGTCCATGAAGCTCGGCACTGTCCGGTCCGGCGAGCAGAGTCGCGCGTTCCGGCAAGACGGCAGCGGCAGGACGTTTTATTATGACCTCGAAGATGTAGGCAGCCTCCTCAACATCCCGGACTGGGAACGTCTGCCCTCCCGGGAAGGCGAACCACCTGCGCCCGCTGACCTGCTGGCCCCCGTTGCCCGTCCCGGGAAAACCATCTGCGTGGGTCTTAACTATTTCGACCATGCTGCGGAAGTCGGGAAGGCAGCACCGGAGGTACCAGCGCTCTTCAGTAAGGTATCCACGGCCTTGACCGGGCCACGGAATGATATCCGCCTTCCGGGCCTAAGTATGGAGGTTGACTGGGAAGCTGAACTGGCGGTCGTTATTGGCAAACGTACGACCCGAGCTGACGAGGCTCAGGCCCGTGAAGCCGTAGCCGGCTACACGATCATCAACGACCTGAGCATCAGAGACTGGCAACGCCGCACCTCGGAGTGGTTCCAGGGCAAGAACTTCGACCACTCCACCCCAGTGGGCCCTGTCATCGTCAGTCCCGATGAAATCGACCCTGAATCCGGGCTGAGGGTTGAAACTTTGGTCAACGACCAGATCGAACAATCCGGTACTACTTCGGATCTCATCTTCAGTGTCACGGAGCTCGTGCGCTACATCAGCCAGGTTCTGACCTTGGAACCAGGCGACATCATTGCGACCGGCACCCCGGGAGGCGTCGGATTCGTCCAGAAGCCTCCATGCTTCCTCCAAACAGGCGACGTCCTTCGTACCCGCATCGAAGGTATCGGCGAGCTTTGCAACACCATCCAAATCGGGAACGACCAGTCGGACGGTCCCGCAAGAAACAGCTCCAAACAACTTGAAATGTCTGCTCTGCGGCGGACAGCACGAAAGGAATCACGACAATGACCGAACAGCGCATTGAATACAAGCGCCCCAGCGTAACCAAGGCTGATGCTCTTCCATTCATGGACCAGGATCAAACCTCACAAGCCCGCCGTTTCGCCGGTGTCACGCCCAGGAACACCGAAGTCGAACACCTCTGGTTCGGCAAGGTCTACACAGCGGTGGGCGAGGCATCGGATCCGCATCACCACGGCATCGCCGAAACCGGCGGCTACGTTCTGCAGGGCAGCGCGTTCCTCCGTTTCGGCGAACGCTTTGAGGAGATCATCTACGCAGACGAGGGAGACTTCATCTTCGTTCCCCCGCACATGCCACACATCGAAGGAAACGCCAGCAAGACCAAGGAGCTGATCTGGCTCACCACCAGGCAGCCGGACAACATCGTGGTCAACCTCAAAGACCAAGACGTCGCCGACATAAAAATCGACTACCGCGACTGATCCCTTGGACGGTCCACGCGCCCTCTGCCTGGCTTCGCAACCAGGCAGGGGGGCGCTGCCATGAGTGCCAGGCTCCCGCGCGTCGGGGCCTGCGCAGCCAAGCAGCATCCCACTTGGAAAACTAGGAGAAACTGATGATCCAGCACGTCGTGGCGTTCCGCTTGAGCGCGGAGGACGCCGAGGGCAAAGGCCGGCAGTCAACACTAGCTCAGGCAGAACTGCGGAAACTAGAGAGCGGCCGGATACCAGGCTTGCTTGACCTGCAGGTCCGGCCCGACCTAGGTGTATTGACCTGAGAGGTTGGTGACGCGGCTGGCCGGTGTCTGACCCTTGAGGGCAGTGTGGGCTCGGTGGTGATTGTAGGCATGGAGCC
>NZ_JAVDSM010000022.1:0-27980 GCF_031455315.1 Arthrobacter sp. 1088
GAACAACCTCAGCAACCAAACGACTTGAGAACTTCACCACGGCAATCGACACCCTTCAATAATCAGGTGTTGCGATCACCGCATGATTCGAAGCCCTCGAAACAACCCCTAATGCCAGTCAGTTGGGTTACTTGCGCGGCACTTTGAAGTGCGTCAGACGGGCGTCCTGCCCATCCAGCTCCGCCCATGGCTTCTCAGTCTCCATCACGGTCAAAGCACTGGTTGGGAACCGTGTGGCGGCATCCATGTAGGCATCATGGTCCGAGTCGCGCGAAGCAAGATGCATGGCCAGGTCCTGGACACCGGGCATGTGCGAGATCACCATCAAGGTGGTGACAGTGTCCGGGACATGGTTGATCACGGTCAACATCCGGTTTGCCGAGGCGGCGTACAAGCCGTCCTCGAGCTTGGGCGTCGGGGCTTTGTCCCCCAACTCATCGCACACCCACGTGCAGGTTTGGCGGGTCCTCAGCGCAGACGAGCACAGAATGAAGTCTGGAACTACCCCATGCTTGAGCAACCATCGCCCAGCCAGCGGAGCTTCACGGTGTCCGCGTTCCTCGAGGGGACGTTCATGGTCCGGGACCCCCATGGGCCAATCCGCTTTGGCGTGGCGCATGATCACAAGGCGCCTGATGTGATGGTCACTCATTCCACAACCTTAGCGCCGCGAAGGCACATGCTCACTGGCCCCGAAAGCTCGAAAGCGTCCCACCGAAGAGAGGGCGCTGCAGCGCAGCGGGGCATCCCGAAAGCGCCGTTGTTGCGTGAGGTACGAGCGCAGGCGCCAAGGAATCGTCCCGCGAAAGCGAAAGCGCCCGCCCTTTACAGGACAGGCGCTTTCGCGGAAGCAATAGCTAGATCGAGTATTCCGGAGCGGCCCAGACGATGACCTCAGGGTGTTCGTAGAAGCGGTAGCCCTGGCCACGCACGGTGCGTACGGTGTTGGCGAGGCGGCCCAGCTTGGAGCGGAGGCGGCGGATGTGGACGTCGATGGTGCGCTCGTTGGGCACTTCTTCGGCGTTGCGCCACAGGCCCTCAAGCAGTTCGTCGCGGCCAACCGTGCGGGTGCCGTTTTCGACGAGGTAGTTGAGGAGCTCAAATTCCTTGAACGTCAGGTTCAGCGACTCACCGTCGAGGTGGACTTCGCGGCGGGCGAGGTCGATCAACACGCCGGAGGGGCGGGCTTCCTGCTGCGGTGCCGGGCGTGAAGCCTCGGTGCGCTGGCGGGCGGCGACCGTGGGGTCACCGAAGGTGGAACGTACGACGTCGAGCGCGGAGCCGGGTGCCCCGGCGGGTGCGACGGCGACTGCAGCGTAGCTCTCAGCGCCGGTGACCAGGGACTGGGCGTAGGCCCGGATTTCCTGGGCGAGCTTGGCAATGGAGGTTCCAGCCGCTGCTGCAGTTTCTTCGTCAATGCCCATGTAGAGCACGAAGCCGCGGGCCACGTTGTCGTTGGCAACGGGACGGAGGCGGTCAGACTGCGCAATGACGGGAGTAGGCGCCGTCATGGGTGCTGGCTCATTGGTTGGAACTGCCCGCAACTGGCCGTAGGAGTTGGGGTTGTAGCCCTGGGGCACGTAGCCGGGAGCCTGCTGGCCGTTGCCCTGGGTGGCGGGGGCGTAGCCGGGGCGGTTGCCGAAGCCGGGGCGGAGGCCTGCGTTGGAAGCGGCCTTGTTGGCGTTTCGGACGGAGATGTGGACGTAACCGGATGCAACTGACATGGAGTGATTACCTCAAAAGTGAATAGCCGTCATCGCGGCTTCGAATGCTGGTTGTCCCCGCAATGAGTTTGGGGAAGGGCGCCCAACGCTGGGCTAGGGGGCGAATGCCTGAAACTTCTTCGGGGTGGAAAGTTAGGCTTGCATTCGACAACAGCGGGTCTCGTCGCCAGCGGGTGTGCTGGACCAGATTGCTGCGGCTGCAGGTGCTGTTGAGTTCTTGTTCACATTGGAAGTGTGCAACGTAACAATGGCAACACGCAAGTAACAAAGCGTGAAACCGTCCACATTTTGAGACAAGAGGGTCTATTGTGCCGCAGATCACAATTCCTCCGTCGCGGAAAATGAACGTCATTTCATTCGGTCTCGGTGAGAAATATTCGGCTTATCATGAATTTTCTTCGGCAGATGGTGCATGATGACCTCCCTGATTCCCATGAGGGGCAAAAGGACGGAATCTCAAGATCTGAAACACTTGCTGTCCAATCGCAACCTGCTCCAAGCTCGAATTTTTCCCTCAAAATCTGCTACAAGCCGTAGAAGGCGAGTATTCACTGCCGCACTCCCGCAACGCCTACCAATGAACTCCCACGTGGCTAGTGTTGACCTCACAGCATCCTCACAGGACCGGCAAAGCTTCGGCAAACCAGCAGAATGGAGAGTTGTCACATGGCATCCCCGCACTCCATGACGAACAACCTTCCCCAGCTTTCCCACCCGGACGGCTCCCCCATCCGAGCCTTGGTGGTGGACGACGAACCGAGTCTCGCTGAGCTCATGAGCATGGGCCTCCGCATGGCAGGCTGGTCCGTAGCGGTGGCAGCCGACGGACCGGAAGCTGTGAAGCTTGCCAAGGACTTCCGCCCCGACGTGCTGGTGCTGGACGTGATGCTTCCAGGATTCGACGGCGTCGAGGTCCTCAACCGGATCCGCGCCTTCGCGCCGGAAGTGCCCGCACTGTTCCTCACGGCCAAGGACGCTGTCCAGGACCGCATCGTTGGCCTGGCCGCCGGCGGGGACGACTACGTCACCAAGCCCTTCAGCATGGAGGAGGTTCTCCTGCGACTGCACCGTCTCGTACAACGCTCGGGCGTTGCGGCCATGGATACAGCGGAACTGGTGGTGGGTGATCTCACCCTCAACGTGGACACACGGGAGGTTTCGCGCGCCGGCGAGGACATCCAGCTCACGGCAACCCAGTTTGAGCTGCTTCGTTATCTCATGGAGAACCCCAAACGCGTGGTCAGCAAGGCACAGATCCTGGACCGCGTCTGGGACTATGACTTCGGCGGGCAGGCCAACATCGTGGAACTGTACATTTCCTACCTGCGCAAGAAAATCGAAGCCAACCACCCGCCAATGATCCACACCATCCGTGGCGCTGGCTACGTCATCAAGCCTGCGGACTGAATCTTGTCCACCTCTTCCGGAGTAGCCCGTAAGACCCAGCGGAACTGGCTCAATCCCTCCACCTGGCATCTGCGCACGCGGTTGGTCCTGGTGGCGATGGCATTGCTGGTGGCGATTTGCGGTGCAGTTGGAGTGGTTAGTTACGCCTCCATGGACATGTACTTCAACAAACAGCTCGACAAGCAGTTGGAGCAGGCGTCAGGCCGCGCGAATGACTTCGGCAGACCGCCGTCGAACTTTCCCTCCAGCGGTCGGCCGGATCCCCTTGAGGCCCGTGGCCAAGGCGCCGGGACACTTAACGCGAGGATCGATGGTTCCACGGTCATCAACTCGGGCTTCCTCAACGCAAACGGTCGCCGCGTCGCGCTCTCGGCAGAAGACAAGCAGGTCCTGCTATCGCTCCCCCGCGACAACCGGCCCGTAGACCGTTCATTGTCCAACGGCGACTACCGGCTGGTAGCAGTTGAGACCAACTACGGCGATGTTATTGCGACAGGCCTGCCGTTGGCTGACAAGCAAAATGCCGAGGCCTCGCTGGTATGGACCATGGTGTTTGTTTCGCTTGGCGGCCTGGTGCTGATCGGCCTCGCCGGCACCGTCATCATCCGACGGACCATGCGCCCGCTGGAGCAACTCTCCGAGGTTGCAACGAAAGTATCGCGCCTTCCCCTCGACGCCGGTGAGGTGGCACTCGCGGTGCGCGTACCGCCGTCGGCCGCTCATCCTGGAACTGAAGTGGGCAGCGTGGGCCACGCTTTGAACCAAATGCTCAACAACGTTTCCAGGGCCCTGGAAGCGCGTCAGGAGAGCGAAACCAAGGTCCGGCAGTTCGTTGCCGATGCCTCCCACGAACTTCGGACACCGCTGACCGCCATCCGTGGATACACCGAGCTGCTTCGTATGACGGAGAACTTCACGGAGGACGGCAGGAAGTCGCTGGCGCGGGTCCAGAGCCAGTCGGAACGGATGACCACGCTTGTGGAGGACCTGTTGTTGTTGGCGCGCCTGGATGAAGGCCAGCCGTTGAAGGTCACGGATGTGGACCTGACGCAGCTGGTGATCGAGACAGTCAGCGACGAAAAGGTGATGGCACCGGACCACATCTGGAAGCTACAACTCCCTGACGAGCCCATTACGGTGCGCGGGGACGCAACCCAGCTGCATCAGGTGCTGGCCAATCTGCTGTCCAACGCCCGCAAGCACACCGATCCCGGTACCACGGTGGTCACAGGCGTCATGCTTTCCGCCGACGGTAGCGCGGTGGTCACCGTCACGGACAACGGGCCTGGTATTCCGACTGCTTTCCAGGGGCGAATCTTCTCGCGTTTTGCCCGGGCTGACGCGGCGAGATCGGGGTCGGAAGGGACCTCCGGATTGGGCTTGTCAATCGTCGAATCCATCGTCCAGGCGCATGGCGGCAGTGTGGAAGTAACGTCCCAGCCGGGACGCACGGAGTTCACTCTCCGACTCCCCGCAGCTTTGAACGAACGCATATAACGAATCAGGCAACATGACTCGCCGTGAACGTGATCTCTGTTACCCAAATGTGACTTAAGCCGAAACCTCCTGTACCTTCGAAAGGGTGGGTCGCCCCTAACTGGCCCACACCCGGGATGCGCCGAGCTCTGCCACTTCCCGGAGTTCCGTTCTCATTCGAGGCAGAGACGGGGGACCCAGAGTCTCCGGGCACAGTACTTTCCTTGCCCTTGGGGTGAAGCCGCAGCTACGCGCGCGGCCGGATGACCTCATCCGAACCCGACAGCTAACTCCGCAGGCGCTGAGAGGTAATCACACATGTCTGAATTCAACGATCAGACGCGCCCTTCCGCGCGTCACCGTGACGATCACAACACTCCCCTGACGAAGTCGCAAACCGTTCTGAAGAACGCTGCACGCCGCGGCAAGACCGGGCAACGAATGTCTGTTGTTGCAGGAGTCGTTGCCGCAGCATTGGGCGTCGCATCGCTTGGCCAGGCCGCAAACGCCGCATTCAATCTCCCCGAAACGAGCCGGGCGTCCGAGACGCAGGCTACCGCCCAGGCCAGCAACAAAACAGCTGAAATCTCAGCGTCCTTGGATGCTGCTGCCAAGAAGGGCGCTGCAGACAGGGCCGCTGCAGACCAGGCAGCTGCCGCACAAGCCGCTGCCGAAAAGGCCGCGGCCGAGAAAGCCGCCGCCGACCAGGCAGCTGCCGCACAGGCCGCCGCCGAAAAGGCTGCCGCTGATGCAGCCGCCAAGCAGGCTGCCGATGCCGCCGCTGCTGCAGCCGCAGCCGCCACTCCCAAGGCCGTGGACGATCCCGCCGCTGCCAAGGCATACGCCGCCAGCATCCTCGCCAACTACGGCTGGGGTCCGGGTGAAATGACTGCCCTGAACACACTGTGGGAGAAGGAATCCAACTGGCGGACCACCGCGACCAACACCTCCAGTGGTGCCTACGGAATCGTGCAGTCATTGCCCGCTTCGAAGATGGCAACCGCAGGCGATGACTGGCTGACCAACTACCAGACCCAGATCAAGTGGGGCCTGAACTACATCAAGGAACGCTACGGCTCCCCCTCGGCGGCCCTTGCCTTCCACTTGGCCAACAACTGGTACTAAGCCAACTCAATAAGCAGGCTTGAGCCCACCCCAGCGGGCTCAAACCATGCAAGGCCCGATTGCCGCCCCGCTTTCCGCCGTTCGCAGAAGTGATCTACTGATGCGCCCGGGCGGGAGGCGGGGCGGTTTTCGCGTTAAATGTGCCTTCCGGGTTTCACACCCACTTGCACCTGACGTTGCGTCAGGACTTAGCGTTGTGCCCATGACGGGAACAACAGGATCCGGGCCGTGGAGCATCGGTGAGCTGGCCACAGCGTGCGGTGTCAGCGTGCGGACGCTCCACCACTACGACGAGATCGGGCTGCTGTCCGCAAGCCAAAGGACATCGTCCGGTCATCGCAGGTATTCGGAGGGCGACCTACGCCGGCTATACCGGATCAGATCGCTTCAGATGCTGGGGCTTCCGCTCGCGGCCATCGGCAAGGCGCTGCAAGCGCCCGAGGATGATCTGGAGTCCCTTCGGGGCCTCCTCCAACAGCAGCTGGTCCATGTGCAGGAGCACGCCCGGCAACTCCAAGCGCTCCAAAACCGTTTGGGCGAGCTGTTGTCACGCATGGACAGACACGCCATGCCCACCCCTGAACAATTCATGTCAACGTTGGAGATGATTACCGTGCTCGAAAACAACTTCACAGCCGAACAACGCCAGCAACTCGCGGACAAGCGGGAAGAACTCGGCGCAGAAAAAGTCGAAGCTGCCAAGCAGAAGTGGGCTGCCCTCGTGGAAGAAGGACTGGCGCACGTCCAAGCCGAGAGGCCCGTCACGGACCCCTCGGTCCAGGAATGGGTGCGCTCATGGGACGGCATCGGTTCCATGTTCCACTCCAGTGAGGACACCAAAGCTGCAGCACGTGCAACCTGGCAGGAAAACAGCCAGGCCATCAGCGCGGGACTGCCGTGGACCGCTGAGCAGTTGGGCGGGCTGATGGCATACCTGGAGAAGGCGCGCTCGGCCTTGTAACAGGACGCCTCTATGCTTCCGGTTCGGCCTCTGCCGCACCTCGAACGGCTGCTATGGAGGCAGCTACGTCACCTGCGTCCGTGGACCAGTTGCTTACCGAAATCCGGAGGATATCGCGTCCGCGCCACGAGGAACCGGACATCCACACAATGCCTTCGGCCATGAGCCGTTGAGTAACCCGGCGTGTGCGGTCATCACTGCCGAAGACGACCGAGACTTGCGTGAAAACTACATCGTTGAGAATTTCCACGCCCGGGATACCAGCGAGGCCTTCCGCCAACGCGCGGGCGTTTGCTGCAAGCCTGTCCACCATGGCAATGACTCCGGACCGGCCCAACTGCCGGAGGGCAGCCCACACCGGGATGCCCCGGGCCCTACGGGACAGTTCCGGAACTTTGTCGAACGGATCGCCCAGTCCGGTCTCCGTTGCAATGAGGTAGCTCGTGTGGACGCTGAAGGCGCGTCTCAGCGCTTCCGGCCGGGAGACGATGGCCAAGCCACAGTCGTACGGGACGTTCAATGTTTTGTGGGCATCAGTGGCCCACGAATCGGCTGCCTCTACTCCGGCCAGCCGCCCGCGCAATTGAGGGCTGACCGCAGCCCACAATCCAAATGCGCCATCCACATGCACCCAGGCCTCGCGGTCATGGGCTACCGCAATGGCTTCGGACATCGGATCGAACGCTCCGGAATGCAGATTGCCGGCCTGCAGGCACACGAGGGAAGGGCCGGGTTGTTCATCCATGGCATCCGCGAGTGCCTCCGGGAGGATCCTGCCTTGATCGTCAGTGTCCACGGGAACGCAGGCTCCCAGCCCCAGATACCGCAGGGCAAGGTCCACGGCGGCGTGCCGTTCGCGGCCTGCAAACGTGGTGATCCGCGGCGCCCCGGTCAGGCCCAGGTCCGCGAGGTCCCACCCTGCCTCGTCCATCAGGTATTGACGCCCGGCAGCCAGCCCCGCGAAGTTGGCGGTGGTAGCGCCAGTGGTGAACCCGACGTCGGATCCTCGCGGAAGATCCAATAACTCCAGGAGCCAGGCCGCTGCGGATTCTTCGATCGCGGCGGCGGCTGGGGTCGCAAACCTGAGCCCGGCGTTTTGGTCCCATGCCGAGACAAGCCAATCTGCGGCCATGGCAGCTGGCAACGTCCCGCCCATGACCCAGCCGTAGAAGCGTCCGGACTGGATTGCCATCAACCCGGGCTCAGCCAATGCGGCGAGCTCATCTACTACGTCAGCCGCGTCCGTTGCTTCATCGGGAAGGCTCGAAAGAAGGCTCGAAGCGACCTGATCGGCGTCGTACGTGGGCCGCACAGAACGGCCGGGCACCGAGGCAAGCCAATCCGTAGCGTGCGCCATGGCCCGCTCCAGTGCAGCACCGTACGCCTCCGGCAACGCAGACATGCGCACAGCCTACTCCCGCTTCACCGGTTGGAACAGCGGAGGCGAACAGACTAAAGCGTGAAGCTGATGAGGTGACCGCCGTCGTCGTCCTTCACGGCAGCGACGGTGACTGCGGAGTAGTCCGGGATACGCCACATGCCCGGCTCAAGCTCGCCACCGGCGTCGCCGACCACCACGGTTCGCATCCCGGCGGCCCGGGCGGCCGCGATACCTGCCGGGGCGTCCTCAAAAACCACGACGTCGGCTGGTTCCGCGCCCAGCAACGCTGCGGCTTTGAGGTACCCCTCCGGGTGCGGCTTGCCGCGCGTAACGCCTTCGGCGGTGACCGCAGTAGACGGCATGGAAAGGCCGGCGGCCTTCATCCGGATATCGGCAAGGATGCGGTCCGCGGATGTGACAAGCGCAATGGCGTCGTCCGGCAAGGCAGCGAGCAGCGCTTCGGCGCCAGGGAGGGCAATCACGCCGTCGGTCCGCGTTCGTTCCATCTGGCCGAGCTCGGCAGTCAAGGCTTCAAGATCGGCTCCTGCTGGAGCATACCGGCGCACAGTATCGCCTGCTTGCACGCCGTGCGACGTCCGCAGGATCTCGTTGTAATCCAGGCCGTATCGTTCCGCGAATTCCAGCCACACCTGCTCGACGATCGCTGTGGAGTCAACCAGTGTTCCGTCCATGTCGAACAGAACAGCACGGACGGTCAGGGTTGGCGATCGTTCGGCTTGTGCGGAAGGCGAGGTTGGTTCGGCAGGATGGCTCATGGCTCCATCCTGCCGCACCATGCAGGGGTGGCGTCGAACTGTGACCTAGCCGTTGGGCCGGTGCGGAATGTACTGCACAGCCCACTTATTGCCGTCCGGGTCCGCAAAGTGGACGAAGTGTCCCCAGTCCTGGACATCGATATCGCTGACCTCGACGCCATTGGCCTTGAGGTGCTCGTGCGCTTTGTTGATATCGCTCACCACCATTTGCAGGGATGGCGCTGTTCCCGGAGGGGCATCGCTGAGCCCTTCGCCGATGGCGATGGAACAAGCCGACCCAGGCGGGGTCAACTGCACAAAGCGGATGCCGTCCATGGGACGCTCGTCGAAATCGGCGTTGAAACCAACTTTGTTGACGTAGAAGTCCTTCGCGCGATCCACGTCGGACACAGGGACAAACACCAGTTCAAGTTTCCAGTCCATGCGCCACAGGCTAACCGGGCACGCCGGAAAGCGGTAGGGGCGCGCGGATCAGCCAGCCACGCCGTAGAGGCGGTCGCCGGCGTCGCCCAAGCCGGGAACGATATACGACTTATCGTTGAGCTTCTCGTCGATCGAAGCCAGGACCACCTTCACGTTGGCATCCTGCAGCTCCTCCTCCAACTTGGCGAGGCCTTCCGGAGCGGCCAGCAGGCAGATGCAGGTAACGTCCGAGGCGCCGCGCTTGAAGAGGAACTTAATGGCCTCGCGCAGGGTGCCACCGGTGGCAAGCATGGGGTCCAGCACAAAGATCTGACGTCCGGTGAGGTTCTCGGGGAGGCGCTCAGCGTAGGTGATGATGTCCAATGTTTCTTCGTCGCGGGCCATGCCCAGAAAGCCGACCTCGGCGGTGGGAACCAGCTTGGTCATGCCTTCCAGCATGCCCAGGCCTGCGCGCAGGATGGGTACCACCAGCGGAGTCGGCTTGGTGAACGCCGTGCCAATGGTCTTCGTGACAGGGGTCTCGATCTCGACTGGCTGTGTCTTGACCTCCCGGGTGGCCTCATAGGCCAGAAGGGTGACGAGTTCTTCAGTGAGCTGCCGGAAGACCGGTGAAGGGGTGTTCTTATCCCGCAGAACGGTGAGCTTGTGAGCGACCAGCGGGTGGTCCACGACGAGTGTGCGCATCGTCCAAAACTATCATTGAGATATGAGCGCCAACGAGCCGTATCACGCAGAACACATGGCTTGGATGGGCCTTGCCTTGGACGAAGCCCGGCTGGCGCTGGAGACGGACGACGTGCCGATCGGCGCGGTTGTCTTAGGACCCGACGGCGGTGTGCTGGGTTCCGGACGCAACGAACGGGAAGCGCACGGGGATCCAACCGCCCACGCAGAGATCGTCGCCATCCGTGAAGCCGCGGCTGCCCTGCAACGCCACGCCCTCGAATTGGGCGAAGGGGGCGATGGATGGCGCCTGGAGGACTGCACCTTGGTGGTAACCCTCGAACCGTGTGCAATGTGCGCCGGCGCAATTGTCCTGGCACGGATTCCCCGCGTCGTGTTTGGCGCGTGGGATGAGAAAGCCGGGGCCGCAGGTTCCGTGTTCGATATCCTCCGCGAGCGCCGGCTCAACCATTGGGTGGAGGTCTACGCAGGCGTGCGTGAGGAAGAATGCGCAACGCTCCTTCGGGACTTCTTCGCGACGCACCGCGTACCGGCGGCGGAGCACCGATCGCCCGCTTGAGCTCTATGCTGAGGAGCCAATCATGACAATCGCTTTCAACCACACCATCGTCTACGCCAAGGACAAGCACGCGTCCGCTGCGTTTCTGGCCCGCATCCTTGGGCTTCCCACACCACAGCCGATGTGGTCCTTTGTCACTGTTTCCCTGGAGAACGGCGTCACGCTGGACTTCCTCGAAGCCCCGGGAACCATCGCGCCGCAGCACTATGCCTTCCTGGTCAGCGAGCAGGAGTTCGATTCGATCTTCCTGCGGATCACCGCCGAACACATTCCCTATTGGGCAGACCCCGCACGCTCCCGTGCGCAACAGATCAACCACAACGACGGCGGCCGAGGGATTTACTTCTGCGACCCGGACGGGCACTTCCTCGAAGCAATTACCCGGCCGTACGGTTCGGGCTGAATGCCTGTTCGGGCTGAGCGCGTTAGAGACCAGCGGCCTCGTTGAGGGCGTCGATCCGCAACTGGCGGGACGCTGGTGAGTCCAGGCTGAACGACCTGAAATCGCCTAGTTCATCGCGAATCCATGCTTCAACTTCGGCGATCCGCTTGCTGACTGCAGCAGTGGGCTTGGCGAACGTCCAGGCCGCGATGCGTTCCTTGCCGGGATCGTACTGCCACAGGCCGATGATCCTTCCCCGGTCCAGAATCGGGTGATCCGGGAGGTCGGCCTGAAGCGCAAGGGTGGTGTCCAGGACCTTCTTTCCTTTGTCTTCCTCAGCGAACATGTCAGCCGAATTCCGCCTGTGGAGGACCAGTGAATCCGTGCCTGCAAGCAACTGGATCTGTTCGTCTCCGGGCTCTTGGAAGTCGGCCAGGCGTTCGACGTCGTCCGGAAGCATCCACAGCACGTCACCGTTTGCCGTGGGCACTTCTACTGCCCCGACGCCGGCGAGCGCCGCTTTGGTCTGGGCTACGGTGAACGCGGTGAACCACTGGCTCTGCTTGAGGGTCGCTCCGCCAGTCCAGCGCAAGTACCGTTCGAGCAGGAGGCGGCGGGCGGCGTCGTCGTCGAGTTTGCTGGGCGGCAGGCCCCAGCTCGTGTAGGCGTAGCGCTGCTGGTCGAGGCGGCCGTTGATGGGGACCCGGCGGATGCGGCCGTCGGCTTGGAGCAGGCCCAGGGCCGTGGGCAGCGTGGTGGCGGCGCCCTTCTTCTTGCCTTCCTCCGCGAGGCTCCGGACGGAATCGCCCAGTTGGTCCTTCAGCTGTCTGGGGTCCAGGGGATCACTGGATTCTTTGAGGGCATGCTCAATCTCGTCTTCCAACAACGTGATCTCGCCGCGTTCGACACCCATCCTGGCCAGCACTTTGAACGGGGCGATGGCGGCGTCCCGGCCAACCTGCAGGCCCCAGGCAAAGTCGGCCTGGCCCAGGACGTAGGTGCAGGCGCGGGCAGTGGGGAGTTCGTGGATCCACAGTTCTTTGACGTCGCGGTCCACCTGTTCGCGGCTGATTCCGGCCCGCGCAAACAGTGTCAGGTACGGATTGGCGCCGCCTACGGAGCGTGCCCAGCCGGCGTGGTCCAGGACTTCCTCGGATGTCTTTCCTGCGAGTGACCCGTCGAGTCCTTGTTTGTGCCAGGCCCAGGCCCGGAGACGCTCCGGGGTGAGGGTTGTTGCGGCAGGTATGGTCTGGACTTTGGGCGTCATGGCCCTATTCTGCACCCTCGCCGCTGCCGAGGGCTTTCAGAACGGTTGCTGCTGTGGTGTCCCACCCGGGAAGGTCGGACCGCGCCTGGAGTGCTGCCGTACGCCAGCGCTGTTGGAGCTCTTGGTCAATGAGCCATCTCCGGAGGGTGCTGGCAAGGTTGTTGGGCTGTGTGAGGTCAAGCGCCATCCCGGCTTCCGTGTTCCCGAGGGCTTCCACAGCACCGCTCCCCTGCCGGACAACAACCGGAACGCCATGGGCCAGGGACTCCGTCACTACCAGCCCGAACGCCTCGGACTTCGAGATGAGGATGCTGAGATCGGCTGTGCTCCATTGGTCCTCCAGCGGTTTGCCGGTTAACTCCCCAGTCATCATGATGCGGTTTTGGAGTTTGTAACGTTCGACGGCGGCCCTGACCTCTGCCGCGTACGCCGGGTCCGGCTGGTCTGTGCCGATCAGGGCGGCCGTCCATGGGAGGTCCATTAGCGTGGCGAGTGCTTCCACCAGTTCTGTTTGGCTCTTGTTGGGCAGCAACGCGGCGAGGGCCATGATGTGAGGGGGTTTCGAACCCTTTGCTGTTTCAGCCGCTTCAACTCCGGGATGGGCAACCACCACGTTTTTGAGGCCATGCCTTTTTTCCAGTGCGGCAGCAGCATGGGCGCTCGGGCAGATCACTCCCGTGGCTGCGGTCATGGCCCTGGCTTCATGGTCCGGGTGGTCTGCGAGCGCCATGTGGGACAGGATCCAAACCTTGGTTCCTGCCCTTACCGCGCCCGCCACTTCATCCGGCGCCCCACTGGCGACCAAACCATCGGCAATCACTGTGGTGCCGCCGTCGAGCATTCCGGCAAACCGCTGCCGGTCCGCCGCGCTCCCAACCGGCCAATCGCCGTCGACGATGACTGTCTCTATCCCGACGCCCAGGGCTGTCAATTGCTCGGCGAGCTTGGCGTTGTACTTGTTCCCGCCGGAGCCGTGCCCGACGTTTCCCGGCACCAGGAAGCGGATGTGCATTACTTGGCCGGGAGCTCCAGTGAATATCCTGCCCACGCATCCGGATTCTCGCGAAGGAGGACGTCGATACCGTTGAGGGCTGGTCCATCCGGGGTGTCCGTGATGCGTGCGGCAACTGCGTCGGCGATGTGCTTGGCCAACGCCTCCGTGGTGGACAACTTGCCCTTGAACGCGGGGTGTTCGTCGAGGTTCTTGTAGTTCAGGTCGTCAAGAATATCCTCGAGAATGCCGCCTGCAGCACCGATATCCAGGACGATCGCGTCCTCGTTGAGATCGGGGCGGCGGAAGGTCACCTCGGCGACGAACGTAGCACCGTGGAGGCCCTGCGCTGGGCCGAACGCTTCGCGGGGAAGGCTGTGGGCAATCATGAAGTGGCGTCGGACGGTCAGGCTGAACATGTCTTATTCCTCCGGCTTTGGATAGGCGACCACGTGGCAAAAGCCGCCGGGCTTTTCAAACAACTTAACGAGGGTGATGGGCAGATTCTGAAATTGACACTCGCTGCTGAGGAATGCATCGAACAGCGGATCTTTCAGGGTTGCCGCCGCGAGTTGGAGGCGCTGGGCGTTGGTTCTCCGGTGCCTCCTCGGCAGCGCCACGGCCCCAACCTGGCTGGAGCGGATGGTGAGCCGCCGGGCGTGGAAATCCTCGCCCAGCGGCAGGCTGACTTCCTTGTCAGCGAACCACGACAGCTCGATCACGTCGGAATCATCGCCGGCCAGTTGAAGGCTCAGTTTGAGACCCTCATTGGATGCGGAACAGTGGAAAACGATGTCGCAATCGTTCTCTGCCTCGTCCGGGAGCGCGAAGTCAATGTTGAGTTTTTCGGCGAGACTTCTCTTATCCGCATCTGCATCCACGAGTTGCAGGCGGCCCAGCGGATACTTCCGAAGGATGGTCGCCAGGACACCGCCCACCAGGCCGCCACCGACGACGGCGACACGGTCTCCCAGCCTCGGCCCGGCTTCCCAAAGGGCATTGATGGCCACTTCCACGATGCCCGTAAGCACGGCACGGCGGGCAGGCACCCCTTCCGGGATGGCTGTGAGCTGGCTCGTGGGGACTACGTAGAAATCCTGGTGCGGGTGCAGGCTGAAGACGGTTTTGCCGGTCCAGTTGTCCGGGCCTTGTTCTACGACGCCGACGGACAGGTAGCCGTACTTGACCGGCCCTGGGAAGTCGCCCTCCTGATGAGGGGCGTGCATAAGATCAGCAACGCGCTCCGGAACGCGCCCTTCATGCACCACGCGCTCCGTGCCGCGGCTGACGCCCGAGTACAGGGTCCTGACGAGGGCTTCTTTGGGACCCGGAGTTGGTATGGCTTCCGGGCGCAACTCACCGTGTCCCGACTCAGTGACCCAGTATGCCTGGGCCTCGTGTTCTTGTTCGTGCGAGATAGTCATGATGCTTATGAATCTATCGCTGGGTTGGGGTGCGCGGAAGTTGAGTTCACTTCCCGGCGTTTCCCGGGCCCGTGTCCGAGCGCTCGCTTCTGGCTCGTTTTGGGGAACCGGCCCCAACTCCGGTACCCTATTTCAGTTGGTGACGTGTCCGAGCGGCCGAAGGTGCAACACTCGAAATGTTGTTTGGTGTAAAAGCCAACGTGGGTTCAAATCCCACCGTCACCGCCACGTAGAAAGGCCCTGCTTCCCTTTGTTTATGAGGGATGCGGGGCCTTTCTTCATCTACGGACACAGCGTGCATTGGTTCTGAGCCCTGCCCTGTTCATGTTTTCCGGCAAGTCATGGCGATTCGTTGGCACGGCCAGGTTTAGCAGCATCCCCATTTCCTTCCGGTGCGGGTAATCTTGATTTAGTAAGGGCGCTTAGTTTATGACTAGTTTGTTCGACAACGCGAAAGGAAAGAAATGATCATCCTGGGACTTGTTCTGCTGATCGTCGGCTGGCTACTCAATATCGGCATCCTCGTCACCATCGGCTGGATTGTGCTGGCCATCGGCCTCATACTGCTTATTCTCGGCGCGCTCAATCGCCCCATCTTGGCTGGGCGCCGGTATTGGTACTAGCCACGACGCCCCCGACGCTTTTCAGCGCTTCGAGCTAAATTTAGACAGAGGCATGCCGTTTGGATGGCCGCCTTGGTGCGTCCAAGTGCCCCGTTACGCCCCTCAGCCGGCAGCATGGCCTCAATGATGGACTCATGCGTGCGTGCATGAAGACCGGCGTCCCAGGAGGATAGCTGCTCGTTCGAGTGGGCGAAGAACCCTCGCCACCGGGCTGGCGCGCAGTTCAGCCGAAGAGTGCCGGTGTTGGGATGTTCAGGAGCCGCCGTGTCCACGTAAAGCTGCCTGCCCCGTTGCCAGGATAGAGCCACATGGAACCCGCGATATCGCGGGCGATGACGTCGGCATGTCCGTCATAGTCAAAATCTCCGGGGGCGGCAATCAGATCCATCTTCTGCCAGCCCCACCCAACCTGTACGCGGCTCATCCACGCGCCAGCCCCGTTTCCCGGATACAGCCACATCGCACCACCCGTATCCACAGCGAGAACGTCCGGCTTCCCGTCCGCATTGAAGTCACGTCCACTGAAGATGGAAGCCATGATGTTCCACCCCGACCCGACTTGGGTGCGCCCGGGCAGCCATCCACCAGAGCCGTCGCCCCTATACATCCAGAGCGCACCCGCGTCGTCGCGGGCCAGAACGTCGGAGGCGCCGTCACCGTTCCAATCTCCAGGTGAAACCATTGCTGTCATCACGTCCCAGCCCCAACCGACTTGTTCCGCGTCGGCCCCGCCAATGCCGGTGCGTAAGTACAAGCCGCCGTCGCTGCTGCGGAACATCCAATCGGATTGGGAATTTCCATCCCAGTCCCCCGGTGTCACCAAGGCGTCCGCGTCCAAAACGACAGTGTTTCCAGGGCCCAGACCCTGCCCTTCCCAACCCGGCTTACCCTCATAGACAATGACTCCGCCTTCGTCAGTGATGGTGACCAGATCGGAATAAACTACACCCCAGTCCCACCACAGCTGAATGAAGTTGTGCCAGGAGTCATCTGCGCGGGCGGGAGCAGCCATCGCGGGCTGGGTAAGCGTCATGGCAACTACAGCAGAAAGGATCATGACCAGACGGCGCACGGTAGCCCCCCAATTCCTAGCGCACCCCAGCGACACGCTCTTGCCGCGAGGGTACTCGGCCTGCCATAGCCGCCGCAATATTCACTGTTGCGTTTCCAACCCGGCGTCGCGCATGGAAAGGAACAAACCTTGGACCATGAGTGGCTTGCATGGATGCGGGCTGCCTGCAGGCCACATCCATGCGCCCGGTTCCGCAAGCGTGCGTGGACGGACCTTCAGGAGCTCATCCGCGGGCGGGACTGTTCTTGCAGACGCATCACGGGAATTGCGGAAGTGAATCCAATCCCTAAGAAGCGCTGACGACGGGATCAAGGCGAATGTCTAACACCGTCGTTTGCTGGCGGCGCTGGTCGTCGGTTGGATCCTGCCGTCGAGGATGTTTCGCCAGCTGCTGATGGGGTGCTACCAGCGAAAACGCCGTCACCCGAAAAGCTGCGGAGTTGGGATGTCCATGACGCTTCTAGCACCGGTGAAGCCCCCGCTTCCGTTTCCGGGGTAGAGCCACATGGTGCCAGTGTTGTCCCGGGCGATGACATCGCCGTACCCGTCGTTGTCGTAATCGCCCGGGGCGGTGATCAGGTCCATGCCCTGCCACGCCCACCCGATCTGAATGCGGCCCAGCCATCCGCCGTACCCGTTGCCTGGGTAGAGCCACAGCTGCCCGTTGGTGTCCCTGGCGATCACGTCCGAGGGCCCGTCGCCGCTGAAATCATGTCCGCTGAAGATGGCCGTCATGACGTTCCACCCCCAGCCGACCTGGGTCCGGCCGGGAAGCCAGCCGCCGTGACCGTTGCCCTTGTACATCCACAGGGCACCAGTGCTGTCCCTGGCAAGGACGTCTGCGGCTCCGTCACCGTTCCAGTCACCCGGGGAGGTCACAGCCGTCATGACGTCCCAGCCCCAACCGATCTGGCCCACAGGGGTAGTCCTGCTCCAGCCGGCCCTCACGTGCAGCCCGCCGTCGGTGGCCCGATACATCCAGTCAGCGTAGCCATCACCATCCCAATCCCCCGGCATAAGCAAGGCATCTACGTCGGCGCCTACGTAACCCCCTGCCCGCTGAGGCTGAATCTCAGGGTTCGCTGCATAGACGGAGACCATCCCGTCGTCCTGAATGGCTACGAGGTCTGAATAGACAGCACCGTTGTCCCAAAATTCCTGGACCAAGTTATGCCACAGGAAATCGTCGGCGCGTGCAGGGGCGGCCATAATAACGCCGGCCAATGATATGGCGAAAAGGGCAACAACGGACATGCTGAAGCGGCGCACTGAATCCCCCTAAACAGAACCCCTTCCCTGCAGTGGGGCGGGGCACTGTGAGCTTATCTGACCTCTTATGCCGCAGCAACGGAGCAGGCCTCCAATCCCCCACGTCCAGAAGCGCCGCAACTTGGCACCAAGTTACCCGAGCCCTCCACGAGCCTGCCGCACCAAGCCCCGCCATGACGAGGGCGTGGTCCTGTGGAACTTGCATTCGATGTCCTGGGCATCTGGCGATAGTGTCGAATGCGGAAGCCCGTCGGTCCCTCATCGGCGGGCTTCTTTGCACCACGGGATTTTCAGGCCCTCAAAGGCCCCACATATCCCAACGACGAACACTCCGCCGCTGTGATCAGGATCGGCTGAACGCTTCGGCCCATGGGAACTGTTTTCGGCCCAACGGGCACCAGCGCTGACGGCCGTTACAGGAATCCGACATGTGCCGACCCGGCCAAGGGTCAGAAGCGACGTGCAGCGGACTGCTCAAAGAATGCCTTCACCCGGTCAACAAGCTGTTGACACCCGAGCCAGTAGTGCTGTTCGTACTTGGCGAGATTTTCGGCGTCCTCGGCCGGGATCGTGAAGTACTGCCCGATATCGAGGATCATCGCGCCATTGTCGCCGGGATGTATGAAGTACCGCATGCGCGCTGCTGAATCTGTGCCGCCCAAGATGCGGGTGACAGCTAATTGAAGAGGAATTTCTTCCATGATTTCCAAAGCAGACACTTGTTCAATTCCAGCACGCACCGAGATGAAGACCTGGATCTCGCCGAGCCCCTCCACGTCAGGAGCCCGGAAGCCGCTCACCACACCCGGCGACAGGAGGGCAGCATTCTCCGGCGGTTTGATGAAGTCCCAGATCTGCCGCCGGGTCGCATTGATCGCGGTGGAAGCACATACGAAATGGACCGTCGCTTCCGTCAGCGGCGAGGGACCTTCCGGGCGTTTGAACCAAGGACTCATGGCGAGAGTGTTTCATCACGGACCCTCACCGGCAAACCGCCACGCAGGGAGACCTTCCGGGTGCGAAGGGCCGCCATTGGGCGTCCGGAATGTCGCCCCGGGCCTTTTCAATGACGGAACTGAATCCGAGCAATCCTAGCTCCGAAGCATGAATAGTGCGAGGAAAACCAACCCCGCTGCGGCCACTACTGTGGCAGCAATTTTCGACCAGACGAGCTGGCGCTCGTAGGTCTTGAACCTGGCATTTTCGGGAAGCCGGGCCCACCCATCGACTCCAGCGCGCGCAAGCTTGTTGCGGAGCAAGTACAAGATGGCTCCGCTAAGGACAAGGAATCCCCCAACAATGCCGAGAAATTGGTGGTTCATCTAGGCTCCTCCCCACGGTGGCCGGAGAACGAGTGTCAGCACCAAGATGATGACGCCTGCAAGGATCAACAGTGAGCAGAAGAAGATTCCGAACTTTTCGAAGCCCTGCACCCGGTCACCATCCAGATCGTCAGCTCCCCAGCCGAGCATCCGGGCAGCGATGAAGTACTGGCGGCGTGCAATCCGCTTTCGCAGGAGCAGCCACGTCAATCCAACAGTTATAAAGACCAACGACAGTGTCACCCCAGCCCCCGAGCCAAAATATCCAAAGTGCCGCTGTGATGCTGCGGTTGACGAACGTTTATATCAGGCAGTAATTGTGATCCAATGCCAACGTCCGCTCAAGAGACCGACGAGCAACACCACCAGCAGGATGGCACCGCCAAAGGACGTGAAGCAGCCCCCACCAATTCTTATTGTTTGGCGTTTCCGGGCAGCATACGACGGCTTTTGCTCATCTCGAAGCGTCCAATGCCAGTTGGCAGCCCACGTCGCCAGGGCATTCGAAATAGCGTAGACGAACAGACCAAACATGACTGCTACGGCGCCCATGAGCATGGGAACAATCTATCCCTAAAGACCTTCATAAGTCCCTGATTCGACGATAGACCTCATCGCTTCGGGTCTGTCCCATCTCCCGTGACCGGCCCCCGAAAAGCATGCAACGGCTATAGCCCGCTCCCAGGTGGCGGTTCAGGAGGCTGGTTCTCGTCTGCATCGACCGGGAGGCCAGCTGAAAGTCGCCTACGATCCTCCTTGGCGGACGCGGTGAGGCGCACGAGGCGACCCCATGAGCCCCAAATCACGACCACAAGCGCAGAAATGCCAAGAATCCCCATGAGCGCTAGCGCCCAATATGTACCAGGGTCATATCTGCTGGGCCTAACTACAAGCAGGACGACAAACAAACATCACCAACAATAAAAGATTCGCTACCGAGAATGGTCCGAAGAGCGAAAAGAAGGCTTTCCGTGTTGCCCTGCTCGATCTGTCTTCCCTCATGTCAGCTCAGCCCCGCCATCGTATTCTCGACTTACGGCGCATCCACCCGATCGCCTCCAAGCATTGGGGCGAGCAGGACGACACCGGCTTGGATAAACGGCCTTACGCCTGGTTGCCCGGCGTTGCTTCTGGTGGATCATCTCGTTCGCGAGGTCGACCTTCTTGGATGCGCCTGCGGTCTTCCTTCGCTGATTGGCGTACTTGCAGCCATCGTCTTCCTGCATTTCCTATGATTAGGACGCCTCCGACGATCATGAGAAGTGCTCCTAGGCCAATGGCCCAATAGGTGCCGGGATCGTTCAAATTGGGTTGGACTATCGCAAGGAAAAGGAACCCTGTCCCCAGAAGGAAATAGCCGATATGGAACAGACCCAAGCTTGAGAAGAATGCATCCTCCGTCGCTTTGCTGTATCTGGCCTTCATACAAGTTCCCTCCCTGTGTCCGGGGGCCGAAGGAATTCTGGCAACGATTTGAAGCCACCCGAAACTGCTTCACCTTCGGCCTCGAAGCCAAATGACACTGCCTCGGTATCTGCCAAGTATCCATGCCTGGCAGCAATCGGGGTCCCTACCAACTGCCGCTCAAGGTCAACGAGCAATACTGCTAGGGTTGCTTGCTATCGTCTCTTTGTCGCCGTCTGTGAAGCCAAAGATTCCGGCCCACTTCGATGAAAACGAAGACCACAACGATCGTTGCAAGCATCGGCGCAAAGCTTGGGTGGCTGGGCGGAAAAATAAAGGACATCACGAAGATTGTCACTCCGATGGTAATAATCAGACCCAGGGCCGACCCGATGATCTCACGTTTTGTCATCTAAACCCTCCGAACTCGGGCATGCAACGGTTAAGCCAAAGTAGTCTCCTGACACTAAGCCCCGGCCGCCCCAAGAACCACTGACCCGAGAAAGGCGGCCCGGCCCAGGATAGGTATGAATCTGGCCAGTCCAACTTTCGCCAGCTCCTCCATTTGCCGCCGACCCACAACCCCAATGCACATCTAAAGCCGGTCCGCCCTTTGTTGCGGTTGACGCCGAGCTAGTTACGATCTCCGTCTGCTGATCTCCCAAAAGGGGATCCTCTTACAGACGTTTGAAGTGTCCGTGAGAGTCACCGTCAATTGGGCGAGAGGGACCTTGGGTAAAGCCTGGCTGTATGGCGGAGCCGCGGGGCGTGTCGAGGACCGAGAGCCGACTTCGGTCGCTGCTAGATTCAGTTCATGGGAGATCTTTGTGAGATTGACGTGGACTACAACTTCTTCGATGACACTCCGGCCGGTAAGGACCCTGACAGCTACAGTCCAACGCTCCGGCGCTACCACCAGCTTCTATGGAGCAAGCCGCTCCCTGACGGGCGGCCGTTCGAGCTTCATACCGCGCGCGCCCTTTCTCCGTATCTTGTCTATGAGGCAGACGGCACCAGAATTGTGCTCGGGAGCGACACGATTGCGACGCGTCATCGACGGAAGCTAAGCCATCTCTACGCGCAGCTTTCAGACGAGGTCAATGACGCGTTTCTGCAACGCTCGTACACGATCTGCGGCTTCATAGTCTTTCCGGTCTCGCAAGGGAGTCTCAATCAGAATCGAGGCACCCATCCGCGGATTCAAGATAGGTGGGACCTGACTCTCGAAGCGATCCGACGCTTTTACGAGGGTGGCACGAGTCCCTTGGCCACTACCCTGGAGCGCCACGCGGATTTCTTTGAGCTATTCGGTTCCTTCACCGGATACGTTGATCATTTCCTTCTCGGTGACTTCCTGGATGAGCATGGTGCCGTTCGCTTCCTGCTCCCCTTCGACAACTTCGAGTCGCCGGTGCTGCCTTCCGATCTGTCAACCTACGCGCGTTACCGCTTGGACAATTTGGAATTATTTGAGGGACGCCGTCTTAGCATCCTGAGCGAGATCACGCGCCGCTGCGCGGTTGACTAGCACCAACGCAGCGGCGTCCCGTTACAAGGCGGTGCCCAGGACAGGCCAATCCGATCTAACAACCACAATATTCCGGGGGGAACGCATGAAGCTCACCAGGCACGTCGTCGCTGCAATTATCGTCAGCCTTATACTGACCGGTTGCGGATCAAATGGCCCTACGACAGTGTCGTCGGCGACGACGACACCATCTCTATCCCAGTCGGCACCGGAACCCTCGCTGTCCCAGTCGGCACCGGCCCCCTCAGTGTCCCAGCCGGCACCGTCACCCTCGCCGACGTCGTCAAATCTTAAGGCGTGCCACGATTTCGAGGTGGCGAGCAACCAGCTTGCGCGGCTCCTCTACGACGGCAAAGGTAACCTCACCAGCACGCAATATCAGCAGGCTATGACTGACGCTGCGAACAAGATGGATAGGGCTGGACTTGCGGCAGCCGGCGTTGTCCAGCAGAGGATCAATGACTTGATGACAATCATGCCCCCGAATCCACGTGACATGATGCTGTCGACGGGAAAGTCAGTGGGCCAGAAGTACAACGCCGGTCTCGACCATGTGAGCAATGCCTGCGGCTCCGAGAATGCCACGATCACACTCACTCCGGTAACGCTCGCTCCCTTTGACTGAGTCGATGACGACCTCGTTGGCCTCCTAGAGAAAACAAAAGCCGAAGCGGACAAACAGTAAGCCCTCTCGGCCGGTGCCCGTAAAAATCGGTTCCCCACCGGTCGCATCCAACGTTCTTTAGAGTCCCTGCGTTCCAGAGCTCCTGGATTCCCGTAAGACCCGCCCGAAAAATGCCTGGTGAGGTGGGGCGGAACACCCTCGCACCGCACTCCTTGAGTAGTGACCCGATCTCATTCTGGATAATCAGGGAATGTTGATACGTGAGACCGAGGCGCAGTTGGAGCGCATGCTGGAGGCAGCTGGGACGGGTGAAGGCACTGATAACTGAAGGGCAAGTCGGACCCGCTTGTGCTGATGTGTCTCTTTAGAGAATTGGGTTCATTCCATTCCAGCCTGTGCCTGCTCGGGTCTGGGCAAACCATCCACCTTTGCCGTTGCCGGGGTAGAGCCATAAAGCTCCGGTACTGTCCCGGGCGAGGATATCAACGAACCCGTCACCGTTGAAGTCGCCAGGCCCTGTCAGTTGGGACATACTGTTCCAGCCTGTCCCAACCCGTACCTGCGGCAACCATCCACCTTTGCCATTGCCGGGGTAGAGCCACAGGTCGCCGGAGCGGTCCCGGGCAAGGACATCTGCAAAACCGTCACCGTTAAAGTCACCAGGCCCTGTCAGCTCCGACATCACATCCCAGCCCCAGCCAATGCGCACTTGTGGGTACCACCCGCCTCCCAAGTAGTTCTGCGCATATAGCCATAAGGATCCGGCGCTGTCCCGGGCGAGGACATCGGCGAAACCGTCACCATTGAAATCACCAGGACCTGTCACCTCTGACATTGCATTCCACCCCTGGCCAACCCTGACCTGGGGCAACCAGCCGCCCTTACCGTTGCCAGGGTAGAGCCACAAAGCTCCAGCGCTATCCCGGGCAAGGACATCGGCGAAACCGTCACCATTGAAATCACCAGGACCTGTCACCTCTGACATTGCATTCCACCCCTGGCCAACCCTGACCTGAGGCAACCAGCCGCCCTTACCGTTGCCAGGGTAGAGCCACAAAGCTCCAGCGCTATCCCGGGCAAGGACATCGGCGAAACCGTCCCCGTCGCGTCCTTGTCGGAGCTTGGTGCCGAATACCGAGATGGTGCCGGCAGATAAGTTGGCAACCAGCACGCGGTCCCGCACCGTGTCGACCGCGATGCCAGCCGGTTCATGACCCACATGTATCAGGCTCTTGAAATGACCGTCTTTCACAACGCCGACCTCGTTGCTGCCCCCGCTGGAGAGCGAAGCGAAGACGCTTTTTGTCTTTGGGTCATAGGCCATGTTGGTGGCAGTGCGACCATCGAAGGCCGTTTCAAAGCGCGTTATTACGCCGTCCTTCATCGTGAACAGGTCGTAGGCGTTGCCTAGGAAAAACGCCCGGTGCTCATTCGGATCAACGGCAACCTGCCCGAAATAGACATGGTCCGTCTGGATGCTGCCCGTTAGCGCACCGTTCTTTATGGTGTGGATCGCGGCGTCGCCGTCCGTCACGTAAGCGGTGCTGGTCGTTGGATCAACAGCCACGTGTACGGGATACCGTCCGACACTAAGCGTCTTCGTCACTTTTTCGTCGTTGATAAGTGCCACCGAGGAAGCATCGAACTGTGTGACGTACACCGTATGAGTTGTTGGGTCTACTGCTATCCCGTAGGGCCCACCATCAACCGGAATAACGTTGGTGATCGATGATCCTTTGATGACGAAAACCGCATTGCTCTGCCCAGCCGTGACGTAAGCCGTGTGAGTCCCCGAATCGACGGCTACGAACGTCGGATAGCCATCGATTGGAATGGTGGCCGTCACCTTGTCGCCATCAAGCACCAAAACGGAGTATAGGGTCGAGTCCCCAACCCACTCCTCCCGGACGATGTAGGCAGTGCCAGTCACGCCATCCACCGCTACGGCGCGAGGGCGCCCTCCGACATCAAGGGTGGCCGTCACCGGGTAAGTATCGTCTGCAGCAAAGGTCGTTGCGGCCGAACTTCCCACCAAAAGCACAGTAAGGATTGAAGCTGCCAACGTACGCAGCAAACGGATGCGGCTCATGATCGCTCACATTACAGTCCCAGCTCCCAATTCCGAGCTCCGCAACCAGTATGAGTATTCATTTTCTATAACCTGACACCGTCCAAAAAAGTGATCCACGCGATTTGACGGCTATAGGAGCATCGGAGTAGACAACAAAATCGGGGCAGGTACAGCGAACCCTGCATTCTGCGACTACGAAGCCGCGCCATTTCCCGTTGCGAATAGTTCCCGGAGACCGCGCGTATGCAACGATGCTTCGGTGACATCTGTATATGGCAAGTTATCAACCGGCAGAAATCTTCGAAGCCTGCTGACGGACTCACGCACTTGGGTGAACCGAAGAGTGGATTCCTTGCGGCTCGACGCCGACGGCACGACCCGGCGTTTCGTTTCCCTGGATATGACAATCCCCAAACGTCTTATGTGCACCGGTTCCGCGGGACGCATGCTGGTCCCCCTCGGTGTGCTGGAAAAGGGCACCAAACAACGATTCGATGCAAGCCATGACGGAAAATCGGTTCCGGTTCTTGGCCGGAGGGAAAATTCAGTCGTTGTGGCCCAGATGCTGCGCGCCTCACAACCATTTTTCCTGACCCCACGAGGAGCCAGTGAGGCTGAGCGCGATAGCTTGTTTGTCAGAATTGCGGCCTGCGACCCCGAAGATTCGGAAATCATCTGGCAGGAATATCTCGACTGGAGCGAAGGCATTTTGAATGGCCGCGAGCTCGAGGACGTCCAGGGTGCAGAACTGGAACAATTTGATGCTCTAGTGAATCAGATGACCATGAACTTCGTCCTGCTCGTGGAGGTTGAAGATCATCTTGCGGGCAAGCGTACCGTCATGAAGTACGCGTTGGACCAAGACGATCCGATAACAAGAGACCCGGGAACCAGCCGCGTCATCATCGCCCAGGACGTCCCCGACCTCGGTTTTGCGGCGAGCCACCATGTTGAGCTGGAGGTACCGGCAGGGCTGACCGTGCATGAGCTCAAATTGGTAGAACTCAAGGGCGAGACCGACAAAAACCAGGACAGATTCGCGAGCAAAGAGTCCATAGGTCGGGTTGCCCACGTGAGCCTGGACCCCTCGACACCTGACGCCACCGGCATTTTGAGAGCAGAAGTACGGGTGGCGAAACAGGGCGTTTTTTCATTCACGATAGCGACGGTCTGCGCCCTGCTCGTTGTTGTCCTGATTGCCACAACACTCCGGCACTTCAACGAGTTCTTCCTTCGCGGCGGCCCTGAGATTCCCTCCCCAGCCGCTTCCATCCTTCTTGTCGGCCCTGCACTCCTCATTTCGTGGGTCAGCCGAACGCCTGAACATCCGATGCTGGCCCGCATGCTGCGGCCACTGCGGCATATGCTGACCATTGCCGCCGTGTCTCTAGTAGTGATGGCCGGGTTGGCTGCGGTGAAAGTCCAGCCAGCCATATGGAACTTTGCCTGGATTGCACTTCTTGTGGTCGCTCTGCTCAACCTGGCATGGCTGCTGGTTTTCAGCATGAATCTTCAGCTTCCAACCCGCCAGAAGTTCGACCTTGGCGTAGCATATGAGAACAAAGACGACTTGGAGGATCACTGATGGCTCGACGTGACAGGACCCGGGAGGAACGTGTCCCCGGCGTGCGCGAAGGGAGCCCACGTGATGAATTGCTTAGCGGCGTCGACTTCGTCTGGAAATCCGGTGGCGGATCATTGAACAAAGGCATGACCTTGAGGCCATCGGCGGCAGGACGCAGAAGCGCGACCGTCTCCGCCTCCGACGGAAAAGCCAACCCTACAGCAACGGCCCGCAAACACTAGCCAGTCAAATACGACGTGCCAGGCATACTTGGTGTCATCATTACTGAGTTTGTCCATGTGCGGATGTTCCGGCTGATTCAGGTCATCTGCCCCCTACAGCTCCCGCGGCTACGACAATTTCGGTCGTGCCGGCGGCCAGGGTTTTCATCGATGAAGGACAGCGCATCCGAGGCTGATTGAAGATCACCGAACTAGTCCAAGGCATCGTCATTTCAAAGCTCTCAGCAGACCAAGCGCCCATCGTCTAAACGTCAGTGCCGGGTACAGAATTCATCAACGCGAGGCGCTGTCGGAACAAAGGTAGCCAGAAGGTTCTCGGTGGTGCTGGATTCAGTCAGGCAGGTCGCCGGCAGCGATGCGCTCCGCGGTGCGCTTGTACGCTTCGGCGATGTAATCCTCGACGTCGCTGGCCCCGATGCGCCACACGTTCCGGCCCCCGATCTGGATTCCCTTCAGATCACCAGACTTCAACGGCGACCTGACCTGAACTTCGGAGACATTCAGGTCTTCGGCAACTTGCTCAACGGTCAGGAACCGGAGCTTCTTGATTTCATCAGGCACGGCTCCATCGTAGAGCCGTCCGGCCGTGCACAGTGATCTCGACTTGGATGCAAGGAGATGTAGCAGCCATTTCTGCACTGGATTCACGGCATTACCTCATACCCCTTGCCGAAGCCGGAACAGGTGGAACAGAGAAGGCAGCTGTCCCGGAAATTCGAGAGTGCCGTTCAGGCCTCCGGTGACGCATCGCCACGACTCATATCGCTCAACGTTGCAGCGATGAGTATACGCAGTTCAGGTGCATCCACGTACGGCTGGCCGGACCCGGGCGAATACATCGACAGCGCATAGAGAAGTTCGTCCGTCTGTTCGTCGTGGAGGTACTCCTCGATAATTACACCTTCCAGCTGCTGTGCGGCGATCATGGACTCGTCACCAGCCAGTACCTTCGCGCCACTGCCCGCAGTCGGTCGGAGATGCTCATGCATGTCATTTTGGCACCATAACGGTGAGAATATGCTGAGGTCCTGACCCCTTACTGCAGGGCACGATGTGCCCCGAAAAAACTCGAACGGCGAAAGCGGGCGCCGATAACAACGGCGGCTCGCAGCGCGTTATGCGCATCATCTTCGCCGATGGTCTGGCTTCCTGGACCCTCTCGGCTATGTAACTAACGGCAGGGCTCCCAAGAGATTGCCAGTGCTGCTTCTCCACGTCGCCGGTGGCCCGGATGCCAGACTGTAAGGATGGATGAGATGGAACGGACAGCACTTCACTATGCAGCCCTGGACGATGACGTCCCCGCGGTCTTGGCTATGTTGGCTGAAGGCGTTTCGCCCGACGCCCAAGACAAGAGCGGCTTCACGCCCCTTCACTTTGCTGCCCAGGAGTACTCCGTGAGGGCAGCCTCCGCGTTGCTGGATGCTGGCGCAACCGTTGACGTGGGAAACGCTTTCGGGAACACACCCCTCTTTGTCGCCGTCTTCAACTCGAAGAGCCGCGGAGAAATGATCAAACTCCTGTGATCACGCCGAGCCGATCCGCTCTGGGCCAACACGAGCGGCCAGACCCCTGTCGGGCTAGCTGTATTGACCTGAGAGGTTGGTGACGCGGCTGGCCGGTGTCTGACCCTTGAGGGCAGTGTGGGCTCGGTGGTGATTGTAGGCATGGAGCCACTCG
>NZ_JAVDSM010000023.1:0-21606 GCF_031455315.1 Arthrobacter sp. 1088
GTTGGCCAGTGCTCGTCCCCGGGGATGAGGAACCCGCCGCCGAGGCCTTCGATCGTCGCCAAGTCCCTTTCGGGGTCGACGTCGGGCAGGCGGGGAGCCCAACGCTGGAGGGCTTGGGCCAGTTCGGTGTCGGTGATGTTCCGGAACGCGTGGACGGGCTGGAATCCCTTACCGAGGCTGATATGGCTCGGAAACCTGAATCTGGGCAATCTCATCCATGCCTGCGCCGTGATAGCCCTTGTCTACGAACACTTCTTGAGCTGCTCGCAAGAGCTGGCTGCGCCGTTCTCCCCGCGACAGTCTTTTCGGTCTGTGTCCGGCAGCTTGCGGGCTGCTCCCAAGTGATTGGGATCCCTGTGCCTGACCACTCACTGGCGTGCCTTCTTTCCTAGGTCCGCCTCACTTTACCGGCTGGTATTTCGGCAGCAGCCCGTTCGCGGCTGCGCTTGCTGTGGGCAGCAGGATCAAACTCACGTCATGCCGATACGTGTTCCGTCGGCCCCTCCCTATATCTTTGAGTCAGACTAAACGAGAGACTTGCCATGCTATTTGATGTAATCGATGCATCTACCTCGGATCAATCCGCTGCTGCGACCTTTACCTCAGGTCGCTCGGCTGTACTCCTGGGAGATGCCGCAAACATGCTCGACCGGGTGCCTAGCCGTTCGGTGCGCTCCGTCGTGACGTCCCCGCCTTATTGGTCGTTAAGGGACTACAACCACGATGGGCAAATAGGCCGGGACGAAAGCCTTCCTGAATTCATCAAGTCCCTGACGGTGATCTTCGATAAGGTCTCACGCGTCCTCACGGACGACGGAACGCTCTGGGTCAATCTGGGTGACAGTTACACCTCGGGAAACCGAGGGTACCGCGCGCCCGATAAGAAGAATGCCAACCGGGCGATGTCAGTTCGTCCCAAGACGCCTGAGGGTCTGAAGCCGAAAGACCTTATCGGCGTCCCCTGGATGTTCGCATTCGCGATGCAGCAGGCCGGCTGGTATCTCCGAAGCGACATCATCTGGTACAAGGAAAACACCCAGCCAGAGTCGGTGAAAGACCGCCCGACCCGTAGCCACGAACACGTCTTCCTCTTCAGTAAAAACGAGAAGTACCACTACAACATCGACGCCGTAAAGGGTCCGAACGGGCGACGGCTGCGTGACGTTTGGGAAATCAACACCAAGGGCTATTCCGGTGCTCACTTCGCTGTCTATCCTGAGGAGCTCGTGCGCCGTTGCGCCCTGATAGGCTCCGACCCCGGAGACTACATCCTGGATCCATTCCTTGGATCAGGGACAACAGGTGCCGTCGCTCACAAACTCGACCGGAAATTCATCGGTTGTGAAATCAACCGGGATTACCTTCCCTTGATCGAAGAAAGAATCGCTGGCTAGTGACCCTGTCCCCAGACCGTCAGGGTCTACAACTGAAAATCGACAACCTGAACGATCAGGAAATCATCGTGGTCGATGATTTTGTGTCCGCCATCATGACACCCGTCGAGTCTTCCCTGCTGGGAGATTCCTGGCTCACTTCCGAGGAATGGGGCGAAGGGTTCCTTGCACGGCTGAGAGCCCATCACGCTCTGATATGTAGGTCTGGTTGTCAATAGCCATAGGTGAGCGGCTCCTGGGTTGTGGTTCCCGGGGGCCGCTCATTTTGTGCCGGTCCAGGTTTTGGTGTTTGTGCTGGGCGGGTCGATTTCGACTGGCAGTGTCAGGCTGACATGCGCGGGTTTGGTTACCGCATGACGATGTGTTCGGCTGGAGCGTATCGGTGTCTAAGATCGAGCGTCCGTGGGTTCACCGTGTGCTCATAGAGCGTTTCCCGAGTTGGCTCCGCGTGCTGCCCATCGCACTTGCACCACTCCGGAGGGCACGTCCGGGGTCAGGCTGCGTTCATGCGTTGTCCTTGCTGGAGTGGGGCGGCCAGTGACCAGCACCAGCCGGCGAGTTCGCGGGCGATCGCGGTGTTGGCCTTGACGGACATTTTGTGGCGGTCATCGAAATGTTCCCATTTGGTGTGGAGCCGGTGGTTTCCTTCCAGGGCGCGGATCCGGGTTGCCGGGGCGACGAGATCGAGCTGGCGCAACAGCCTTTCGCCGGGCCGGGCGTAGGGGCGCCGGTGCTGCCAGGCGGCTTCGATGAGGAGTTTGCGGGCATAGGTGTTCCCGGCCTTGGTGATCGGGCCCTGGTGCCGGGACTGGCCGGAGGAGTTCTCGCTGGGTACCAGCCCGAGGTAGGAGCCGATGGACGAGCCGGTGAAGCGGGTCCAGTCCCCGATTTCCACGGCCAGCCCGAACGCGGTCGTGATCCGGATGCCGCGCAGGCACATCAACGCGTCAATCACCGGGCCGTAGCGGCAGGCTGCGGCCGTGGCCACGACCTGCTTGTCGATGCGCGCCAGATGCGCGGCGAGCAGCTCGGCCTGCTCGAGATCGGCCTCGTAGGTGAACTGCAGCGCCGGTTCGCCAAGGTTTTGGCGGTGCAGCCACTGGATGTGTTCCTTCGTCCACCGGGTGTCCTTGGGATAGCGGATTCCGTGGCGCAGCAGGATCGCGTTCACGTGCTGGCGGGCGTGCGCGAGGTCCGTGGCCGTGCCCGAGCGCAGCCGGGACAGGTCCCGCAGGGCTTCTTCCTCGAGGTCCGGGATCCGCGCCTCGGTGACCGAGCCCACGGCGAGCATCTCGGCCAACGCCCGGGCGTCCCGCCGATCAGTCTTAATGCGGTCCCCGGACGCGCGCAGCAGTTTCGAGGACGCCGCGACCACGCAGTCGATGCCCGCGGCCCGCAGATACCGGGCCAGGACGAACCCGGTAGGGCCGGACTCGTACACGGCCTTGACGGGTGGCTCGAACCGGCGGACCCACTCCAGCACCATGGCCGGGTCAGCGGCCATGGTATGGGTGCTGATCACGCCGGTGGCCGGGTTCAGTGCATGGCCCACGACGTTGACCGCGTGAACATCCAGACCAATGAAAGTATGCTCGAACATAGCCGGGACCTCCCAAACCTCACATGTGGCACTACCATTGCACTCCCGACGAGCCGGACAGGCCAAGGGAGCCGCCAATGGCAACCCACGGCCCTGTGAAACAGAAGGCCCCGGCCCTGGACCTTGGCCGTTACCTGCCCCCGTCCGGGATAAAGGACATCACCGCCGGGGTTCCAGGCCCCGAAGCGCCCTTCTCGCGGGGAGGCAATGGATTACCCCAAGCCGGCGCTGCGGGACCGCCCCGGCGATAATGGCCAGGCCCGGACGGGAAGGATCTGTCTTCACTTCATATCGTCTAAGCCAGGAGCCGCTTGGCACGCTCCAATTTGAGGCCGCCTTCAACGCAGCTTGTGCTGCCGCAGGCTGGCATGTGACTCCAGCCGACGGCGCAACAAACCGGTTCTTCGACACCACGCTTTCAAAGGACGGGGTTCGAAAGCGGCTGTCCCTGAAAGCCTCAGCAGCTAGGGACATGAAGCGAGACTGGGTTCATATCTCCAAGCTCACCGAGGCCGCTTGGATTCAGGATGTCCGTCGTCAGGTAGACCGGCGCGACAATATCGTGAATCTGTTCAAGGAGTATCGCGCTGGTACCGACGGCATAGTCATGCTCCGGGCGTTCCGAGAAGTCGGGGCCGTGGATTACCAACTCGTTGAGATACCAACGTCGATTTTTGAGGCAGTCGACAGCCTCTCCGTCGAGGACGCTCAGAAAGCGACGATTCCCATGCCATCAGATGCAGTGGTTCCAAGCTTCAAAATTCGCATCGATCGTTCAGACGCGAAGATAACTCTGACTTCCATCCGGTTAGCGGCCATTACGGTGCATGGTGAATGGAAGCTCAAGGGGGAAAAGGATCCACGCTAGAGACCATGTTGTCCTGGGTCGATCGGCTCAGGTATCAAATGGCCGCTTGGGCCCTTGGATACCTGAGCCGGAGTCTTAGACCTCATGGCTTTGACCTTAGTTCTTGTCGATGTCTTCCGGGCTTCCGCTTTGACCTTCTTCGTTCTTCGCCTCTTCAACGATGGACTTCAACTGCTGCTTTGCCTCGGCGGCTGCGGCCTGACTTTCCTTGTACTTGGCCAAGGCATTCTTCCCCGCATCAATGGCCGGTTTCGCCCCGGCCCCAATTAAAACGCCTAGTCCCACTAGTGCCGGGCCGGCCTGCTTCAAGGCCTTGTTGGCAGCACCCTTTTCAATAGTCTTGATCAAGTTGTCCACTCCGCCCAGCTTTGCTGCCAGTGTGGTGATGTCTTGGTACAGGCCTAAGTTGCTCACTATCGTTCCCCCTCCCCGGATCTGTGATCCGGGCTAGCGCTTCTGCTGTCAGTTTAGGCGGATGACGCAGAATAGAAGATTCGCGCGGAGTACGTCCGGGCGTATGCTTCGGCGCTAAAACTGCAGACAATGCCGTTAGAGCTTGTCGATCCAGGTATCTTCTTCCCGGTTATCCCACGCCGAGCCCGTGCTTGCTGCCTTGGGGCTGCGTAAGCCTTCGATGCGTTGGAGTATTCGCCGCGCTTCGACGGCTCGTAGCTCGCGGAGGCTTGCCACTTCACGGATGATCACAGACTCGATCAAAGCCTTACGGTCGCTTTGGCTCTCCACGCCGGCCTTTTCAAAGGCTGCGCGAATCTCCTGAACCTGCTCGGGCTTGATCGGGAGCGGGGCTAGTACGTCGGATGAGGGCGAGGGCTCGTCGATCTCAAACAGGGATGAAGCTTCATCATGCATAGCCATCGATCTTACTGCCCTCGGCACGGGGGACCACACCGGTGGCATCAACTCACGAGCTTGACGTCGATTCCCGTGCTGCGGCGGCGGATGCGGTAGGTGTGGACTTCGCCCTGTGCCAGTGTGAGAACGGGAGGCGGGGGGTCGGCAAAGAACAGGTCAAAAGGGGACGGTTCGGGGGACGGATCTGTGTCTAGTTCATCCACCCTTGGTTCCTTTGCTGCCGCATCCTCGACCTCATTCTGGGTGTAGAACAGCACATAGGTTGGCTGTCCGTCCTGGGCACTGTTCAGCTTGATGCCGTCGATCTTGGTCTCAGGAACCCAGCGGAAAAACTCGGTCACGATCTGGGTGGGGGCGTACTCGATGTGGGGGCGGCTGCCAGATAGCAGCGGGGCAGTTATGTCCCTCGAAAAATCGCGGAAAAACTGGAAAATTCCATACTCGTCTCTCTGACTTCGGTCGTAAATGCTCGGCAAAGTCAGGGGTCCGGTCAGGTCCAGCACCGTGAGGGTGTGCTGATTTCGAAAGGTCCCAATGCGCGCGTAGTCTCCGTTTCCATGTGCGGCGATTTCCCTGACGGCTGTCGCTGCTTTGGCGGAGGCATAGAACATAGGGATGCCCTCGGGGCTCATACGGTTCGCTGACGCCAGGCTCGCGGGAGCGGGTCCGAGGTCCTTGGCGCCGCTCATCGAGTCGGCGGCATCGTTGACGAGTCGTCCCCTGAAGAAGGCCGTCCCTGCAGGCACTTCCTGAAGCAGCCCGAGGGCAGCGTTCTCGACGTAGGGCAGGAGCGACCATAGGAAGGTGGCGGATCGCTGTCCTGGGCTGAGGACGCTTTCAGGAGATTTCGATGGCATGAAGATGAACCGGGATTCTGTTCTCACTGCCGTTACGAAGCTGTCCCATTCCCACCGCGCCGCGTCCAAGGAGCTTGCGTGTCGGTTGTGGGTCCATTCAGGTTCCGAGATGGCCTCGGTGAGGAGTTCGATTAGGGATTCGTCCACGTCGCCATCAAATGCGTCGGAGCAGATGTCGTAGACCGCTTCCCAGGTGTCGTAGATGACTGCGCCTTGGTAACCATCGTCCCAGGGCACTCCGGCGTCGTCCGGTGGTTCATAGAGGAATCGCAGGGCTTCCATGACTTCGGCCTGGAACTCCTGGATTGGAATCGTGGATGAGTTGTTGCTGGGCGCCGCTTCACAAAGACGGCAATCACGGGCAGGGGTTGAGTGAGTGGAGAGGTTGCTCTTCAGTGCCGGGTCAAGGATGTGGGACAGGCAAATGTGGCCCTCGACGTCCTCGTATCCCCGTGCCTCCAAGAATTCCTGATAACGCTTCGCTCCGCCCATGACTTGAAGTGTGCCACGAGGAGCTGATTCTCCTGACAATCACTCCGTTCGACCGTCCCAGCGGCATCCCGCCACCCGGCAAAATTGGTCTGCTTCCCTCGATAAGCTTCTTTGATGACCGATCTTGTTTGCATCTGTGGAACTTTGGACCGCCCATGACGGGTTCATCCTTGCCGCAGTACGTACTCCCTGTCCCAGTTCGCCAGCACTATGTTCAGCGCATGCTGGCGACCGCAAGACAAGAAGTCCTCCGGGATGCACTCCTGCCGGCAGTGGCAGCAGTGGACCCAAATTCTCTGTCAGCCGAAATCATCAAGTACGTGCCTTCAAAGGCCCGGCAAGCCTTACAGGCAGCCGGCATACGCGACGAACATGTGTTCGCTCTCCCAAGTGTCTTGGAACAACGGCCCACCCTCTTGGGCTACTACCGCCTTCTCCTTGGCGTCTCGCAAAAGCAGTTCTACCATGCGCGCACAGGCCTTCGACGGTTCAAAGTGATGGAAACGGGCAACACGATCCGTCCCGCTGATGCCAGCCACATTGGTGACGTGTGTAGCTGTATCAACGAAGCCATGGCGGAAATGATCACGGGCATCGAAGGCGGTGTTACTCCCCAGGATGTGGAGCAACTGCCATTCCTCATGCTGGGAGCCCAGTTCGACGGGTCATGGCGAACACAAATTGGGTCCCAAGCCACCAAAGGCGTCTTCAGCGCGCTGAAGGAGATTATCGACGCCACAGGCACCAACTACCTCGAATCGGAGGATGGGTACAGCCTGACACTATTGAACAGCTCGGGACGAAAAATCACGGTGGCCCTGGCCGCTGATCCTGACGTCGTCATCGTTGAAGACATCCAAGGAACCGCCCACACCAAGGTGGCCATTGAGATCAAGGGCGGGACAGACCAGTCCAATGCCCACAATCGTGCAGGCGAAGCAGAAAAATCACATCAAAAGGCTCGTCTCGGAAACGCCGGCGACTTCTGGACCATCATCTCCATCGCCGGAATGGACCTAAACGTCCTCAAGCAGGAATCACCGACCACGCGCCAGTGGTTTGATGTCACGGAGGTTCAGAAGCGCGAGGGTGCCGGCTGGGGGGAGCTGGCTTCAGCAGTGATGATCGCTATCGGAATCTGAACAAGCCCCTGACACAACCGGCAGCGGACTGGAGAGTGGGGCCTTCGGGGCCTGACATGTCCGCTGCCGGCTTTTTCAGATTACGCCCTGAGGGAGACCATCTGCTGAGCAGGCCCCGCCAAAGCGGCCGTGGCTACCGCCAGCCGCGACTGCGAGCCCCAGGACCGAGGCAGCCACGGTCGGCATGTATGCCTTCGTTGTCGTCTTCGAACATCATGCCGCAGTCTGTGCAATCAAACCGGAATCCGTTAGGACTGACGCGGTACCGGGGGTTCGCTCTGAGCCGCTCCATTCGTTCCGCATGGGCCTTCTTTGCAGCCAGGCGGTAAGGCAATCCTTCTGTACCGGTTTCTGTAATCCAGAACGGTTTTCGGCGTGGACCAATGAACCTCCAGTCGTTCTCTTCCACCTGCATGGGCAGCCGCGCCGGTCGTGGCTTCTCAGGCGCCTGAGTCTGTTGATCGAGCGTCTTGCGGTACAGCATGTCGCGGGCCTCGGCGCTGGTAACGCTTTCGTCTGCGATAAGGGTCCACTTGGCTGGAGGGAGCGCGGACACCCACCGGCCTTGAATGATTTGTTGGCATTCGGGGCACACGAATGTCCGTCGCATCGGCTGGCCCCTCACCTGGTAAACCTTCGCCTTGGCTAAGGTGCTCCCTGCCGCGGCCAACCATGCATCGACGTGAGCACGCCCATTGTCGAAGTTCTCACTCGGGGGACGCCACGTGGTGTCCGCGGGTGTGGGTGGGGTCGTTGGCTTCGTCGACCGCCAGATGATCATAGGGTGGCCTGCCTCCACGCAACGGACTTCACTGGCCCAGATGCAGTTTGGAGCGATGATCGGGCGTACGTCGGTGGCTGCCGGCGCTGTGGCGGACGCGATGAACCTGGCTTCTGCTTCCGCTGCCTTTAGCGCTGCCTTCTCCTCCGCCAGGCGCCTCATTTCTGCAGCCTCCTCTTCCCGTGCCAGTTTCTCCGCTGCCTTTAGCGCTGCCTTCTCCTCCGCCAGGCGCCTCAATTCTGCGCCTTCCTCTTCCCGTGCCAGTTTCGCCGCCGCGGCCTTGGCCTTCATTCGCTCCAGTTGGGCGAACTTCTCCAGCTGATGCTTTGGCGTGCCGTGGGGCCAATGAAAGGTCGGATCCAAGACCGCGTCCACCGCAGCCCCAACACGGTCTCTTTTGCCGAACAACGGCTGGTAGTAGGCGAGGTCCATCAGCGCCCTCGGCGCCTGAGGCAGGTTGCTGGACTTGCCGAAGCCTGTGACGATCATCGGCAGCGGTACTCGGAACTCGTCGTGATCCTCAGGGATGATCCAGACCGGTCCGACCCCGGCATCTACATAGCGCTGAGACCGCCGGATATATTCGTCCTCACTCTGGGCCGACAGCTGAACCTCGAAGGCGAGCCGCCTGCCGCTGTCATGAATAGCCATGACGTCAGCGATCCATGCACGCTCCGGATGCGCGTGCTCCACCTCAGCTCGCCAGCCGGATGCCGCGTCGATTCTTTCCTTCAGCGCCTGCTTCATTGCCAGGTGCTGGTCTGACTCGGACTTGTGCTCAATGGTGCAGTCAACGACGCGATAGTGCCTGAAAAACTGTTTGTCCCCGAGCGTTACCCGGCTTGCCCGCAGGCCGCACTCAATCAGCACCAGGCTTCCATAGTCGGGGTGATCCCGCAGAGCCCTCCATGTCCCATGGCTCATCCGCGTCGCGTCAACGCGTTCACCGTTCAGCTACGCCACCAGCTGCACAGAACCCCCACCTAAGCTGCTAATCCTTGGCGGTCAATCTACCGCCCGACTCCGACAAACAGGTCGGAGTAGCCAGCGAGGAAGACACATATGCCCCAAACCTGTGAGCGAGTAGGAGGATCAGGTTGATTAGATGGATGATTCTCCCCATGGGAATCATGGACAGCGCCGCCAATGGACTGCGAATGCGGCTGGAGAACGTAGGCGTTAGGCCCACACTAGCCTTTGCAATTGGTGAGGTCGCCTACTTACCGCCACGCAAAATTCCCTCATGGGTGGCGCCTGCGGCAATCCCCAAGTCGGAAACGACATGGCTTGTCTCGCAGTACGAGAATCAACTTAGAGCGACACCTGATGGATTGGCTTGCATCGCACTCATTCAGGGGCTGTGTAACCGGATTTTCGGCCCCCATGGTGAGTCCATGTTCGTCGGGTCCTACCCGGAATACTCCCAGGAACGGTGGCAAGAGACGGGCCAGGAACAGAACATCCCCTCCGTCAATGCGATGCTCAAAGCGGCTATGGCCGCCAGCGCGGAATTCACCGCAGACTTCATCGATTCTGATTTCTACTGGGACTGCGATGAATGGGTGTCAGCTGAAGACGCGGGGCCCGGAAATGATGAGAGCTTCGCCCAAGCTGCTACCACGGTCCTAGGTGCATCAAAAGCCGTCGCGCTCATGGGTCGCAGGTACTTTGACACCGGCCGAGACGGCCTGGGTTCGTACAGGCGGGAAGCTGTGATTGATCAGGACCGAGAGTTTGACGACTTATCGATGGTCTGCAACCTGATAGGACCCGAGGGCCAAACCCTAGAAGTTTTCTTCATACAGTCAGGAAGCCGCCTCGGATTCTTCGATGGTGGAGCTCTTATGGCTGAAGACTTGAACGACGGCTCTCCCATCCTCTTTGCTGTAGACGCCGTGAAGGAGATCTACTGCGCATTGGACCCCAGCCTGATGGACGCGACTTCTGGCTGGGCACGCATAGATCCCGTGCCCCTCGCCGGAAAAATGCAGTTGGGCATTCAACTCCATGGCGATCGAGCGATCGGACTCGAGGTAACGCCCGAGATGGTTTTCACCGATGTCTACCGTTCGAGGTACTACGCGATGCTGTATTTCCTCGAGGAGCTGGATTCACGCCTGGCTGAGACCTAGGCGCACTTCCAACCGACTTCCATCAGCCAGGCTCCCCTCTCTCTGCAGCTGGCTAAAGGGTCTCCCCAACATTCCGGGCCAATTCTGCGGCGATTCATCTTCCGGTCGAAGCGCAGCAGCTGACAAGGCGAAGGAGACGTAAAGGCCCTGTTTTCTAAGACCCAGTAGAAACTTGCCTTCGGGGTGGCTGCACCTTCATCAAGGACGAAGACAACCGTCAAAGCTCCCTTGTCATTACTGATGCTGTCGAGCTTGCCGATTGGCTGACGCCGAAGGTCCTTAACAACAAGGGATCTGCGGGCAATGATCTTGTCGCTAAGACGGGACCTCGCGGTTCCAGAAAGGGTGACTTTTCGACCATCCTGTGTTGTCACGTGCACAGGTACCCATGTGACGTTCCGGTGCTTCCGGCGGCATTGGTCGATGGCGAGGCGTTCTCGTTGGCCAGGAGGGCTTGCTTCCAACCTTTCGGCGGCGGCCATGGCACGCCCCACGCGGCCAACTGCGCACGGCTGTAGCCGCCCTTGGCAGTCCTGCCGGCCTCGATGTCATCTTCGGTGAGCATGTAATCACCTTAGCGATGCCCTCGCTGATTCAGCTTCGCAGGGCGGGATATTCAGGATTTCCAAGGTAGTCGACATCCTCGGGGATGGGAGCTGCTTGAGCTGTCATAAGCCTTTCCGGAAAATTTGACTTATCTATGGACATTTGATATACTTAGTGGTATAGAGCAAAGAACGCAGGGTCTTCATCCGGTTCGTGGCCGGTTTGCTCACAAAACGCCGATCAGGGGTTCGAATCCCCTTGCCTCCACTTCAAGGGGGCATAGCTTAGGGGCCTAAAGCCGGCGTCTCCCGTAGCATCGCGAGGTGCAACTAGAAAGGGCGCGGAAGTCAGTGTTCCGCGCCCTTTCTGCTGCCCGTTCACGGGAACACCACCGCGAACCGGCCCACTTCGTAGTTAGTAGATAGGTTGCCGGATGCGGCAACGGCATCGCGACCTCAACGAATGGCGATCTATGCATGCTCATAGGGTGTCTTATCTGAGGGGGACGACCATGGCGCATCCAAGCGATGCCAAACCGCGGATCACCGCGCTGAATGGAGCAGTCATGGCAGCCGTGCTCTTGGCCGGTTGTTCGACCACCCCCGAGAATCAAGGGACATCTCCTGCTGCCGGCCAAAGCCCAACGGCCGATCCTGGGGTAAGCGGTGCTACAGGCGAGCCCAGTTCTGCTTCCGCCGGCCTTATTCAGGCGGTCCACCACCAATGCGATTTCGGAAGCACGATCCTCCGCTACCTCGCGACCGGGGATAACCAGGGGGATCCGAAACTGGATACTGCCTTCTCGCAGCATGTGGGCGTCTCACTCCCCCAAGCCCGCGCCATTGCCGACCAGGCTATTGAACGATGCGACGCAGCCATCTCCAAACAGGCAGCAGCGCAGGCATCAGCCGCAGCAGCAGCGCAGGCGGAAGCCTCTGCGGCCGTAGCGGAGGCGCAGGCATCAGCCAAGTCAGCCCAAGACAAGATGCAGCGTCTTGCCAGAGAACAGAAACTCTGCGCTCCCCTCGGCGGGACCGTCGAGGACGGCGGGGAAAACAGCGCTGACCTCTGCGTCTCCACCAATAAAGGCAATGCGACAGACGAAGCGCAGCTATCCTGCGCATTTGCCACCATTCCATTCCAACCAGATGAAACGCTGTCGGCGGCAGACATAGCGACTTTCAAAGAGGGCTACCCAGGTTGTTTTTCCTAAAACTCCGGCAAGGCCAGCCTCTGCCCCTTAAAGCTCATCTTCCCAAGATTGAGCGCATGAAACGGGAACGCGACCTCTTTGTCCTAGGCAGGCAGTACGGTGCCGTTATGGACCAAAATGCCAAGCACCCACTACCTATTCACCTTGCCGGCCAGACGTCCATCAATGACTACCTTGCGCCAGTCCCCGCGATAATTCCGGTTGAACTTAGAGAACCAACTGACGCTGAGCTCGCCGCGTTCCTGGCAGCAGAGACCTCCTAGCCTACGGGTCCTTCTATGCCGGCGTGAGGGTGGACGCCCAGCCCTGCGGATGGCATGTTCCCTTTGTCGATCGAGCTTGGGCGCTACTTTCTTCTCAGAGGGCCGTTAGCAAAGGGTCTTGCTCCGTCGTGGTCGTCAGCAAACACCTTTCTCAAACGTCGCTCTAAGACTGAGCCTGGGATTCCAGGCGTTTCCTTCCACGTAATCAGGAGTTCCCCGCAATCGGCCAGTTGCCAGATCCGACAACCGCCGGCATGGGACTTGGGGAGACCGAGGCCATACTGACGATACGAATCTATGCGGCCGCGCAGATGTGTGCTCTGGCCGTCCTTCATCCCTGCACCACCGATATAGAGGACGGGCGTATGCGGCACCCAGCTTCGCCTGAGAGCGTCGGCGGGACGCACGGTGCGGTCCTGTCCCTTAAAGCGACCCCCTCGACTCTCCATCAGGAACCGGGGCTCGTCCGAAGAAGGGCGAAGGACAACGTATGCCCCATAACTTAGCGGCGGGGACATCGGGTCCATGGTCAGTAGAGTGTGAAATTCTCGGAAACCCAGGCGCTCTAAGGTGGTACGGTCCATGATCAATTTCAACACGTCCCTTCCTACCTTCTTACGAACTTGCGCACTCTAGGAAAAGACTCCGGAAATCAGTTTGGGTTCTAGTCCGCCGTTTCAAGCACCGCCAGCACCTGCCGCGCGGCGTCCAGATGCTCCAATGCCACGCCTACAGCCTTGTGGGCGGTACCGTGCATCTGTTCCGCGTCCCTCGCCAGCGTCAGCCGGTCATCTGCCAACAGCTCGTTGAGCTGGTCCTGGACATCCATAAGCAGGCGGTAAAGCTCGTCCGCGGTAGCTCTCTCTATATTCACGTTCCTAACCTTTCACTTTTAGGGCATCCATGCGCCTGTAAAGCGTGGCCCCTTCCAGAGCCTTGCCGGCGGCTCGCCGCTTGCCCACGCTGTCGCTGATCCGCTCGTGCTTGATTTCCAGTTCCATCTGGCCCAATGCCGCCATGACGGTAAAGACCATCCCGCCCATACGCGTGCTGGTGTCCGCGTCTCCCCCGCCCAGGTTGAGCACGCGGAGCCCTGCGCCCTTGCTCTTGGTCTGTCCCAGTCACGCGTTCACCTGTAAAGGCCGCGCCTCAATGTGAAGTTGAACTCTAGGGCGTCGAAGACTTCTTGGTGCGGAGTGCCGGAGTGGAGGTCCAAAATTCCAAAACCTCGAGTAAAGCTACGATCCTGGACAACTTCGCCCTTTACGACCCGCTTATACTCCCCGTTCTACTCCACGAAGCGATGGAACTTCCAGAACCCCTTTCTTACGAACAACTCGACGTATCCCTCAGGCTGTGCAATCCGGATCCGGAACTTTTCGGATGGCTCAGAGCGGTCAGTCGTCTTGAGCGTTGCTCCATACCCTCGGCTCCCCAGCTCTCGGACGGTTGTTTTGAAAGCCCTCTTCCAGAGCATGTCGCTGAATCCCATGGCTTTACCTGTTCTAAATCAGTCAATTTTCGATGACTCTAGCGCACGACCCGATCGGCTTCGGAACCCGTTCCATATCCTTAGAACCGGGACACCCAGGATGGGACACTTTCCCACCAGCCGGGCTCCGAGGAATGCCGCGTAACCTGACTGTTCCGGATGTTGTCCCAAAAGTCCCGCCACAAACGCCCGTTACGGAGACAACTTTCGGTACGGTGCACGCGTGGATGCTTGGGTACGAAAAGGTATCTGCGACGAAACAGGAACTGACCGGTCCAACGGAGTTCCGTGTGCCGGTAGGAGCATCCTGGCTGTCGGCGGGTGGATCTTGTCTTTGTTGGCCAGGGTCGGGATGATGCGCCTCCAGGCAGGACGGAGTTCGCGGTGGTGGCCTGGGCGGTCCCTAACGTTTTTGACGTGCCGGTGTCGGTCGTCGCAGGGCGCGTACTGCGCAGACGCAGAGAGCACCCAGTGCGGTGATGGCGAGGAAGAGCAGGACGAGCGCGACGGCGCTGAGGATGAACACGGCAATGATGCCCGCGTAGACCAGAAGGTTGTGATCAATCATTGCGGCCCGGCCCCGCGGGTGGTGGGCCCGGTGGTGGCTTCAGGGACGGTGGTGAGCCGGTGGACGGCGCGTAGGACGTCTCCGGTGAGGGCCAGGCTCTTGACCGGGTCCCAGGGCCCAGCCATGGCGGTCCGGTACAGCGCGTACCGGTGGGTGAGCTCGTTGAGTTGTTCCGCGTCCACACCGACCAGTGTCCGGGCGCCCCTGCCGGGGTTTGTTTGCGTATCCACCTTGAGTGTTCCTTATTTGCTTGTTCTATTGCTGGGCTGGTTGGGTTAGTTCGATTCGTTCACGACCCCCCGGCCTCTGCCTGTCCTGGGGTGGGTGTGTTCGTCCTGCAGTTTGGTGTACGCGGCGCGCAGACCGGCCCTGGCCCTGACCAGCAAGGCGGAGACCGCGTTCGGTTCGATGCCCATGACCGGGGCGATCTCCCGGGGCTTCTTGCCCAGCACTTCGGTGTGCCAGAGCACTGTGCGCCACCGTTCCGGAAGGCTGCGCATCGCGGCGGTGACGCGTTCGTGTTCGGTCACGAACAGGGCATTTTCCAGGTAGGGGTCCTCACGAGAGGTATCCAGGTACTCGTCCGGGGTTGGTCTTTCACGGCCGGCCTTTTTCCCCATCGTCATGACCGTGTTCCGGATCGAGGTACTCAGGTACGGGCCGAACACATCCGTAGGGCCGTACCCCTTCCTGATCGCCACGACCGATTTGACGAACGCCTCATGCAGGACGTCCTCGGCTTCCTGCACACCAGAAGTCAACCGCCTCGCGTACCCCAAGGCCCGTTCACGGTGCCGGCCATACAACACAGCCATCGCCTCGGTATCCCCGGCCCGGACCCGGGCCAGCACCGCTGCTTCCTCCCCTGCGGGCAGGTCCGGACCCACCGGCCCGAACAGCACCTCAGGGACCGTGGGAACGCCAAGGAAACCCTCCTCGGTTTCCCCGCCATCAGTGACTACCACTGTCCGGTCGTAACCAGGTGAACCGCCGCCCGCCGGTGAATCATCGTCCAACATGCCCATGCCTGCCCTACCCCATGAATGTAAAATGAGACCGCACTTCCGCGCCCACACCCACTACACGGCAGCCCAGCCAGTTTCATGACGCGAAAAACCCGATTCAACCAATATGGTCAAGTCTGGGCATGGCGGGCCACGTCATCCATCGCCGCATCCAGACACCCCAGCCGCGAGCAACGCCACGGGCCCGCGTCACGTTCCGGTACTGCCCGGGTTAGGTATCTCGTGCGGGACCATGTGCCCAGCAGGATGAAACCCACCCCCGTGAGACTTTCATCCGCCCCGCACAGGCCCCAAGGCATGGCTGATATCTGTTCCCGGGGCCAGGGGCGGGCCAGCGACGGACATGAGACATCCCAGCCGGCCCGCCCTAAACCCAGGCTCCCCCGAACCCGCCGGGGGTCCCTGAAGGTCCAGACCGGGGCTGCTCGAACACCCCTTGGCTGTCCCCGGCGGGTTGCCCGTCACGAACCTGGCCCCGGCCGGTCAGCCCGCGGAGCAGACATGCCTGCAACCACGAGGCCTGGATGAGCCCGCAGCCCGCCAACCCGGAACGCCTAAGGCCGGGATACCCGCCCCTGAGCAGTTCCCGTGTGTGAGGTGGCCGTCTTCTCAGGGTTTTCCAAGGCTGCGCATCAGGTTTTCCCGGCTTGACCGTTTAGCAGGGGTGCGCCCCAGGTCGGGGGCCGCACCCGTCGGGGCCTGTCCCCGCGTGTTCCTGGTTCTGGGGGTTTGTCGTGCCGGTTGTTGTTTCTGGGGTTACCCGTCGTGTCCTGACTGTGCTGTTTCCGGCGCTCCTTGCTGTGTTGATGATGGGGGTGCTGGTGCTGGGCATCGGGGCCCCCGCGCACGCCACCCCCACCGGAGCGTCCAGGACATTGAGCATCACCCATCAGGCCGTCGCTATCACCGCAGTGGCATGCTCTGCCCAAAAGGACGCTGCTTCGTGTGATGCTGATGGTGATGCGATCCCTGACGCGGTCGAGGTCGTGGTGTGCGGGTCGGGGACCTGCGCGACGGGGCGTGAGGATGCCGATAAGGATGGGATCCCGGATTGGACCGAGATCACTGCGTGCGGGGATGCGAAGTGCGCGGACCCTGACGCGGACGCGGATTCGGACGGTGTCCCTGATTATGCCGAGGTTCTGGCGTGCGGGTCGGCGACGTGCTCGAACGGCCGTGATGACGGTGACGGGAACGGTGTTGCGGACTGGATCGACTACGTGATCTGCGGTACTGCCGGGTGCGCTACCGGTGAGGAAGATTTTGATGGCAACGGTGTTTCCGACGCCGCTGAACTGGCCGCGTGCGTGAAGGATACGCCGACGATCTTCGGCATCCCGGTACCCGGCACCGGCCAGGGTGGGTTCCTGGCCTCGACCGGTTTCCAGGCCGGGCTCTGGATCGCCGCGGCTGCTCTGTTGCTCGGCGGTGGCGCGTTCCTGCTGTACTCCAAGAAGCGCAAGAGCGCACCGGCCCACGCCGGTGATGGGGACGGCCCCAACGACGGCAGCGACGATGATGACATCGCCAACGACGTCCGGTTCTGGGCATGAGCGCGGCACAGGCCAAGGGCCGCAACAGCAGGGCCGCCCGTTCGCGTTCGGTGTCCCCGGGATCATTGGGGGTCCTGAGGGCGGGTCGGCGCCTGGCCATGGGTGTGGCCGGTGCGGGGCTCTCGTGTGCGCTGGCCGCGTCGTCGTTGACACCGGCTTATGCCGCCCCGGTCGATGCCGGGGCTTCGTTGCGGGCCGGGACGCTGGCCGCGGCGCGGGACGCGTCGGCTGCCCTCACCCGGTCGGTGCCGTTCGTGGCTCCGGTGGTGGAGGACGGGCAGGGCCCAAAGAAGGACATTCCTGCTGTTGGTGCCGGTGCGGTCAAACCCGGTCAGGAGTCCGCCGTCACCGCGGAACCGGTGGGCGCGAAAGTGGTGTTCTCCGGCCACGAGATCGACAAAGAGCTGGAGGTGTCGGTGAAGGAACTCGCCGACGGGGCGGGCAGGACCGCGGCCGCGGAAACCGCGGGGGTGGTGTTGAACAGCCCGGTGCAGATCACCGCGACCGCCCCGGACGGCAAAGACATCACCTCGTTCCCGGCGGACCCGACCATCGTCGAATCCACGGACGGCCCGGATGTGGTTACGGCCGTGGACCCCGGCGTCGCGCTCGAGCTGGCCGTGGATGAAACACGCCTGGGCACCAGCCCGGGCAAGATCGACCCCGCGAGTGTGCGGATCATGACCCGGGAAAACCCGGGCGATCCCTGGGTGGAGCTGCCCTCCTTCTACGACAAAACCACCGGCAAGGTAAAAGGCGAATCGGACCACCTGTCCCAGTTCGTGGTCATCGGAACCCCCTTCGTTCCCCCGGCGGGACCACGGGTGGTGCTGGACCCCGACGATGACGTGGCCAACACCACCGGCCCGAACGGGGCCATGACCGAACTGGGCCAGAACGTCCGGCTCGCCAACGACGTCGCGGCGATGATGACCGCCACATGCAAAGCAGACGTCCTCGTCACCCGCCCCACAGCGTCCCCGCGGTTCATTTCCCCGCAGACCCGGGCGGCGATGGCCGCGGCGCACAACCCGGACCTGACCGTGACCCTGGCCTTCGACGCCCTCTACGGGCACCCGTGGGGTGTCGCCGTGGACGGCGGCACGAAGGCCTACACCCGCGGCGGGCCCGATGACACCGCGGTGACGAACTCGTTGATCGCCCAGATGCCCGGCTACACCGGCAGGCCCGCGAAACCCGCCACTGCCGGTGCGACCACCCCCCTGCCTTACCCGGACCTGGGGTCGTTGCCGGGTGCGGTGACGCACCTGGAAACCCTCTACATTGACCACAACTACGACCGTCCCGTGATCGATAACGGCTTCGCTTCCATTACCAACGGTGTCTTCACCGGCCTGGGCAAGTACCTGGAGACGAAGGGTTTCAACTGCACCAACCCCGCCACCGGCGGGTGGCCGGCGAAACCCTCCGCCGCGGAACTGGCGAAGTGGCGGAACCTGGGTTTCCACAACTTCCAGGCCTACGGGGCCGAACCGGTCGCGTTCACCACCGGGAACCTGATCGAGAAATTCCCGCTCTTCACCCTCACCGGGCCCGGGAACCAGAACCTGGACCTGTCCCTGATCTATAACTCCCAGGACGGCCGCGACACAAGGACAGGGGCCGGGATCTCCTTCGGCCTCGGGGCGAGGGTGCAACGCTTCGATGACGGGTCCGTGCTGGCCGTGCGCGGTGACGGGGCCTCCTACGTGTTTACCGGCAACGGTGCCGGCGGGTTCACCGGGGAGCCCGGAACCCTGAACACCCTCACCGACGCAGGGAACGGACAACTGCAGCTGGCCTCCCCGGACGGGGAAACCTGGCTCTTCGACACCTCCGATGTTGAGGGCATCGGGGAACTGGTCAAGCACACCGACCGGCAAGGGAACACCACCACCCTGGCCTACGCCGCACCGAATGACACGCAACTGTTCCTGCCCCTGACCTCCATCACCGACGCCGCTGGACAGGTCGTGACCGTCGGCTCCGACGCGCAGGGCCGGATCACGTCCTTCACGCACCCCGACGGCAGGGCCTGGACCCTGGGGTATGACGGCGGGAACCTTGTCACCATCACCGAACCCGATGGCCGGAAACGGTCCTTCACCTACGACGGGGCACACCAGCTCATCACCGCGACCGACCCGATGGGTGTCCTGTATTTGCGGAACGAGTACGACGCTGCGGGCCGGGTCGTGAAGCAGTGGGACGCCGAAGGCACCGAACGCCAATTTCAGTACGACGATGCCGCGAAGACCACCACGTATGTGGATAACGAAGGCAACAAAACCGTTTACACCCGCGACGATGCCTACCGCGTCACGAAAATCACGGACGCGGCCGGCGGGGAACAAAACTTCTCCTACGACGGGAACGACCAGGTCACCGGGTACACCGATGCGAACGGGCACACCACCACCTACGCCTACGACACGGCCGGACACGTGACCAGCAGCACGGCGGCGGACAACACGGTGACCTCCTACACGTACACCCCGGGCGGGGACCTCGCGTCCTCCACCGACACCGGAGGCCCCGGCGGGGCCACCCGGACCACGTCCTTTGATAACGACGGACGGGGTTTGCCGGTCACGGTGCACCTGCCCGACGGGACCACCATCACCAACGCCTTCGACACCGCCGGGAACCTCACCGCCTCCACCGACCAACTGGGGAACACCACCAGCTACGCCTATGACGGACGCGGGAACCTCGCCACCGTCACGGACCCGCTCGGCCGCACCAGTACCTTCGCCTACGACACCGCGAACAGGGTTGTTGCGGCGACCGACCCGCGCGGGAACACCACCCGCTACGCCTGGGACACCGCGGACCGGCTCACCACCCAGACCGACGCCGCCGGAGGTGTCACGACCCTGGGCTATGACGGGAACAACCACCTCATATCGGCGACCGACCCCACCGGGGCCGTGACCAAGTACGAGTGGGACGCCCTGTTCCGGGTCACCTCCGTCACCAAACCCGACGGCGGGAAAACCACCTACACGTACAACCGTGAAGACGAACTCACGAAAATCACCGACCCGCTCGGCGCCGAAACGTCCTTCGAACTGGACCCGCTCTACCGGGTCACCAAAACCATCGACCCCCTCGGCGGGGCATGGACCAAGTCCTGGGACAAAGCCGGGAACCTGATCAGCACCACGGACCCCGAAAACGGCACCACCACCACCTCCTACGACGCCCTGAACCGGGTCACGGCCACCACCGACCCCACCGGCGCCACCACCACATACGACCTCGACAGTGCCGGACGGGCCACGGCCGTGACCGACCCCGCCGGAGGCTCGCAGAAGTTCGAGTACGACGTGATGGACCGGCTCCTCAAAGCCACCGACCAGGCAGGGAACGCGACCACCACCAGCTATGACAAGGCCGGGAACCCGGTCACCGTCACCGACCGGCGCGGACAAACCTGGAAACGCGCCTACGACGCAGCCGGGCAACTCACCACCACCACCGACCCCACCGGCGCCGGCGTCGCGTACGGATACGACCCCAACGGCAACACCACCACCATCACCGACCCACTCAAAAGGGTCACCACCACCGCCTACGACGCCCTCAACCGGCCCGTGGCCGTGAAAAACCCTGCCGGGGAAACCACCACCACCACCTACGACGCGGACGGGAGGGTCACCAGCTCTACTGATGGGGACGGGGACGCCTGGACCCGGTCCTATGACATTGCCGGGAACCTGACCAAAACAGTGGACCCCGACGGGGTCACCGCCTCCTACGGCTGGGACCTTGCCGGGAACCAAACCACCATGACCGACGGGAACGGCACCGTCACCGCGTACACCTGGGACAAAGCCGCCCAACTGACCGCAGTCACGGAGAACCGCCTCCCCGGCAAGGACGAAACCAGTGACACGAACGTCACCACCAACTACGCCTACTCCCCCGCCGGGTACCTGGCCGAGGTCACCAACCCGAACGGGAACACCACCAAGTTCAGCCACGACAAGGCAGGGCGCACCACCGGGGAAACCAACCCCGCCGGGAACAAATGGGCCTACGAGTACGACGGCCGTGGGCTGTTGACCCAGCAGAAGGACGCGAACGGGACCACCACAACCAACACCTACACCCCCACCGGGGACCTGGCCACCGTCACCCACTCCACCGGACAAAAAGTGTCCTACGGCTACGACGCGGAGCAGGCCATGATCACCATGGACGACGCCCTCGGCGCCTCAGCCTGGGAATACGACCCCCGTGGGGCGCTCACATCCCAGACAGATGCGCTGGGGAAGAAAGTCTTCTACGACTACGACCCCGCCGGGCAACTGACCACCCTGACCCTCCCCGCCGGCAAAACCAGCCCCGCCACCACCACGGCCGCAAGTTTCACCGCCGGGCAGCCGACCGCGGACAAGGCCGTCGGGATCTCCTACGCCTACGACCTCGCCGGACGGATCAAGTCCCAGACCTCCCCGTGGGGGTCCATGGACTACGCCTTCACCCCGGCCGGACACACCGCGGCGGTGACCCGCTCCAACGGCGTCACCACCACCACCGACTACACCCCCGCGAACCGCACCAAAACCATCACCCACACCACCACCAAACCCAAACCCCCAACGGCGCCAGCAGTCGCAGGCGCGGCAACGGGCGCAGCAGGCACGGTACCGGCACCATCCGCCGCAACCAGCACCGGCACCACGGCCATGTCTGATGCCGCCGGCGCTAGTGCGGTGGCTGTTCCTGGTGTGGTGCCGGAAACCAAACCGGTCTCGCACGAAGCGAAGGCCTGCACCACCGCAGCGTCCTACCTCGCCGG
>NZ_JAVDSM010000024.1:0-20993 GCF_031455315.1 Arthrobacter sp. 1088
CTGGAAGCCGAAGGCAAGGCCATTGTTGAGTACGCCGGAAACTACGCCGACGAAGAGAACCTTTTCGTCTCAGCAGCCAACCGGGCAGACGGGGACCCGGCCACGGAGGAGGACGCGAACGCCGCCTTTGTTTCGACCAACTATCGGGGCGAGCACACTGCCAAGCCTGTCATTACCGGATGGAAGGAATTGGGATTCACGCCGAAGTACGAACGCCATGATGGCGGCAGCAACGTCCAGAAAGGCCCGATGACCGAGGAACAGAAGGCCGAACGGAAAACCCTGATTGAGAACAACAAGAAGATGCAGGCCGCCACGACGGTACGCAGGGACTTCGTCAAAAGCCTGCTGGCGAAGAAACAGGCGCCGAAGGGGTGGCAGTACTTCACCGTCCACGCCATCACGCACCACTGCGAAACGACCAACGGCTAGGACGGAAAAGTGGCCGCAGAAATGGTTGGAGCCAAGTCCGAAGCGTCAGACCGGTGGGGGTGGAACCCGCTGAAGGATCACGTGGCCAAGTCCACGACCCGGCCCGAATTCTCCCTGATCGCCCTCGTCTGCGCCGGATACGAGAAGACCATCGCCAAGGACTCATGGCGGTCCCCGTCCCAAACCCACCGGGACTACCTGAACCAGCTCCTCACATGGGGCTACACCCCAAGCGAGGTTGAGCAGATCATCATCGACAGCGGCAAACCCGCCGAGGAAAACACCAAAGCGGCATAAAACCCCTTGCCGGGCGGAACCCCCCGCCCGGCAAGGCCCCAAGCCACTCACCACGAACGAGCCGGGAACCTCCCAAACGGCGGGCGGTCCGCCGCCCGCGAACCCCAGCAGCCACTCACCAGCGGCGGACCGCCAGTCAACGCCACCAAGCACACACCGCCCTGGTGCCGCGCCGCGGGCAAAGTCTTCAACCTCGTAGAATGAACCAAAGTCTTCCTTTGTCCGAGGAAAGCGAAGCAGGACCGGCAGGCGCCGGTCCTGCTTCGTTTTGATCCGCAAACCGGACATCTTTCCCATGGGCGGAGACACCGGCAGTCGCCGCACCGCCCGCTGTAGAGCAGCTCTTTTCAGCCGGGACCACACACCGGGAACTCCCAACGCACCCCACGCAGGCACAGGAACCCACCATCCACGGGGCGGCTCTTAATGACGCCGGGGGAGGGCCGCCGGCCTACTACCCGCACCACCCAAACCCACCCTCGGGGGCCGCAAATGATGCACAAAATCCGACAAAAAAAGCCCTATAATCCGCGCCATAATCCTTTTTATTCGATTGGATAAACAGTAAAATGGAGGTAGCAAGTCAGCCAGACGAACCTCACTAAAACTGATACGAAACGCAGGACTGAAAATGACTTCCTCAAGCACCGCATACATGATCTACACCAAGCCCGGTTGCCCGAACTGCGACCGCACCATGGAGTACTTCGACTCCAAAGGCATCAGCTACACGCCCGTGGACATCACCGAAGTTCCGGCAGCGCTGGAGTACATCACCGCCGAGCTCGGCCACACCCAGGCGCCCGTGGTCGTGAACAACTCCGATGACCAGGACCACTGGTCCGGGCTGCGCCGCGACAAGCTCGTCCAGGCAGCCATGAACCACAAGGCAGCGTGACCGCGATGAAGAGCGCGTGGGAAGAAGAGGAACGGTTCCGGCTCAGCGGCCGTCGACAGGACGACCTGGAAGAGTTTGGCCGGATCGCCAACCCCTCCGGCATCATCAACGTCCCGGCGCCTGACCCCCACGAGTTCGCTGCCATGAACTACCCGAGGATCGCCCCCGACCTGCCGCCATGGCCCATCGGGACCATCTGGGACCCCTACGCAGACGACCCCGGCACCGCGACCCAGTACCCAACCGACGCAACCCATGACACAACGCCTCGAAACGAAACCAGAGTCCCCGCCGAGGACACCAGCAGCACACGAGGAAAAGGAACCAGCATGGCCGGGGAAACCACCATTACCGTCATCGGAAACCTCACCAACGACCCCGAACTCCGCTTCACGCCATCAGGGTCCGCGGTCGCGAACTTCACGATCGCTTCAACGCCCAGGACTTTCGACCGGCAGTCCAACGAATTCAAGGACGGGGAGACGCTGTTCCTGCGCGCCAGTGCCTGGCGGGAGATGGCCGAGAACGTGGCCGAGTCTCTGACCAAAGGCACCCGCGTCATAGCCTCGGGCCGGCTCAAGTCCCGGTCCTACGAAACCAAAGAAGGCGAGAAGCGAATCGTCATAGAGCTCGAAATTGACGAGGTAGGTCCCTCGCTCCGGTACGCGAACGTTTCCCGTGGGTTCAAGAAATCTGAAGGTGTCCCGGCTGGGAACTCAAGCGACGAGGCTCGGGTTTAGGGGCTGGTGATGCTTGGGTTTGCGGCAGTCCAGTTCTCCACAGACGGTTGGTGTCCGTTTGTGGAGGCTGGTGCTGCGGGGGCCTTCGGCCGGTTCGTTGTTCTTCGCCGAAGCGCAGGACTTTGGTTAGGCGTCGACGAGGCCCGGGTGGGTCAGGGCGGCGGAGTATCGGGCGGCGCCGGGGATGCTGAGGCCGAACATGTCGCAGAGCCGTCGGATGTCACCTCCGTTGGTGTGCAGTTCGTTGAGGATCCGGTCCTCGCGGACTTCCTGGACGGTCATGCCCATGGACGTATTAACCCATGCGATGCCAACGGGGGAGTTGTCCAGGGCTGTGCGCCGGCTGATGAACAGGTGCGGGTTGGTCGTCTTGGGCCATCGCTTTTCGCGGTAGGCCAGCCATGCGGCCAGTCTGTCCCTGACGGGTTGGGCGAGAGGGATGACTCGTTGGTCAACGTGCAATCGGCCGTCGTGGATGTCGGTCAGTTGGAGCTTGCGCACTTGTCCGGACCGGAGCCCGTGGAAGGCAACGATCGCTGTGACTGCGGCGCGGGCTGGGTCTGTGGAGTTGATGGCCTCGCGCAGCGCGGACGCGGGCAATGGCATGGGTTGGCGGGTCTCGTGGGTGCCGGTGCGTATCGACCCGATGGGGTTGAAGAAGATGACTCGGTGGGCCTTGAGGACCCGGAACAAGCATCGCAGTCCTTGTCCCATCGTGGCGCGCGGATTGCCGGAGCCGGGCAGAACTTCCCTGACGTCGTCTGTGGTGATTTCGCGGAGGGTGGTGTGTCCGGCCGCCGCCCAGGCGTTCAGGGCAGGGAGCGACCACCGCAGGTACAAGCGGATGGTCTGCTCCGACCGGGGTTTACTGCGCGGTGGGGTCATGCTGCCGCGGGTCATGACCACGTACCAACGGCCCAGCTCGTGGCTCATTTGTTCGGGAAGTGCCGCGATGGCGGTGCTGAACCACTTGTCGACGGCAGGTTCACGGTCGTCCTCGAGCAGCCCGGCCGCAGCGCTAACCTCCAGCAACCGCAAAGTGTTTGTTCCGACTGGCTGCAGCCTAAGGATGTCGGTGGCGCGCAGAGGCGCCCCGGGTGTGTCCTGCAGGCCAAGGGCGATGCTCAGTCCGCGGCGGACGATTTTGGTCGCTGTCAGGCTCCATCCGTGCTTTTCCGCGTAGTCGACGACGAATGCGTCCAGGAAGGCGCCCATTACCGGGTCGGCCGGGGCAGGGAAACCGTAAGTCCGTCCTCGCTGCAGATCGCGATCCGGCGCGGGGAACAGCACCAGTTGACGGTGGGCCACCGGTGTGAACACCAGGGGAGGATCCGCCGCCGGGTGTTCCGTGCGGTGCCGTCGGGTGCCGCGTCGTTGTCCTGCGCTGGCATGGCGGAGGTTGGCTATGAAGAGTTGCTGGCCGAAGCGGTTGGCCTCGAGCAGATCGGCCCCGCCTTTCCGGCCTCCAGCGGCAAGGAACTGATGCCAGCAGAGCCTGCAGTCCTGATCGTCATTGACCGCAGCACGTACACCGCATGCCCTACAGGTTCCCTGAGGGTATTTCGCGCGCCAAGCCCTGCACGCCTCGCAGAGCCAGGCGGTAAGTTTTCCCACGCCCCAGGCCTGGCAGTCCCTGCACGACTCCACGGGCCGGGGTGCGCTGCGGTGGCATTGGTCGCACAGCCCGCCGGAGTAGTACCCCTCGGTTCGTCCGCACCGCTTACACGGGGGCGGGACGAAAGGGCCCCCGGGCATGCAGCTGTAGCAGAAGTTTGTCCGGCGCGGATAGCTCCACGCGACCGGCCGAAGGCCACAGACGCTGCAGTTGCGGGGGCGGCTGGACCCTCTCATACGGGCGGCTTGGAACGGTTGCGACCGAGCCGGGGAACCACGGTCGGGACCGTTCCACCTGATGATGCCTCGGCCAGTTTCGGCCGGGCATCGGCTACCTTCTCTGGCTCGCAGATCAGCAGTTCCGTGGGGGAGCAGTTCAGCACGGCGCAGATGACGTCGAGGTCTTCGAGGCGGATGGTGGTCGGTGTTCCGGTCCATAGCCCGGACATCTTGCCGGTGCTGATCTCCAGTCCTGCGTCGGCAAGCCGACGACGCAGCTCGGTCGATTTCCAGATTCCGCGCTCCGCCGCGACCATTCGTAGGTTCCAACGCATCTTGTCACTCTCCTGTCAGCCGGGCAGTCAGGCGTTCGTTTGCGACCGCCCAGGCATGGTCGATGTGGTCCGAATGGACGTGGATATAACGGGTGGTGGTCGAGAGCCATTCGTGTCCGAGCAGCTCCTGGACGGCCTTCAAGTCCAGGCCCCGGGCATAGAGCGACGAGGCACAGTAGTGCCGCAGTCCGTGCGGGCTGAGCCGTCCCCGCCAGGCCGGCAGCCAGCGATCGACCGCTCCTGCCAGCCCGGCCCTGAGTGCGTCATCACCGACCCGGGCGCAGCCACCGGTATGTTGGTCGCGCCGCTCGCTCGGGAACAGGGGCGCGTCCGGATCCAGATAGTCATCACCAAACTGATGGCGCACGTCCGTCAGCCACCACTGCAGCAGCGAATCAACGGAGTTGATTGCCGGAACCAGCCGGGGTTTGGCGCCGCGGCCGCGGCTGCCCTTGCCGAACCGCACATGGATCTTGCTGTGCTCCCCAAGGTCGGGGCGCCAGTCCTTAATGTCGAGCATCAGGGTCTCGTTGATTCGCAGGCCGGCACGTCGCCACAACGAAGCCGCCAGGTAATCGCGGGCGGCGGGCAGATATTTCCTGGCCTCGGGCAGAGCATCACGCCACTTGGTGAACAGTGTCTCAATTTCCATGTCGCTGGGCGCGATCCGGGCGGCGACGAACGTCGAACTGGAGGGCCGGTTGAACTCGTCGATGGGCTGCAGGACCACATAACCGGTGAGCGCATGGATGTCGCCCTGGTATCTGGCGATCAGGAAGTCGAAGAACCTGGCCAGGGTGCCGGCCTTGCTCTCCCTCGTGGACCGCGCCTGCCGGCGTTCGTTACGCAGATGGGCAAGAAACCGGTCAGCGTCCGAGGGCGAGGCCGTCCACAGATACTGGCCAAGGAAACGCGCGAACTCAAAGATCACCGAACGCTCCGTGCTGACGAACTGGTCAGTGACACCCGAACCGATCTGCGCAAGCAGGAATTGATCGACGAGTTCTTGTTCAAAGTCCTCTTCGTCCTGCACGGATCGCAAAGCATGACTGAACCCGATGGAACGAACGGCAGCAAGCACCATCACGCATCCCTCGGTTCAGCAAACTTCCGCACCGATCATGAATATCACGGAAGCTTCAGGAATCATGAAAATGTTTCAGACATCAACATCGGAGGCAAAATGAGCGGTTTCGGCGAATATCCGCGCGGATCAGGGGATTACCCGTCGCGACAAGAACCCACGGGATTCGAGACAGCCAAAGTAAACCGCACCCAGCGCAGCACCAACTCAGCCGGAAACGGACAAGCGCAGCAGGGTGACCCGTGGGCAGTCCAGCAGAGCAGCGGCGGCAATTGGGGTAGTGGGCCTGACAGCGAACCTCCGTTCTAGTCCTCGGTCTCCCCGTCCGGGGGAGCCGTCACGCTGACCCGACGGGTGCGCAACTCTCGACGACAAGCAAAGGAGACTCTAGGGCAATGGCCAAGGAGACCAGGAAGAAGGGGTCCTTCTTCACCGAGGAGGATTTGAAGCAGATTCGGGCGGCCGTTCAGGCTGTCGGTCTCCAGGAGGGTTACGCCTCCATTGCGGACTTCGTTGAGGCAGCTGCGCGAAGGGAACTGCGGCGCCTGCAGCGCAAGTACAACGACGGCCGGAAATGGCCCGGCGTTGGAGCCGGTGAGCTCCGCCCAGGGCGACGCACGCGCGCCGAAACAGCAGTACGAGAAGACCACCAATGACAGCCGCCCCATCCCGATACACCTTCGGCTGGGAACAGGTAGTTGAATCGCGCGCCTACTTTGAAGCGCCGCGAGAGAGCTGATCGCAGCCCGTACGGACTTCTGCCGAGAGGGTTTGATCGACTTGGAAGAAGACCTCTAACACGGGGTGTTGAGGACATCCAGGATCAGCAAGGCGTGATCCTTGTTGATTTCCTGGACAGGTGTGCTCTTGATCGTCAGTGGTTCGTGGCGGCTTCACTTCGTCGCGGCAGCGTGTTTTGCATCGTAGCGATTTCGTCGTGCCCGGAGATACAACGCTCCTATGGCAGCAATAATCACCGGGACCGTTATGCCCAATGGGGCCGCCCAGTCTCTGGTGACGTCGCCAACCACTTGGAGAATTCCCACGCTGACGTCGATGTCTCGCTTGTACGTCTCAACTTCGAACTCGCCGTCAACGTCCGGAATGGGCGCTATGAGCCGGAGGCTGAGTGTTTGTTTGCCGGGTTTGTTTGGCGTGATGTACCAGCCCCACTCACCGACTTCGTCGCTCGGCAAAGCTATCACGCCCGAGGAATCGCCGCGCCGTTCGATGTCGAAGCCCTCCCCTGTGAGGTCTGCCCGCATGAGCGCGCAGATCCGCGGGTGTTCCGTGGCAACGGGGCTGCCGCTTGGGAACCCTGTGGCCGGGTTCTCGGACGCTCCCTGCAGAGCGACCCGGAGTACGAATTCCTCCCGCCGTCCGAGTTCCATGGATGATGGCGGTGAGTAGGCAACCGTACCTTTGAGGCACTTCTCCAGGTACTTCTGTACATTACTTCCGGGCTCAGGCGAGGTCGTTGTGGTGGGGTTTGGTGAGTCGGTCCCGCTGGGGATCGGACTGCCTGAGCCGCTTCCGCTAGCTGTTGGCGTATCGGAGGGCCCGACGGAGGTTCCTGTCGGCTTCGGCGTGCTCGTTTCGGTTGGCGGTTGCTGTGCTGTTGCCGTGACCATGATGGTTTGGAACTCTCCGCTGGCATTTGCTATTTGGGCGTAGTAGACCCCGGGAATCGGGTAGATGTACTCCATGCCGGCGTTGCATTGGAACTGAACAGCGGTTGTGCCGTTGCCGGCGTCGAAGGAGCATGCCGCGGCTGGTGGATATGCAATCTGTGGTGTGAAGGTGCACGTGGAGGTGTTGCAGGCCGCCGAGTACTTGACGGATAGGACCCCGGCGTTTGTTGGGGCGTGATTGTCTTGGCCAAGATCCGGACGCCCACCTTTGGTTGCAGTCGGAGTAGGAGTAGCCGAGGGAAGAACAGCTTTCTGGCTGGGGACTGTCGGAAGCGGCGCCACCCCGGTGGCGGAGATGCTCATTGCCCCCAGCGCAGACAAAATACCAAGCAGCAGCCCTATGACTCGCCAAGCCCAGCGAGTTATTTTGCTCCGGCGTTTCGGCATGTAGATCATGGTGCACCGAGCCCATTGAGAATCGCGACGTTGCCTGTCCTAGGGGCAGTTTGCTCCCGCTGGTGGCTGAATTCAACCAGCGATTTTATTTTGGTTTGAAGTGGGAGAACACCCTCGATGTCGCTGTCCCGTACGCTGGATTCCTTACCACCGCCAAGAGCGCGCACTGACTGGAAAGCGGTGTGTGCTCGATGCAGCATTGGCCCGGGGTGCGTCCACACGCGCCAGCCTTCAACATGCAGCCCTAGTTGTCAGGTTGGGCTGGTTGTGTGCGCTGGAGTTCGCGAAACACGGTGTCGCGGGAGAGTTCTGCGAGCTCGGTTTGGTATGGGTGCCGGCTGCGTGGCGGGCGAGCAGGTGGCGTCCTTTGGTAGCGCTATGTTTCGGTCGCTTCCCGTGCAGTTTCCGATTTGCTTCGGTGATCGCCATGCTTCCGGCAGCCTCTGCGGCCATTCCGAGGACTTAGCCACCGCACCCGCAAGGTGAAATGCCTGGTGGTGGTTGTGTGCAGCGGGGCGGGTGGGTCCCGCCATCCCGTGGGTGCGGGGAAAAGCCCGGAGGTGTTAGCTTTTGCCGTTGCTCGGGTGGGCGAAGGGTCAGTTCTCTGAACCCGTGGACGCCGACGTTGCCGCCGGGATGCCCTTCTTGCCGCGTGGCCGACCACCGGGGCGCTTGGACGGTGCATCCAGGCCGAACCCGCGCAGGTCGGTTTCGGTCCAGTCCGCGCGAAGAGCGGCCGCGAAGTCCTTCGCGTATTTTTGCTCTGCTGCGGCGAGCAGCGCAGCTGCTTCGGCGACTTCGACACCGCTGGCGGCGGCTTTCCTGACGGCGTTGACTTTCAAGTCGCGGGCGGCGTCGATTTTTGCGGCCGCCTTAGCGGCAATGTCGTTGATGTCCATACCCCCAAACTACCCAGATCCGCGGAGCCGTCCGGGGAGGTTTTACCGGCGTGCCCCAAAACGGTCTAAAAACTTGCCGACTCATCCCCGGCGGAGCAAGCTATACATTTACACGGGTGTAAATGGTGTGTCGTTCACGGACCCTGTCGGGTTCGTGAGTGACACTGGCTTGTGTGGTCCCCGGTTTGGGGTCGCTGCGCTGGGCCTTTTGGAGGGAGGGATTCGTGTGATGGGGGAGGAGAGTGCTGGCCGTTCCAATCTGTCCCGCCGTCGTCGTGCGAACTCTCCGGCGGGGTCCAAGAAGCGCCGTGACGTGTGGGTCACGGTCGAGGAGGAAGCCGCCTTGGTGGCACGGGCCGAGCGGGAGAAAGTGACTGTCCCGAACCTGCTGGTTTCCTCGGCGTTGTCGGAGAGCACGGATTCCCCGACCGAGCGTCGTGCGATCATGGCCGAGCTGATGCAGCTGCACAACTTGTTGGCGCGATCATCGAACAACATCAACCAGATCGCACGGCAGGCGAATGCGACGGGGGAGTACCCTGCCGAAGCGCGGGAAGCGCTGAAGCATATCCGGTCGGTGGCGATGCGGATTGACCAGGCCATTGATGGGTTGATGTAGGGATGATTCCGAACATCACCCGCGGTTCGCGCATGGCCGGGCTCATGGTCTATCTGGCATCAACCGATACGGACAAGACCAAGAACGCACACACGGAGCCGCACCTGGTCGCCGGGGACGCGGCAATCATGGCGTGGTACGACGACGGCGTCCTGGACCATGAAGACGCGGTCGCGATTGCCAAGCATTTGGACCGGCCGCGCAAGGCATACGGCACCTCCGTGCAGATCAAAGATTTCCAGTGGGACGCTGCGAAGAAGCAGCGCGTGCACGTCGGGTACAAGGACGCCAGCGTGTGGCACTGCTCCCTCAGCCTGCGCGCCGAAGAGGGGGCGCTGACCGACCAGCAATGGGGCGACATCGCCAACGACTTCGTGGACTCCATGGGCTTCACCGCGACCAGCGGAAAAGCACAGTGCCGGTGGGCTGCGATCAACCACGGCACGAGCGAGAACGGCAACCACCACATCCACATCGCAGTGTCCCTCGTCCGCGAAGACGGGACCAAGGCCTCCACCCACGGCGACTACAAAAAGGCTCAGCAGACCTGCCGCGAACTGGAAATTAAGTACGGCCTGGAACAACTCTCCACCGTGCACGCCACTAGGGGTTATGACCGCGCGGAAAAGGCGACAGCTGTACGCGACGACCGGGAAATGCACCGCGCATCCTTGGCACGCAAAGTCCGCGCCAGCGCCAGCGCCTCAGCAACGGAGGCCGAGTTCGTTCGCCGCGCCCGTAACACGGGAATGCTTCTCCGCCCCCGCTACGCGAAGAACACCACCGACGTCATCGTCGGATACTCAGTCGCCGAACGACCCAAGCCGGGGGAGCGGCCCATCTGGTTCGGCGGCGGCACCCTCGCCACGGACCTCAGACTCGGAGCGTTGCGCGAAAACTGGATCGACACGCCACAGCACGCGAGCGAGGCAGCGGCCGAATGGAACGCCGCAGCACGCAACAAATGCACCGTCTCCAAGACCGGACCAGAGAAGGCCACACCGTCGCCCCAGGTGTGGGTGGAGTACACCCGCAACGCCACCGCCTTGGCAGAACAACTACGGTCCATTCCACGTGACGATCACGCCACCTGGGCGAAAGCAGCACGAGAAGTTTCCGGCGCGTTCGCCGCCTGGTCTTACCGATTGGAAACAAGGCCAGGGCCGCTGGCCGCCACGGCAGCTGAACTATCCCGCACGGCGCAGCTCCGTGCACCCAAAGAGCACAGCAAACCCATTGCACTGCCGTCCATTGCCGGCACTGCGATGCTCTTCATGGCAGCATCGTCCAAGAGCAAAACTGGCGCACAGACAGCGCTCATGGTGCAACTGATTAACACAGCCTTCGCGGTGTACGAAATGCATGCCCAGTCCGGCCGGACCCGGGAAGCCCAGCGCATCCGCTCCGTGGTGGAAAACCACCTGGCACCGTTCACCGCCACGATGCCCAAGGCTGTACTGGTAGGGGCCGAGCAACAGCCAACAACGGAGTCATCAGTACCGCCACGAGCGATTGATATCGCACATCGAGGCATGGCTCCCATTCGGCCGGGCTCAGCATTGCCAACCACGCCAACGCTGACCACACAAGCGAAAACCCATCAACCCAGCCGACGCGACTCCGGCCCGGGCCTCGACCGATAAGAATCACACCACTAGTGCAAGGGGAACACCAATGAGTGAATCAGACGGAATGGACGACGTCGTAGACGGCGGCCTACGGCAGTCCCTGATGATAGCCTCCCGCATTGCAGAAACCCTGGCCCGCGAACGACAGGAATCCGAGCGGCGACAGGAACACTTGGACTCACAGGCAGCGCACGAAGCCCAAGCACGTCTTGCGGCCGAACGCAGCGCCGCCCGCGCAGCCTTGGCGCCGGTCGAAAAGGACCAGTGGTGGGACAAAGCCCAAGCTTCCGATATCGCCACGGCGCACACGGTCGCCGAAGCGTGGAAAGCCCACGACCCCACTGCTCTGGAAGCGTCGGAGAGGATCCGTGAGGAAGTCCTGACGCGGTACGGCATCGACACCCACGACGTCGGCACGGACGCCGCTTACCTCGAGTCAGGCATCCAGACCATCACCACCGAAGAGGCCCCGCGGGGCGCACTTGCCTTAAGTCAGGAAGAGGCCCGGAAAGCGGCCGCCGAACACCAAAAGGCCATGCAGCTCCTCGCGGCAGCCAGGGCCGAAGAGCTCCGCGCCCAACCCACGAAACTCGCCTCCAAAATGGAACGCCACCAGGTCCCCGTGGAATACCTTGCCAACCCGGCCATGGCAGAGGCGCTGCAGCTGGCGCAGAACGCAAAGACCCCGAAAGCCGTGGTCCCGGCCGACGCCGAAATCAAGGAACGTATGTTCCTTATCGGCAAAGACGGCGTTAAGGGACCCGACATCGACCAGCTCCGCATCGAGACCACAGCGAACATCAACGGCACCACCGAAGCCCACTTCAAAGACACCGCGTTCGTGGACGCAGCCAAAAACCTGCACGAAGCGAAACTCCTCGCAGAAGGCAGCTTCACCGGCGACCAACGGTCCAGCCAGGAACAACGCTACGAACGCGCCGAACAAGAACTCCTCGACCGCATCGAAAGCCTCGGCAGGGACATCAAGAACCGCGTCACCAGCACCGACGACAGTAGTCGTCTCAAAGACCAGGCACCCGCAACGGAGACTGCTTCGGCGGCCGGATACGGCTCAGCTGAACACCACCAGAAATTCGCCGAATCCCTTGACGCCACCGGCGCCACCGAACCTCAAATCCGGGGCCGCCTCGCAGCCGCCCGCAGCGAAGGAACACACCCCAACACCGCCGTCACCACCAACCGGGCAGCCAAAGCACGCAAAACGGGCCGCGGAGCAGCGGCGGGGGCGGAACGAAGCAAGAACGGCCCCAGCCGATAGCTGGACGGAAATCCCGGAACCAAGGCGAACTCAAAGTTAGGGTGGAATATGGGTGACCAAGACACGAAGACGCTGCCGACAGTGTCGAAACCTGGCCGTAAGGCGAAGCCGAAGCAAGAAAGCTTCGCCCTCCGGCAAGAAGACGCCCGCAAAATGGCTGGAGGGGCTCGTGCCCCGGGAAGATCACGGGTGAACGCGTCAAAGAACTGGCCGCCAACGTCGACCGATACAAGCCAGGATCCCGATACCAGCAAATCGCCGACGCCATGGTCAAAAACAACGAACAACCAAGCTACTCGAAGGTGGCCGCCCGGTACCAGGCCCGCAAGAAGCCTGGCAACAACGCAACACCCCAAGCAAACCTGTAGAGATAACGGAGGCTGTTCTGACCCGGCTGGCATCCGCCATTGACCAGTCATGGGCTGACCATGACCGCGGACCCTCCTGGACAGAAGCCGGTGACGGCATGGACTGGGACCGTGGCCAAACACGCGACGTGCTCCTCCGCGTCCGAGCCTCAAAGACGATCACTTTCACCGAGCTCGCCGGATCGCTGTCGGTAACCGCAGGTCCTCGCCAAGTAGCGAAGGTAGGTCTGCGTCATAGGTGAGTGCCGGTCTCAGCAGGGAAAATCGGGCGGAGATGAGGGAGCCAGCGCGCCTTCGTGCGCTGCCCCGAACATCGAAAGGCCGTATGTCTTGCTGCTTCAGCAAGAGCTGACCGCCAAACGAGTGGCCGAAGTGGCTCGACCCTCCAGTACTCCGATATCCCGGAGGGCGGAGGCGTACGAACTTGATGCCCCGTGGTCCGGCGGAAGCCGGATCGAGGAGACTAGCGTGCCCTTATAAGGGCGGGCCTCGATGCCGTCACGTCTCACGACTTCACGGCAGCGCTGATCGACCTGGCGGTGGCTCTGGAAGAGGAGTCCTCTACGCACTCCGAGGTCTCACATTTCCTGTGCACGCTGCTGGCGGCGACGGGTGACGCTTTCGCTGACGCGCTGATAGGTTACGGTGCACCCAAATCGGCGGCGTCAGTCATCGGATGGGGGTCGCGAGAAGCGCGGAGGCTCATTGCATGTTCGTCACCCTCGGATTGCCCGGCGCAATCGAGGGTGTTGGTTCCGCTGCTCAAAACAGCCCTCGGGGGGTCGCCGACCTAGGTTACGTCTCTGAACATTTGCGTTTGTGCAATCCAACGCCCTCCCGGCCGGCCTGGAGTTTACGCACGAGGGCAATCGTTCATTGGCGTGCACGAGCTCAGGGTTTCCTGACCGGCGCCCTCCTTGGCGACGGTGCACCAAACGTATCCGTCTGTAGGGTACTTGATTTGCCGCATCATGAAGTATGGCTTCAACCGTTAGACCCCTATCGAGAGAAAGGGAGCTATGGGGGCCTCAGAAACAGGATTGTCCGAGAGCCGGGGAGCGCAGGAGGGCAAAGAGGCTCCATTGGACTTCTGGCTGGGAGTTGAAGCCTTCTCACCTCAGAACATACCGAAACCGTCAAAGTCGCAGGGTGCCGCCCCATACGTGGCTGACTATTCACCGGAATCCCTGCTTCCTTGGGAAAACTCTGATTGGCCTCCGAGCCGCTCCGGGAAAACCTGGCGGCACACAGTGTTTCTGGGGGTCTATGACCTGGAGTCGGCTTGGGCTGTCCTGGGGGCAGAAACGACAGAAAACTATGCCGGTGGCACTGCAGGGCAGGGCTCAGCCGTGGTGGTCACGGTGAGTGAGGGTGGGCTTCTCAACCCCGATACTGCAGCCCTGTCGCAATGCGTCTGGGCAGTAGGCCGCTTTCGCACGCGAAAACAGCTCGACGATATCAAGACAAGCTTCGCCGCCGACGAGGCCCGATGGACGCAGCGGTTTGGCGACCTCGTCGTGACTCGTGGGATCAAGATCGGCGACGAATCGCCGTCCGGGTTCCCGACCCACCCTCTGAACTACGCCGACTTCCAGTCAATCCTCGACCTCACCCTGGGTGAAACAGGCGTTCGCGGGCTTCTCACCTACCGGGGCGGAGGGCTTGCCACGGTGAGGATAGAAAGCAGACAGATTAGGGAAAAGCCGGAAGGGGAAGAGTCCGAGGCAGGTTTTTTCAACAGTGCCTTCTTCTCTGATCTCATTTCGATCTCCCGCAAGCCAACGCGTGGCGGCGCGGTCCGCCAGTATCTCGGACCCGACACAACAAATTCGAGATGCGATGTCCGGGAGGACCTTGATGGCGTCTACGAATCTGTCGCGCCGGACATGTTGCCGGACGGTCGGTGGCCAAGCGATGTCGAGCATCCGCTGGCCCTCTCACAGCAGTTCGCAGTCAACCGGATCCTGGCCGATCTGGAGGGCAGTAATGGTCTGTTCGCCGTCAACGGCCCACCTGGCACAGGCAAGACAACCATGCTCAGGGACATGATCGCGGCCTTGGTGACCAAACGCGCCACAGCGCTGGCGTCGTTCGCCCGCCCATCGGACGCCTTCGTGGCAACCAAGCAGATGGGTTCCAAATCCGGTTATCGTCACAGTGTGCACCTGCTGCACGAGCGCCTTCGAGGATTTGAGATGGTTATAGCATCCTCTAACAACGGAGCGGTGGAGAACATCAGCCTGGAGATCCCGGTCCTGTCGAAGGATGTCATAGCCCCCGCCTTTGGCGAAGGGGCACGCTACTACCCTGAGATTGCCACCCGTCTGCTGAATGACAGGAAGGGTGGCGGGAAGGAGGAAAAGCCGGAAAAACGCGCATGGGGTCTGATCTCGGCCAAGCTCGGCAACTCCGCCAACGTCGCTTCGTTCATCGGCGCGGCGCTCTTCAACGGCAAGGAGGCTGATGATGCTCCCGGCCTCTTGAAGCTGCTAAATCAGCAACCCAGCGACACTATTCCATCATGGCAGGAAGCGAGGCAGTCGTTCCTGGCGGCAAAGGCGGAGGTGGACCGGCTTCGGGCAGAACGCCAGCGTCTCCATGAGGCTTTCCGGGCGCTGCCGCGCCTGCGTCTGAAGACGGAGGAACTTGCACGCGTCCACGACGCCCATAACGCGAGGCTGGCGGACCAGATGCAGCTTGTGGCGGGGCAGGAGAAAGCACTGGCCGAACTGGTCCAGGCCGAGGTGCGCTATCGTTCTGACCTAAATGACCATCTTGCTGCAAGACCCGGGGTTCTGGAACAGATCTTCAGCTTCGGACGGGTCATGACATCATGGAGGGAACGTCAGGTCAGCCTCGCAGCAAGGGTGGAAAGCGCCGGCGCTGAAATTGAAGGCCTGCGGTCGCTTATCCAGAGGTACAAAGAGACGACCTCATCTCTTCGGGAACGCCGGAATGACTCAGCCGCCCGTCTGCAGCACGGCAACCAACAGCGCAGAGCGTTGGAGTCTGAACTGGAGGCCTATCCACACAGCAGGCCATCCTCGGACTGGTTCGCACCTGAGAGCGCCGAGAGGGAGTACGCCTCTCCTTGGCTGGACAACGTGTTCAACGAAGCGCGGTCCCGGCTGTTCCTTGAAGCCCTCCAATTGCATCAGGCCTTCGTGTTGGATCAACGCGATAAGATGCGCTCGAACCTCAACGCAGTTTGCGACGTGCTGAAGAAGTCCATCGCGGCCGACACGGACCCCGGCACAGTGAGGGAAGCCTGGGAATCGTTGTTCATGGTGGTGCCCACTGTTACCACCACGTTCGCTTCTATACCGCGGCTCTTCGCTTCCCTCGGAGACGAACGGCTTGGTTGGCTCTTCATCGACGAGGCGGGCCAGGCGACTCCGCAGGCAGCTCTCTGCGGGATCTGGCGTGCACGCCGCGCCGTGCTGGTCGGCGACCCCCTTCAGCTCACGCCGGTAGTCACGCTCCCAGCCGAATACCAGAACCGACTCCTGGAGATCACGGGCACTGATCCTCGGTGGCTGCCGGCTGCGAATCCCGCTCAGGTGTTGGCCGACCGGACCTCTCGGTACGGCACACACATCCAGCCGCCCGGACAAGGCAGAGTCTGGGTCGGGGCCCCGCTGCGCGTCCACCGCCGTTGCGACAATCCAATGTTCGACGCCGTCAACCACGAAGTCTACGACGGCCTCATGATCCATGGCGGGAAGACCTTGACCAGGCGATTCCCGGAAGGAGACAGCCTCCCGGAAGCCCCGAGATCGACCTGGCTTGACGTCGTCACCACGGAGTGGAACGGCCACGCCTCCGCGAAGGAGCTCACCCGCTTCGACGAGCTCCTTGCAGCACTGCGCGAAGCCGGATACGACATGGACAAGGTCCTGGCAATCGCCCCCTTCCGGCAGACAGCGGACCAGATCGAACGCCGCGCGAAACGGCACCTGCCGAATGCGAAGGCGCAGTCCGGGACCATCCACCGCGCCCAAGGCAAGGAAGCAAACATCGTAGTACTTGTGCTTGGGGGCAAGACCATAGGTGCACGAAAGTGGGCCGTGGACACCCCAAACTTGTTCAACGTCGCCGTAAGTCGCGCGAAGCACCGCCTGTACATCATCGGTGACCGCAGTCAATGGGCCAGACTCCCATACTTCACCGCTATGGCCCCAAGGCTGGACGTCCGCGGCTCCGACGTGCTACTCCGGGAAATGTTCGTTCCGGTGCGATCGCCTGAGCCGGAGACGCTCTCGCGTGGCCCGGTCCTGAATCCGTCACTGTCTGAACCGGTCGGCTCGCCCAATGACGCAACAGGGTCAGAGAAGGGGCTCGCAGAGAAGCAGTTGCCGCCGATCTACGATGACGACGGGACACCAGTCAGCCGAGCCGAATATTGGGGACAGAAGGAACTCGGCGCGGAACTCGGCATGAGCGCGCCACGTGTAGGCGACCTCCTCAGAACTACAGGGCTGCTCCTTCCGGGACCCGACAAGGAGCCGTCTCCTGAATCGCTTCGGCAGGGCCTAGCTCTGTGGGTGACTGTGAGCAGCGCTCACGGCCCGCGACGGTATGCACGGTGGCATAGGGACAGGACCGTGGAAATCCTGGAAGTCGCTGTCGATCAGCAACAGCACGAGGGCCTTTGACGCTCTCATCCGGTCACTGGCCCTCACGGGACGCTCACCAGGAGGGACACTCGAGCATCCTCCAAGTCTTGTGCTTCCGAGGGCAATTCAGGCGCATAAGGAGTCCACTGGCAGAGGGCCGCTGGTGCCATGGTTGATTCCTGGAAGTTGCCTCGACTATGGGCGAAGGCATCCTGACCGCATTGATCACGGCGTTGTTCCTGGTCGTGGCCGCCGCGTTGATGTTTTTGCTCTCCAGAGTCCGGGACAGTCTGGAGTGGCTGCCCCTGGCAGGGAAGCCACTCCACAGCCGGTTGCCAGGGATGGAGAGAGTGAAAACACTCCAGGAGGCCCACTGCCGGAGGCGCCATGACCTGCTCGATGATCGACATGAACGAACCGGCCAATGGTGAATCAGAAAGAAGGGACAAGGCTGATACCTCGTCGGACCGCCTACGCGCTGCTCGCGGCCAGGTACCGGTTTACAACCAGGGCGGTCCTTATCTGCGCGGTGACGTTTGTCTTCAGGCTTCTGGAGGTTCCTCGATCGTGGTTCACCGACTAGGCCATTCTGATGCTGCTTCCTGCTGTGGCTGTTGTCTGCGTACTTCTCATCTGGGTACCGGCGCATGAAAGCGCCGAGCGGGAGGCCGGATATGCGCCCCTGCACTACGGAGACACGGCCCTGGAGCAACGCGACCCCTACCTCGGTAAGATCATCCGCCATGCCGGAGACGCCTATTTTCCGCGAACGGAGTTCCTTGACGCTTCGGGGCAGCCAACCAGGAGAGCGGAAAACGAGCCTCAAACAGCAAATAGACAGCCACCTCTGGGCACTGCGGAACCACGCTACAAACCAACCAGTGGTGAGGTCGGCCCAGATCAACCTCCATGACTCAGCCCGTCCCTCAAATATTCTTGTAAGGGAGACCTGCTGTACGAGAACGGGGGTCCTGGGCTTGTGAATTGCTCCCCGGGAGTTGGACTGAGAAATTCAGTCCCGACGTCCGGGGAGCAGCTTTATGAATGCAAGTAGGTTGTTCTCAGAGGATGAGCGTGCTGCCGGCTGTAGCGTGATTCGAGAAGGGTCCCGGGGAAAAGGGGCTGCAAGAATGCTGGGCTTGCCGTGTGATTGGTTGAAGTGTTTGTATCGGCGATGGCGGATTCATGGGCAGGGAACGCTGGTGACTGAGGCGGTAAAGCAGTCAGATTTGTAGGAACTGAGACTTGATTTCGCCAGCGCGCCCGGCACAAGCGCGCTTCGTGAGCTGATAAATTCAGTGGATAAAATCTCTGTCATTTCGCAATCAGGAGTTCCCCTTGGCCATCAATCTGTCCAAAGCCATAGTTCATGAGGTTCCGAAGGGTAAACACTCGACGAAATCTGACGTTGACGCAACACTCAGCACGGAACTCACTCCGCTTCAGCCTGAAACGCGTAGATTCATCCTCGACAACATGGTCAAGTTTGCCCTGAAGCATCCCCGGGATATCAAAGCCGATGACAGCCTCCCCTCGAGATCTACCAATCTTGTAGAAAGAATCATCAAGGATAATGATGATCGTCCCTTCATTGAGGCATCACAAGAGCTTGCGAAGGCTCTGTTTCGTAGCCAGACAGCAACGAGCCCATCAGGAATTATTGTCGTCGCTCGTGTCGAGAGGGATGGCCGCGATGCCGTCCTACTGATGAAGGCCGAGCATCAAGAAGGAATGAGGCTGCAACGGGACCCTGCTACTGGCCGTTTGGACTTGGAACATCTCAACGAGTTGATTGTGGGCCAAAATTCCAAGATCTACAAGGTCGCCGTCATGGAGCTTGCCGACGACGGAACAGTGATCGGACAAATGGTAGATCAACAGAATGGTGCCATGTATGCCGATTTCTTTCTGGCGGACTTTCTAGGGTGCCAACTTGCAGATAGGGCGGAAATACAGACGAAAGTTTTCATGGATTCTGCCATGACCTTCTTTAATCGAACATTGGCTGACACTGTAAAAGGAGCTAGGTATGCGGGCGCACTAACGGCCTACATGAATGCCCCTAGCGAAGACTTCCAGCCGAGCGTTTTTGCCGACGAGTTTCTCGAGCCGCGGGATCGAGATGACTTTTTGGCTGCCATCCCTGAGACTGTAGGCGATTCGGTAATTCGGAAAGACATGAAGCTGATTGCCGGAGGCGGTTCGGGGGTGAGGATCGTCGGGCAAGGCTTCACCGTCACCGCAAGCAACGAGGCTTTCGAATCTGGGAACATTGATGTCTCACGAGATGAAAATGGAGCGACTGTCATCCGGCTCAGGGGGGACCTGCGCCAGATCCGATTCGGTTCCGTGCCGAAGGGCGCGGCACATGACTAGTGTGAATGTCCTCAGCGATCGCTATACAGAGGAGCTGCCTCACCTTCAGGCCGGGTTGGACCAGTGGAAGGAAAACCTCCTGGACTTGGCCCACCGGATCGACCCAAATGCTCATGTCGACGGCAGAGTCAAGAAGTTGCCGAGTCTCCTGACGAAGGCCTACAAGAACGGACCGGAAAACGCAAGACCGTGGGAGGCCTTCGGTGATCTGGTTGCACTGAAGGCCCTATTTCCTACGGTTGAAGGCGCTGCGGTTTTCTCCGATCTGCTGAAGGCGGAATGTCAGACCCGGAACGTATCCTGTGAATTGGATCGTCGAAGGCCATCACCTGAGAAGTTGGAGTACAGTTCAGACCAGTTTGATCTGTGTGACCCCGAGATCTGTGACGGGCAAGGCAACGGGCTTAAAGTGGAGGTGCAGGTACGAACTGTAGCCGGTGACGCTTGGTATATGGTCGACCACCGGCTGAGGTACAAGAATGCGACCAAGTTGCCGAGTGACCTTCAGCGCAGGGTCCTCCGTTTGATCGTATTAACCGAGTTGTTCGATTCGGAGGTGAGTTCGTTGATCAAAGATGTGAACAAATTTGAATCCGAAACATCTGCCGGCCTCTTCAATAAGGTGCGCAAGATATTCACAGATTTCACACAGTCTCATGCCCCATCCCTCAAGCCCGAAGGTTTATTCGAGATACTTTTGAGTGCCTATGACGAAGAGGACCGGAAGGTTCTGGATCACAAGATTCAAGATCTAGTCACGCAAAATGGAGAGAGGATTCGTAAGGTCTTTGACGAGCATGCCTATGGCGGGGAGAACTACGTCGAAAAGTACGACTGGCTGTACATGCAACCAGAGGCCCTCCTTATTGCGGACCTAGCTCAAAAACCGAGATTGCTTGCTAGCGCCGTGGCAAACACTGACTTTGATCGTCTTGTTAACAACATGGCTGACGAACTGAGGGTGAGATAACCAGGAGGCCATCGGCGCGCGAAGTTCTCGGTTCTTTAACACGCCAGTCCCGCGCGGGGCGCGTAGACGACCAGTGCGATTTGAGAGCCAGGGTGTGGTTCACTTGATCGGACCGAAGTCTGACAAAATGCGCAGTTGACCTGACTCATCCTTCGCATAGCACAAAGTGCCTGTCCCGGCGTTGGTATCTCGACAACTTGCCTCACTTCTCGTCCGTAGGCCAGCACGTGAACTATTGTGAAGTCTTCGTAGGAACGATCCCAACTGGTAAGCCCTATGAAGATATGTGAGCCTGACCTATGCCTGTACGTAGTCGTACGCCCACATTACGGTTACCGGCCAGCTGCACACCGGAACATCAAAACGCAGAACCCAAGCAAAGCCTGAATCAGCAGGCAGCAGCCTGCTGTGTTTAGGATGACCTATCCGGCCGGAGCGGGACTGTCCGATTTTCGGTGGATCCACGGTTGGCATTTAGTTGATTCTTCCGTCGAAGCTGATGGCGAAGGCGTTCAGGGCCGGCTTCCATCGT
>NZ_JAVDSM010000025.1:0-19490 GCF_031455315.1 Arthrobacter sp. 1088
CCCCCGCAGTTCCCAGCACCAGGCTGTCTCACTCGCGGCGACTCAGAAGACATTACACGCCCACCAGCCCCCACACAAATCCACCCCAACACCACTCAAAAACCGGCCAAAACCGCCCAAACACAGGCCAAACAACCCCACAGACCCGCCAAAACCACCCCGAAACCCCAAAAACCACCCCCAGTGAAGCCCGTCACACCAACAACACCCCACCACCCCGCCGCCAAACACCCACGCCAACCACCGCCGTCGAACATTCCCACACCCCCCAACCCACCAAAACCCCGCACGATCCGAGAGAACGATCCCCCAAACCCCGCACGATCTGAGAGAACGATCCGCCAAACCCCGCACGATCTGAGAGAACATCCGAAAGAGGGCGGCGGCCATCCGGCAGCGCGCGTCCAAGGGAGGAACGACCGAGCGCGCAGAGGAAGACCGCCACCTTCGCGCCACCACCCAGCCACCCACGCGCCAACCACCGAGCCGCCTTCGGCGCCCACCCACGCACAAACACGCTTAAACGCAGAAAAGGCCGGCAACCATAACGGTTGCCGGCCCTTTCAGAGCTTCGTGATTACCAGGAAGACTTGGTGATACCCGGGAGCTCACCGCGGTGAGCCATGTCGCGGAAGCGAACACGGGAGATACCGAACTTCTGGAAGGTGCCGCGGGGACGGCCGTCGATCTGGTCGCGGTTACGCAGACGGATCGGGGAGGCGTTGCGGGGCAGCTTCTGCAGGCCGAGGCGTGCAGCTTCGCGTGCTTCGTCAGTCGCGTTGGGGTCAACCAGGGTCTTCTTCAGTTCGAGACGCTTGGCAGCGTAACGCTCAACAATGACCTTGCGCTGCTCGTTGCGAGCAATCTTTGACTTCTTTGCCATGTGTTTAGCGCTCCTCTCGGAATTCGACGTGCTGGCGGATCTTGGGGTCGTACTTCTTCAGGACCAGACGGTCAGGATCGTTACGACGGTTCTTGCGCGTTACGTAGGTGTAACCCGTGCCCGCAGTGGACTTCAGCTTGATGATCGGACGTACGTCCTTGTCCTTTGCCATTAGAGCTTTACTCCTCGTGCCAGGATGTCGGCGACGACAGAGTCGATGCCGCGTACGTCGATTGTCTTGATGCCACGGGCTGACAGGGTCAGCGTGACGTTACGGCGCAGGGACGGAACCCAGTAGCGCTTCTTCTGAATGTTCGGGTCGAACCGACGCTTGTTGCGGCGGTGCGAGTGCGAAATGCTGTGTCCAAAGCCCGGCTCGGCCCCGGTCACTTGGCAGTGTGCTGCCATGACTCTCCTCCAAAGATTGAATGTAACGGTGTGCAGATGTTCCTGCGTTACCGTGCGACAGGCAGCGTTCGCGTCCGATCCATACCATTTCGGTAGTTTCCGCATCAAGTACGGCGAAGAAGGTTGGGCCTCAGAACCGGTCAGTGATAAACACTGGAACAGATCCTGGGATACCGGGCGAATACAGGAATGCACGCAACTTGAGCCCCTAACTACCGGCCATCGGGATGTCAGTCAGACTGACCTCACCGCCAACCGGAGCAATTGCACACGATCCGCACTACCTAGCGCCTAACTATTCTACGGGCCAGGCCAAATTAAGACCAATCAGGAATCATAAGCCCTCGCAAGCCCTTTCACAGCAGAACGAAAGGATGCCTGGCGAGTCTTGGATCATGACATCGCTTCTTTCACGTGTTTCGGCTGCTGAACAGTCCGCGGCGCCGGGCCCACGGACACCGCCAGCCGCCGTCGAACGCTTCCGGGCGCAAGCCCGACGGCGGCTGGCCCGGGCTGACATTCTGGGTTTCCTTGCGTGGGTGTCCCCGGTGGCCGCGGTCGCCTTGTGGCTCGCAGACGGCGGCGCAGGCGGGTTCTCCTCCTTTGCTGGTGGCGCGACAGGCCTGGGAATCGTGGCTGGTTTGGTCGGCATGGACGTGGTCCTCCTCATGCTGCTCCTGGCGGCCCGGATCCCGTTGATCGACAACACAATCGGGCATGACCGCGCTCTTGAGATCCATAAATCACTGGGTAAGCCGGCGCTTTACCTGCTGCTGGCACATGGGATCCTCCTGGCGGTCGGCTATGGAGCCGCGGAGGGCCTCGACCCCATCAGCGAATCGGTGTCCCTATGGGTCAACGTCCCGGATATGTGGCTCGCGTTCGTCGCGATGGCGCTGTTCCTCGCCGTGGTCGTGACCTCGTTAGTGGCGGTGCGACGCAAGTTCCCGTACGAATTCTGGTACGTAATCCATCTCCTGACCTATGCAGCGGTGGCAACGGCCATCCCCCACCAGTTCAGTGTTGGCGGACTCTTTGCCGAAGGAACCTGGCAGCGCTGGTATTGGCTGGCTTTCTGCATCGGGACGGGCGCGGCACTCCTGTTCTTCAGGATTTACCAGCCACTCGCTGCGACAGTCCGGCATCAGCTCACGGTCAGTCGTGTAGTCCGTGTTGCACCTGATGTCTTCAGCATCGAAATGACCGGACTGCAGCTGGAGAAACTGGCAGGCAGCGGCGGGAGATTCTTCATCTGGAGGTTCCTGGCTCCCGGGTTCTGGTGGCAGGCCCATCCCTTCAGCCTGTCTGCGGAACCGCTTCCGGCCACGGGTACTGCAGCGGGCAAACTCCGCATCACCGTCCGAAATCTGGGCGACGGATCGGCCCGGCTTGCCCGTCTCAGACCCGGCACCAGGGTCGCCCTTGAGGGCCCTTATGGGATGTTCAGCACCGCCGCCCGGTCACGCAACAGAGTGGTGATGATCGGCGCCGGCATCGGCATTGCTCCTCTGCGGTCGCTGTTGGAATCCACGCCTTTTGAGCCTGGCAATGCAACGGTCCTGCTGCGCGGACACGACGAATCCGAGCTCTTTCTTGGTCAGGAAATCATGGCCCTTTGCCAAGCCCGCGGCGCGACCCTCTTCCACCTGACCGGCCCGCGCTCCGCACGCCCCAACGCATGGCTCCCCGAATCAGCCGTCCAAGCCGGTTTTACGCTCCGCTCCTATATCCCGGACGTGGCCAACGCCGACGTCTACGTCTGCGGCCCTGCTGGCTGGGCCGGCAACGTGGTCCAGGACGCGGAGGCCGCAGGGGTACCCGCAGAACAACTCCACTACGAAAGGTTCGACTGGTGAGAATCCGCGCAGCGATGGCAACGGCCCTGGCGTCCGCGGGCATACTGCTCGCAGGCTGGCAATCAGGAGCTCATGTTGCCGAAACAACCACGTCCACAACAACAAGCCTGAGCAGCAGCATGTCGGCTGGCAGTTCAGCGGCGAACGGCAGCACCGGAACCAGCGGCAGCACCGCGGAAAGCACGACGGCGGCAACGTACGACGGCGCGTCGGTCCAGACCCGCTTCGGCACGGTTCAGGTCCAGGTGACTATCCAGAATGGCAAGATCACCGAGGTCACACCCCTGCAACTCACCGATGCGGAACGGAAGTCTGCCCAGATCAGCAGCCGGGCAGCACCTGTCCTGCGATCCGAAGTCCTCCGGGCCCAGTCAGCCAACGTCCAAACTGTCAGTGGCGCAACAGTCACCAGTGAGGCCTATCTGACCTCCCTCCAGGCGGCCCTCGATGCAGCCAACTTTTAGCGGCGAACAGCTCCGTGCGCGTACGTTCCGCAGCATGGGCACTGTGGTGAGCCTGACCGTGGCGAGCGGAACCTCCGCCCAAACCGGCGTCGATGAGCTGCAGTCCGCCGTCGACGTCGTAGGGGAGATATTTACGCAGCTCGACCTGACGTTCAGCCTTTACCGGGAAGGATCTGAGGCAAGCCGGCTGGCCCGTGGCGAACTGACGTTGGCTTATGCCTCGGAGCCAATGCAGGAGCTCTATGCCGTCGCCTCGGAATGGCGCGTGGAGACCGAAGGCGCGTTCACGGCAGAGCGACCGGACGGTGCGTTGGATCTTTCCGGAATCGTCAAAGCCCACGCCATGCGCGAAGCTGCACTGTCCCTTGGTGCCCTCGGCCTGCACAATTGGTGCCTCAACGCCGGCGGGGACGTGCTGGTAAGCGGATCACCGGAGCCGGTGGACTCCGGGTTTGACGAACCCAATCCGTGGCAGGCCGGCATCGTTGATCCGTTTGACCGCCGGAAGCTGCTCAGTACATACCGCCTCAGTGCCTCGGCGGAACGCGGAGTGAGGGCCCTTGCAACGTCAGGCTCGGCGGAACGCGGGGAACACATTTGGACCGTCGGTGCAGTGCGGCCGGAGTTCGTTCAGGTTTCCGTCGCGGCACAGGACATTGTCACGGCCGACGTCCTGGCAACAGCCATCGTCGCAGGCGGACCGCAAACCCTGGATCACGCTGTGGAGAAATGGGGCGTCGACGTGCTCGCGGTTGGCAGGACCGGAACGCTGCTCGCCACACCCGGTTTTCGTAGCGCGGGCTGAGCGAGTTCTGCTCGCCCGGCTTAACTACACCGGGCGGATCAGAGCCGGATACTTCGGGCTAAGCCCATCGCCCGAGGACGTACCCCGTACACGGCGCACTACCCACGGGCCGGCGAATTCCCGGACCCATCGTGCGTTTGCCCGGATAGCTTCGGACCGGTTCAGCGTGGGAAGCGGTGCGAGCTCCGGGACTTCGAGCACATGCTCATGCTCGAGGACGTCCAGCACGCGCTTGGCCATATTGACGTGGCCCGCCGTCGACATGTGCATCCGGTCCTGCGCCCACATCCGGACGTCGTAGTACTCATCGAACCGCCAGTAATCCACCAGCAGGGCACCATGGTTCTCGGCGATTTCGCGGAGCAGTTCGTTGTAGATCGCGGTCCGACCACGCATCGTGCTGAAAACCTTCGAACCGCGGGCGTCAAAGCCCGTGAAGAGCACAACGGTGGCGCCGGTCGCGCTTAACTTGGCGATTCCGGCGTCGTAATCCTCCAAAAGCGAGTCAATATCGATCTTGGGCCGCAGGATGTCGTTGGCGCCGGCATACATCGTCACCAAAGTGGGCTTCAGCGCGACGGCCGCGTCCACTTGTTCCGCCATGATTTGGCGGAGCTTCCTGCCGCGGATGGCGAGGTTGGCGTAGCCGAAGTCCTCGTTGCTGTGGGCCAGCTGCCGGGCAACGACGTCGGCCCACCCGCGGACGCCGTTGGGTCGCGTTGGGTCGTCATCGCCAACGCCCTCAGTGAAGGAATCCCCCAAGGCAACATAACGGGCAGAAAAATCCATGCCGTCAGTCTGCCATTAGGCGACCGCTACCTACAAAGCACGGACAAGGCTACGATTCGCGCAGGATCCAATGGTTATTGTCCAGCCTGGAGACAATCTTCTCGCCGATGCGCGCGAGGTCCGCGACGTCGTCGGGCGAGAGTGAATCGAGCATCAGCGCCCGCACAGACTCAACGTGACCGGGGGCCAGGGCCACAATGGTGGACATGCCGGCCTCGGTCAGGTGGGCGACGGTGACGCGCGCGTCGCCGGGGTGTGCCTGGCGTTCCACCCAGCCGCGCTTCTGAAGTTTGGTGACCACGTGGGACAGGCGCGACAGCGAGGCACTGGTCCGGGCGGCAAGCTCGCTCATGGGCAGGTACCTGCCCTCGGTTTCCGAGAGCATCGCCAGCACGTTGTAGTCGAACAGCGACAATTTTCCAGCAGACTGAAGCTGCGTATCCAGCGCCGAGGGGAGCAACGTATTGATGCTCAAGAGGGCCAACCAGGCACGGCGTTCGTCGGCATTAAGCCAGCGGGGTTCAGTCATGGATCCATCTTAGGAGAATTAGCCGGTTGCCCCGGCCTTGCTGCAGCCGCAAACGGTAGGCTGGCGGAATGTTTGTTGTCGCCTTGACCTACAAAGTTCCCGACGAAATCGTCGATTTCCACCGTCCAGCCCACATGGCCTGGCTTAAAGACGCGTTCGACGCCGGCGTGTTCCTTGCGTCGGGACGTCGCGTTCCAGCCACGGGCGGCGTGCTGCTGTCAAAGGTTGACCGAGCAACCCTGGATGACTCACTGGCCAAAGACCCGTTCTTCAGCAACGGCGTGGCCGAGTTCGAGATCATCGAATTCACGGCGACCACTGTGGCCGACGGCTACGAGAACCTGCTCGAGAACTAAGGCTTGCTGGCTGCCTTCACTGCGTAGCCTGCTGGTTTTCGACCAGTTTCTTCAGTCCGCCCTTCCGGGGGACTTTCACGGGCTGGGGCCACCGGGGATTCAGGGAGTCCCCCAGGGTGATGCCGCGGAGTTTACGTCCAAAGAGGGGCAGAACCCAGTCGTTCACCCAGCGCCGCTGCCTGCGTTCCCATTCGCGCACGGTCAATCTTTGGGGTGGGTCCCATTGCTTCGGAGAAATCTTGTGCGGGACGTTCAGATGGTCAAGGACCTGGGCGGCAAGATATTTGTGGCCCGCCTTGGACATGTGAAGCCGGTCGGGAGCCCACATCCGCGAATCTTTGTAGGCGTCGAAGCACCAGTAATCCACCAGGATCGCCCCGTACTTTGCGGCCACATCACGGACCTTTTGGTTGTACATCGTGTTGCGCTTCTTGAACGGTTCCAGGACGGCTGAGACCTTCACGTCAAAACCGGTAAAAAGGACCACCGTGGCCCCGGTGCCAGCAAGCCGGGCGACCAGCAGTTCATAGTCGTTGAGGAGCGCGTCCATGTCCGTGCCAAAGTCCAGGATGTCATTGCCGCCGGCATAAAGCGTGATGAGTGTTGGTTCCATGGCGAGGGCAGGCTCGAGTTGTTCATCGATGATGTGCCGGAGCCGTTTGCTGCGTACGGCGAGATTCGCGTACTCCCATCCAGGCTGCGCTTTGGCCAATTTCTCGGCGACACGGTCTGCCCAGCCGCGTACCCCGTTGGGCAAAACCTTGCTCGGGTCCCCGACGCCCTCGGTGAAGGAATCCCCAAGGGCGACGTACCGCCGTCGTCCGCTGTCCCCAGCCGCGTAACCATCCCGCATCCAGACAACGCTACCCACCCCCGGTTACTCCCCAACCAACCCAAAGTGAACAGGTCGAGCAGGAAGTGAGAGAGCATTCCCAAAAAACGGGCGGGAAGTGAGCGAGCAAACCGAATAAACGGGCGGTAAGTGAGAGAGCATCGGATGGTGAGGGGCGCACGAGGCCGGTTGGCGGTCATCCGGCAGCGTGCGTCAAAGCGACGAAGGAGCAGCACGCAGAGGATGGCCGCCAACCGGCCGGACCCAAGCGGCCGACCCAGCCACGACGCCAAACAGGCTTAGCCCTCTGCCTTGCCCCGTCGCCAGTAACCCATGAAAGCAACCTGCTTCCGATCGATTCCGACGTCCCGCACCAGGTACCGCCGCATTTCCTTGATGACGAACGCTTCCCCGGCGATCCAGGCGTAGAAGGGCAGCGCACCGGCAGGCGAAGTGGGGTTCTTGGTGGCTTCGATGGCAGCAGTGTCCATGCGTTGCGGGGTTTCCCAGAGGATGTCCTGGTCCACGTTGACGTCTTCGGGCTCGGGTCCGGCAGCGCTCCCGGATCCCTTGATTCCTACCCAACCGGGGACGGGAACGGCCTTGGCCACGGCTTCTTTGAGGAGTTCGCCATGTGGGCGGGAGCGCCCAATCGCTGCGCCGCGGGCGAGCCAGGTGATTTCGACGTCGGCAGGTGTGCTGATGTCCTGGAAGTCGCCGGCTTCGGGTACTTCAAGGAATGCGTGGCCGGTCATGTCCGCGGGCAGGCTCTCGAGGATGGCGCTGATTGCCGGCACTGCTGTCTCGTCTCCGGCGAGCAGGACCCTCTGGGCCAGCCCGGGCCGCCATTCGATGCCGCCGTAGGCACCGGCGGTGGTGCATTGGGCTGCACGGTTGTTCGGGCCGATGATGGTGAGGGCGTCTCCTGGCTTCGCCGCGACAGCCCAGTTGGCCGCGGGTCCGCCATGGCCTGCGTCGTCAAAGTGCATGACAAAGTCGATGTCGATTTCGGGGTACACGGCGTCGAGTCGCTCAGCCCTGACCGTGTAGGTGCGCATGGCTCCCCGGACGGAAGTATCCATGGCCAACCATTCCTGGTACCACCCGGCATCTTCCATCTTGAATTCGGGCAGGGGGATCTGCTGTCCTTGGGCGTCGAATGAAGGAATCATCAGCTTCACGCGCAGGTCCAAGGTATCCCCTGCAACGCCGAAGCCGCGCAGCGAGTAGCCACCGAACGTGATCCGCCGGAAATTCGGGCTCAGGTCCTGCACGGCCGAGACCGTGACGTCGAAGGCAAGGGTCATGGGTTCCACGCTGGCGCTCGCTTGGGTCCGTGTTGGTTGTGCACTCATGAGGCGATCTCCAGTTCGTTGGTTGAAACGGGCTGTGCGTGGTGGCGTCCGATGGGGACAATGAGCGGTGTTCCTGAGATGGGGTCGGGAACCACGCGGGATTCCAGGCCAAAGACGTCGTAGACCAGTTGCTCGGTCACCACAACGGGTGCGGGTCCTTCGGCCACAATGCATCCGCCCTTCATGGCGATGACGTGATCGGCGTAGCGCGCGGCGAGGTTGAGGTCGTGGAGCACGATCGCCACGGTGGTGCCCCGGCTGCGGTTGAGGTCCGTAACGAGGTCCAACACTTCCACTTGGTGCGCAAGGTCCAGGTATGTGGTTGGCTCGTCAAGCAGCAGCACGTCAGTTTCCTGCGCAAGGGCCATGGCAATCCAGACGCGCTGGCGCTGTCCGCCCGACAATTCGTCGACGCTTCGCTCTGCGAGCTCCAGCGTTGCGGTGGCTTGGAGCGCCCGCTGCACCGCGGCGTCGTCGGAATCGCTCCAACTCCGGAAGAAGCCCTGGTGCGGATACCGGCCCCGTCCCACGAGGTCGCGCACGCTAATACCGTCCGGAGCGGTGGGGTGCTGCGGAAGCAGGCCCAACGTCCGGGCGAGCTCACGGGCGGGCCGGAAGTGGATGTCCTTGCCGTCGAGGGTCACGGCACCGTCGGCGGGTTTGAGCAGCCGCGATAATCCACGGAGAAGCGTGGATTTACCGCAGGCGTTTGCGCCCACGATCATCGTGACTTTACCCTCGGGGATTTCCGTGGTGAGACCCTCAACCACCTTGCGCTGCTCGTATTGGAGTGTCAGGTCCTTGGCTTTAAGCATGGCCATGTCAGGCTTCCTTTCGATTCGAGGTGACCAGGAGCCACAGCAGGAAGGGTGCACCGAGGGCGCCCGTGATGACGCCGACCGGGAGGACGGTTCCGTCGAGGATGGCGGGTGCGATGTTGGATGCGAAGAAGTCTGCGGCCAACACGATCAGCGCGCCGGTAAAGGCCGACGCCGGGAGGCTGGGTTTGCGGACGATGCGTCGGCCAATTGGTCCGGCCAGGAAAGCGACGAAGGCAACGGGACCGGCAGCCGCCGTCGCGGAGGCGGCAAGCCCGACGGCGGTCAAGACCAGTCCCAGCCTGGTGGCGTTGACCCTGATGCCCAAGCCGGCAGCTGCATCGTCACCGAGTTCGAGGATGCGCAGCGGGCCGGCCAGGATGATGACCGCCGGAACCAGGACCAGCAAGGAGGCCATGAGGATCCCGGTGCGCTCCCAATTGGCAGAATTCAGCGAACCGTTAAGCCAGACGAGGACGTCAGCCGCGGTACGGATGTCAGCACGGGTCATGAGAAAGTTGACCACTGCATGCAGTGCCGCGGCGATGCCCACACCTGCGAGTATGAGGCGGTTGCCGGCAGCATTGCCACGGCTGCCTCCGCCTGCCCCGGACCCGGTGCCGCGCGAAATCGCGTAGATAATGGCAGCAACACCCAGCGCACCGCCAAGGGCTGCCCAGGAAACGACGGCTCCGGAAGCACCAAAGATGACAATCGCCGTCACGGCCGCCGCACTGGCTCCGTAGCTGATCCCGATAATGTCCGGGCTGGCCAGGGGGTTCCGCAGCATGGTTTGGAAAAGCGCGCCGGCCAGGCCAAAAGCCACGCCGATCAGTGTTCCGATGGCAGCGCGGGGCAGTTTGTGCTCCATGACGATGAAGCTGGCCCCGGGGATCTTCTCGCCGCCGGTCATGTGTGCGATGACGATCTTGAAGAAATCAGGGATGGTCACCGTGTAGCTGCCCAGGAGCACGTACACGGCGAACATGACAACGAGGGCCAAGCCGAGGAAGAAGGTTGGGCTGGGCAGGCGCCGAAATGACAATTGATGCGAATGTTTCCGGGGAACATTGCCATTAAGTGCCAACTCGGCGGGGAGTTTGCGAAGAGTGGTCACAGTCCGGCCCCCTTTCCGCGGCGGATGAGCCACACGAACACCGGCGCACCCACGAGCGCGGTCATGATGCCGGCCGGAACTTCGCCGGGAAGCAGCACCACTCGGCCGATCACATCGGCGATGATCAGCAGGATGGGCGCCGAGATCATGGAGAACGGCAGGACCCAGCGGTAGTCCGGACCGGTGAGCGAACGGACAGCGTGCGGAATCACCAGGCCGAGGAACGCGATGGGTCCAGCCAACGCGGTGGCGGATCCGCACAGCAGGACGATCCCAAGGCCGATGATTCCACGGGAAAGGCCAACATTCTGACCGAGTCCACGTGCGATGTCGTCACCCAGGGCGAGGCTGTTCAAGATGCGGCCACTGCCAAGGACGATTACGGCGCCGACGGCCAGGAAGGGAAGAGCAGGTAGCAGAACGGACCAGTCGCGTCCGCCAATACTTCCCACCTGCCAGAACCGGAACCGGTCCAGGGTGTCCTGGCTTGAGACCAGGATGACATTCATCAGCGAGAACAGGCCGGCACTCAGCGCCGCGCCCGCGAGGGCGAGCTTGACCGGCGTCGCACCGTCACGTCCCCTGGAAGCGATGGCGTAAACGACGACGGCGGCAGCTGCGGCGCCGATGAAGGCGAACCAAATGTAGCCGGTGAGCGAACCGACGCCAAAAACATAGATGCCCACGACAACCGCAAGGGCCGCACCCGCATTGAGTCCCAGAATCCCGGGATCAGCCAGGGGGTTGCGGGCCACTCCTTGCATTGCGGCTCCAGCCAAGCCCAGGGCGGCGCCTGCCAGGAGACCCAATACTGTTCGGGGAATCCGTGCGATGACCACTGCGTGGTCGCCGCTTTCAGGATTGAAGTTGGTGATGGCTTCCCAAATGGTGGACAGGGGAAGCCCGCGCGCGCCGATCGCCAAGGATGCTGCGCACGCGGCGACGAGTACGACGACGGCGACCAGCAGCCAGGCACTCCGCCCGCTTGTTGCCCTGGAACCGGTTCCCCCTCCGGCCACATTGCTCCGAGGCGCGCTATCGCATTGGTTACCAGGCACAGATGTGCCGCCAACCTGCCCCACGGAAGCCGCCGTCGTCGTACTCAGTTTCATTGCAGTTACTTGCCTGCCGCGTCCGTTGCCTTGTCCGCTGCACTGCCCAGCTGCGGCAGGAACGTGTCCAGGGCCCACGGCAGGCTCAGCGGCGAGGAGGCGGAGATGGACAGCGTCAGGGTCTGATCGGCGTCGGCGACGAGTGCGCCGGACTTGACCGCGGGTATCTGGCCCAGCAGGGGGTCGGCCTTGATGGCGTCGGCCGTGGCGGCTTCGGGCACCCACGTCACGAAGACATCGGACTCGAGCTCGTTGGCCTTTTCAGCGGACCACGCAATGAAGAAGTCCTTGTTGGTCTTCGTGTTCTGCTCCACTACCGGAGCGAGCTTCATGCCGATTTCGGAGAGGAAGCGCGGGCGGTTATCGATGGCCGTGTAGACGTTCACGCCGTCACCCTTGGCCGGTTCCAGGTTGCCGTAGATAAAGGTCTTGTCCTTGATCTGCGGGTACTTGGAAACCTTGTCCTTGACGGTCGCTTCAGTGTCCTCGATCAGCTTCTTGGCTTCGGCTTCCTTGCCGAGGGCCTTACCGATGATGGTGGTGCTTTCCTGCCAGGGCGTACCGTAGGCGAGCTCCGGGTAGGCAACCACGGGAGCGATTTCGGAAAGCTTCTTGTAATCGGCTTCCTCCAGGCCGGAGTAGGCGCCGAGGATGACGTCCGGGTTCAGCTTGGCGATCTCAGTGAAGTTGATCCCGTCCGCCTCGGAGAACTGCACGGGAGCCTTGTCCGAACCGAATCCGGCACCAAGCTTCTCCAGCGCGGCATCCTTCCACGGGGTGGAGCCTTTGTCGTTGTTGCCCCACTCGTTCTTGGGAACGCCAACCGGGACAACGCCCAGGGCTATTGCGACGTCGTCATTCACCCAGGAGATGGTGACTACGCGCTTGGGCTGTTCCTTGATGGTGGTCTCACCGAAAGCGTGCTTGATGGTCACCGGGAAAGCAGCGGTTTCTGCCTGCTCCGTTGCCGGAGTGGAGGTGGCGGGCCCGGTGGAGCAGCCAGTGAGGGAAAGGGCGACGGCGGCCAAAGCGGCTGTCGCGGTGCCTGCGGTCTTCAGCAGGGCGCGGCGTGGAAGAAGGGAAGCCACGGGACTCCTTAGGTAAGGGATGCGAACCTAAGTAAGGCTAGCCTACCCTTTGGATAATTACGAAACGTTTGCGTCACGTAATGTCCACCGTGCACATTGCTAAGATATCGGCAGCGGACTACCGCTTCCAACGAGAACGACGAGGAGATGAGCGTGCGCACGATTTCAGTTGCTGCAGCCATGGATGGCGAGGTGGCCATTTTGGCCTGCTTGGCACTCCCCCACCCGTCGGCATCACTCTAGGTACACGCACTCCGAACTCCTGTTTGGGTCTCTTTGCTGTGCCTCGCTTTCACGGATGACCGACGCTCCTTTCCAGCTGGCGCTCATGCTCAGCGCGCCGTCGATCAACTCCGAAAGAAACTTTGCCATGCAGAAAATTACTGCCCAACAAATCCGTTCGTCATTCATCAATGCCAGCCGGTCCGAAGCCGCCAAGCTCAACCTTCCGCGCGACTTTGAAACCATCGACTGGGAAAACCTTGAGTTCCTCGGCTGGCGCGACGAAAAAATGCCCCAGCGCGGCTACCTGGTGGTCCCGCACCGGGGCAAGCTCACCGGAATCATGCTCCGGGCGCCTGAAGGAGGCTCCGGAAAGAAGCGTGTGGTCCTCTGTGAATTGTGCCGTGACGTCTTCTCCAAAGACGACGTCTATCTGTGGGTCGCCAAGAAGGCCGGACAGTCAGGCAAGGACGGCAACACCGTGGGGACTCTGATCTGCGCCGAGTTCGGCTGCAGCGCCAATGTGCGCAAGGAGCCGCCCGCCAATGAAATCAACCCTGACCCGGCCGTCGTCGTGGCTCGGCAAATCGCCGGGCTTGAGGAGCGCACAGGCCAGTTCCTGGACCGGGTCCGGGGCACCTCCACCCGCTAGCAACGCGAGGTCACTTACGGCCCATAAATGGCCTCAGCATGGGCCGTAGGTGACCCCGCGTTCTTTAGCGGAGGACGATATCCACGGGATTCGCCTCGGACCGCCATGCGCCAGGCTCTCCCGGGCCCGCAATGACGGGAGACGTGAGCACGCCGGACCGGTTGGTCCGCTTGTCGCGGAGGATTTCCGTGACCGAGCCAAGGTGACGCGACAGGTCGATCACGTTTTCCGGCGCGGCAAGCAACAACTGGAAGCCGAACTCGTGAAGGGCCTTGATGCCGGCTCCTGCAAATTCCTCGGATGCCAGCACGAACGCTTCGTCCATCATCACGGTGCCGTAGGTAGTGAAGCCCTGCTCGGCAATACCCAGCTGGTAGCTCAGGGCCGCGGCCATGATGAACGCCGTGAAGCGCTGACGTTCACCGCCGGACATGGAGCCCGTATCGGCATGCATGAAGACCTCGGTCTTCTTCTTGCCGGCCTTGCCGGTTTTCGCCGACTTCCCGGCCACCTCCTTGTGCTCCTTGCACTGGATAAACAGGTGGCCGCGGACGTCCAGCACTTCGGCGCGCCAACGGCGGTCCTCAGGGGTTTGGGAACCGAGACGCTTCACCAGGGTCTCCAGCGACTTGTAGCGGGCGGTGAGCTCGGCGTCGTCGTCGACCTCCGTTCCAGCTGCGGCAGATGCGCTGCGGGAGGGCCGCGTGTGCTTGGCCTTCAGCGCGTTCTGGATCGCATCCTTGAACTGCTTGGCCGTAGCCGGAAGCGTCTGCTTGATATCCAGCTCCAGATAGCTGCCCTCGTGGAAATTGACCTCTGACAGGATGCCGTTGAGGGGCAGGATCCGGCTGGTGATACTCCGGCGCTCCTCATCCAGCAGGTGCAGCAGCGTACTGAACGATTCGTGCGTGCGCTGGTTGAAGAACAGCCGGAACTCGGCCTCCTGGGCGGGTAGGCCATCGCTCACGATCGCGTGATAGCGCGATTCGAAATCCCCGGCAGCCCCGATGGACGTGCCATGGTCAGCACTGATGGCGCTGCCCCAATCACGCACGAAGGCCTCGAAAATTCGCGTCAAACGCTCGGCCGTCGCCTGGCTGCGCGATTCGGCGGCGTGCAGCTCGTCGAGCAGCTTGTTGCGGACGCTGTTGGCCAGGTTGTCGAGTTCGTACAGCTCGGATACCTCGCCGACGCCGGCAAAGTACGGTTCCAGCGCGGCCACCGTGGAGCTCGACGGCGGTGCTTGCTCAAGTTTCAACCTGGCGGCATCGAGCAGGCCGTCAGCCGTGATCATCTTTTGGTCGAGCGCTTTGTATTCGCTCTGCAGCACGGCCGCCGCACCTGTGGAGGACTGGTGCTTTTCCCGTACTGCCTCGATGTTGGCGCGTAACGGTTCAAGGTCCGCCTGGGCAGCCAACGCATCGGAAAGCCGCTGCTCAATCCGGGCAAGCTCGTCCGCGGCAACAGCTGCGGAGACCTGTTCCCATGGACGCTCATCCTCGGCCACCCTGCGAAGGGCTTCCAATTGCCGGGCCATCCCTTGGTGGGAATCCTCACGGCTTTGCGCCAATTCGGCAGCCTTGGCCAGCTCGTTTTCCAGCTCGCCCACGCGGGCCGCCACCAGTTCAAGCTTGGATGCGTTGTCGAAGCCGAGGACGTAATCCTGCCGGCTCGTGAAACGATCGTCCTTTTCCACGGTGTGCCGGTTGCGTTTGACCACGCCACCCAGGCTGAGGCCCTTGTCCATCGCCGCAAGCTCGTCCGGGTCCTCCACGCACGGGTACGCGAAGTCCAAGGCGATCCGCTCGCGGATCCATGCCCCGGCGTCGGCGTTGGCGCCCGAGGTGAGGATGCTCAACTTAGTCAAGAGGTCGCCGTCGGACACGTCCTCCACAGCCAGCGCGCCACCAGCAACGGGCTTGGACACATCAACTGCGCGCAGTGCACCCCGGACCGTGTTGTCGTTCAAGTACCGCGTAACCGCAGCGAAGTGCTCTCCCGGGACCAACAGCGTGGTGGCGAGGTTGCGGAGCGCACGTTCCGCGGCCGGACGCCACTGATCCTGGCCCTCGGCGAGGTCGATCAGCTCACCGCCAAACGGCATCCGTTCCTCGGGGATGCCGGTCGCGACGGCGATCGCGGCCCGGTTTTCTATGCTCGACGGCGGCAAGAGGGACTTGCGCGACCGAAGCGATAGCAGCTCCTGCTCAGCCGCAGCCAGCTCGCGTTTCTTGGTCGCGTGGCCGTCGAAGGCCTCGAAACGGAGCTCCTTCAAAGCCTCCGAATCGTCCTTCAACTCCGCCGAACGGGCAGCCGCCTGCTCATGGGCCTGGTCCCAGCCCTCGGCCGACCACTCAAGGTTCAGCCCAGCATCGGCCAGCGCCTTCCGGGCGGATTCCTCCACCTGTTGGCGCAACTTCAGACTGACGCGGGCGTTCTCCAACGACTGCTCGATAGCCGAAATCGCGTTACCGCCGCGGTTGTTGTAGTCCAGCTCCAGCTCACGGAGCTCCTTGGCCAAAGCATCCCGGACCGTGCGCTCGGCAGCGAGTTCTTGTGCCTTGGACTGTGCCAGTTCCTTGAAACGCGCCAAGGTCTTGGCGTGGACGGTGACAGCAAGCTGCTGCTTGTACGCCTCAAATTCCTCGCCAGCCAACTCGCGAAGCCTGTTCGCGTCCAACAACGCCTGCGCATAATCCTTGTTCAGCCCAGGTACCGGCGCCAGCTGATCGCGCTGCTGCCGGACATCCTCCAACCGCTGCCGGATAGACATCAGGTTGCTGAATTCCTCCACCACATCATCAGCCGCAGCCAACGTAGCCGGAGCATCGAGTACCTGGTCGCGGAAAAACGTATTAACGCTGCCGCCAAGGCCTTTCCCGGCCTGGATGACGCGCAGCAGGGGAAGCGCCTGGTCAGAGTTGATGCCCAGGAGCCTGCGGAACCGCTCCGCGAACGCCTTATGGACGTCGAAGACCTGCCCGTCAGGGAAGATCGATTCCAGCGCACCCTTGGTGAACCTCTTCCGGGCGATCCCCTCGATCGCTTCCAGGTCCAGCGGCTTGTTGTCGATCACGTAAAAACGCCCGACGCTGGACTCCGTGCCATTTTTCGGCAAATCAAACAGCGCAGAGACCGTCACCTTCGTGCCTGCCGCATTATCAAACGTCAGAGCGACGGCGGACCAAGTGGCACCAGGGCGCTGGAAGGCACTGGCCGAACCATCCCCAACAGCTTTATCACCGACCTTGCCGCGCATATAAGTGAACGTGGTCCTCTTGTCCTCCACAGCGCCACCGGAACGCTGCGCAGCAGCCTCATTCGAGCGCGGTCGGGCATCAAAGACACGGAGCATGGCATCGAACAGCGTCGACTTGCCGACGCCCGAATTGCCCGTCAGGAGGGTCCCGTTGCGATCCACGTGCATCGTATGGGCCCCATGGAAGGTGCCCCAGTTGACCACCTGCACGAGTGCCAAACGCATCTGGCCCGGGTTGGTGAGCTCGCCGAGCGGGAGCATGGTTGCGATGGTCACTTGGCTGGCTCCTGGTCGCTTTTTGGGTCCCCTATCGCGGCGGTACCGGACACATGCTCTGCATGCTCGCTCGTCCCTCGCTTGGACGCATGCTGCCGCATGTCCCCGGCGTCGCCGCTCGTGCCGTTCCCGGCCCCAGAACCGGCACCACCGGTTTCATTCGAAAAACGCTCGACGTCGGCGCTCACCTCCGTGGGCCCGACACCTTCCGCGTCGTCGTCCAGGTCGTTTGAGTCTGGGTCGATGTCCAGTAGGGGCTCCGTGCCCGACTCGTCGGCTGCTACGGCGATGAGGGCTTCGATTTGGACCGGGATGTCGCCGATGTTTTCGAACGGGAGAGCCAGGGGGAGGGCGTTGCTGATGGTGTACGTGTCGTCCAAGGGGGTGGGGAGGAGGAGTTGGCGGGCCAGGAGTTTGGTGATGGTGCGGGTGACGACGTCGGAGTCGCGGAGTGCATCCTGCTGGCCGGGGGGAGTGTAGTTGGCCACGAGGTCCGAGATCTCTTCGCGGGTGATGGTGGGGTCCGTCTGGGCTGTGACGTGGCGGTCAAGGAGGAGCCGCAGGCGGAGCAGGACGATGGTTTCCACACGGCTCAGTGCACGCTGCTGCCTCAGGATGCTTGATCGTGAACTGGCGCCGATGATCTCAGGGTCAACGGGGCGGAGGACTGCGATCTTACGGTCGTGATCGAGCTGGAGGGTGAGGAACAGTTCCGAAAGGCGGCTGCGGAGGATGAGTTGGTTGTCCAGGAGGGTGGTCCAGAGCTTCTCGTCCCGGCCGCCGTCGATGTAGGGGCCTTTCAGCAGTTTGACCAGCGCGTGACGGACCTTCATCGGCAGCACGCCTGTGTCACCGGGGAAAAGCGCAGCGCCGTCAACGAACGTGTCCCGCGGGGTAACGCGGAATGGGTCGCCTTGGCTGGCGTGGGGCGCCGTTTCAGCCGGGACTTCAGCCTCCTCAAGAGTGACTTGTTCCTCCTCGGTGACGTCCGTCGTCGTGATTTCCTCAGTCATCAGAATCCTCATTCAGCGTGACGACAGGCAAGTACGCAGTGCGGATACTGCCGTCGATTTGTTCGAAGTCGATGTGTTCCCAGGCGGCCCGGTCGAACCCCGCGCCGCTGTGCAGCGCCATGGACAGCAGGGATCGGACGGTGTTGATGTGTCGTTCCTCGGCGGGCAGGTTTTCCCATGCCTCGCCCAGGGTGGCTGCGCCGGCCATCGCGGCCCGCACAACGGCCGGCTTGGCCTTGCCGGTGCGTGCCGAGCGCACCCGGTCCGAATCGCTGAAGGCGATGGGGTCCGCCAGACGGGGCGGGGTCGCGAACTCGTCCGGGTCAAAGAGCTTGACCATGGCCAACGACTCGAATCCGGCGTTATACAGAACGGGGCCGCGTACCAGGCCGGGCCGGTCACGTTCGTAGGGCATGGACCGGATGGCTTGCTCTGCCTCAGCCAGAACCTTGCGCAGGCTGACCGACTGACGGACGTCGTCGCTCTGGATGTAGGTGTTCAGGCTTTCGGAGAGCTTGCCGTAGATTCTCTGGATCTGGCTGTGCTGGGTTCGCAGTTCAGCCACGAGGTTCTTCAGCGTTTCGCGGTCTTCGTGCGAAAGATCGTCCGCGAACTGCCGGCTGAGGACCTCGCCGATCGCGGATCGGAAACGCAGTTGCTGCTGCGGGTCTTCCAGGAAGGCTGTGAAGGAGCGGAACGTCCTGCCCTCGGGACTTTGGCGCAGGCGCTTGTCGGCCTCCAGGACCTGGGCCATGGTTGCGCCCTTGCTCAGCGACTCCTCGATGATCTGGTTGCGGAGCTCGCCCACCAACTCCTCGATGCGGTCGCGCATTTTCTTGTAGTCAGCGGGAAGGCTGGCGGCGAGGTCAAGGATGTTGCCTGCGGCCTCAACAGCTTCTTCGTCGTCCAGGAGGCCGTCGAATTCGCCGGAGCTAATGTCCTGGACGAGTTGCTGGCGCTCCTGGATTTCTTCCTCCAGTGCCTCCAAACGTGCGCTTTGGTCCGGGTTGGTCTCGTTGGCGAGCTTCTCCACATCGCCAAGCAGCGTGCCCAGGCGGGAACCGTTGAGCGTGGAGCGCTCGCTGGAAAGGCTGTCCAGGAATGCGAGCACACGAGCCGCTGCTTCGGTGACCTCGTAGACGATCTGGCCGGACTGGTTGCGGCGTGTCAGGAATTGCTTGCGCGTCCATTCGTCGCCGAAGGCTTTGCCGTTCTGCTGGCCGCCCAGCCCTGGTTCCTGGCGGCGGAGCTGCTCAAGGAAGGCGTCGACGTCGGCATGGAACTCTTCCAGCGGAAGCTGCGGCCGGGTGCGGGTGAAGGAAGCCTGCAGCACCGCGATCACCCAAGGTGCCGAACGTGTCAGGGCCCAGGCGGGACCTTTGGTCAGTTGCTCAAGGTCGCGAAGCCGGGCACTGATGGCGTCGGCGGAGGACATCGCTGAACGGGACAACTACTCTCCTTCAGCTGCTGCGAAACCTGGCTGGCAGCGGAAACTGCCCCGTACAAGGTTAACGCAGAGCGTCCCTACCCATCTAAGTAGCAGCAGAGCACGTTTACGGGCCTTCGAATCATGCGGTGATCGCAACACCTGATTATTGAAGGGTGTCGATTGCCGTGGTGAAGTTCTCAAGTCGTTTGGTTGCTGAGGTTGTTCAG
>NZ_JAVDSM010000026.1:0-9523 GCF_031455315.1 Arthrobacter sp. 1088
TGAACAACCTCAGCAACCAAACGACTTGAGAACTTCACCACGGCAATCGACACCCTTCAATAATCAGGTGTTGCGATCACCGCATGATTCGAAGGGCTCATAACGCGCTTAACTGCGACCCAGTTGGGAGGTTGCGGAGCGTGTGGAGCACGGCGGCGGTCCCGTCTTCGTTCCCGATCCGCGCTGCGAGGATTTTTGCCCGGGCTGCGTAGGACGGGCTGCTGACGGCTTCCCGGATGGCGTACGCCAATCGCTCAACGGTGAGCCCCTTGTAGGGAACCGGCCGGGGCCCTGCGCCGAGGGCAGCAACCCGGGCAGCCCACAGCGGTTGGTCCGTATACACCGGGACGCAGACCGTGGGGACACCAGCGCGGAGGCCGGCAGCGGTGGTGCCGGAGCCCGCATGGTGCGCGACTGCCGCCATCCTCGGAAACAACCACTCGTGCGGGACCGCACCGATGCCGATCGCATCATCGTCCGAGAGGTCCCCCGCACCCTGCAGCACCGCCCTGACGCCCGCCCGCCTAATGGCCTCAAGAACGAAACCGGCCTCCAGCGCAGCGCTGCTTCCAAACCCGACGAACACCGGCGGTGGCCCTGCGGACAGAAAGTCCTCCAGTTCCGCGGACGGACTCCATTCCGGCTCGGGCGCCGGCCACCAGTACCCCGCCATGACCAACCCAGGGCGCCAGTCCGCCGGTCGCGGTAGAACTGTGGGGCTGATCCCATGGAGGACCGTGCTGCTCGCCCTGGCTCGACGTCGCTCGGCAGCTTGGCGTGACAGCTTCGGCAGGCCCAACTCAAGGCGAAGCCTTGCACTCGGGGCGTCATAGGGGGCAGGTCCGGCCAGGACCCGCTCGCCAATAATCCGGTTGCCCAGCCCGCCCAGGTTCCGGGCGGACCCCAGCAGCACAGGAGGGTAGTCTGCGCTGGGTTCCACCGGCTGCAGATGCGCGCCCACCGCTGGAATTCCAACCGCTTCAGCGACGTCGTAGGCATATGGCGCCACGGAATTAGCCAGGATGACGTCCGCACCCGCCTCAACCGCAGCCAGGGTCCCGGTGGCCGCTTGATCCATGTACTCGCTCAGCTCCCGCCAGGTGGTGAGCATGCCGCCGGACGACTTTGCTCCACCCGGTGTGGCACGCTTGATGATCCTGGCAAGGTCGCCGGGAAGAGGACGATACTCACACCCGGACCTGACCACGAGGTGCGCGTACGAGGGGTTGGCAGCGATGGACACCTCGTAGCCCAGCTTTTGCAGACGACTGCCGAGCCCTGCCATGGGGGCGACATCTCCCCGCGTCCCCGGACAAATCATCAATACTCGCATGCACCCCTCCATTGCAGTTCTTGACTCTCCGTAGCCACCCTAAGGGCACACCGGGACACAAAACTCCGGGGACCAACGCACCCGGGGGACCAACGCAACTCGGGGCGCCAACGCAAATGCCCCGCCCACTCCTTTCGGAATGGACGGGGCAGTTGGCTTAGGTTGCGTACGCCTTATGCGGTAGGAGCGATTTCCGGGATCCGCGGCTTGGCGTTGCCTGCAAACGTGAACTTGGCGTCGTCACCTTCGCCGTCCACATCCACCACAACGATGTCACCGGAGTGCAATTCGCCGAAGAGGATCTTCTCGGAGAGCTGGTCCTCGATCTCGCGCTGGATGGTGCGGCGCAGCGGCCGGGCACCCATTGCGGGATCGTAGCCACGGGTGGCCAGAAGAACCTTTGCTGCCGTGGTGAGCTCGATGCCCATGTCCTTGTCCTTAAGGCGGCGCTCCAGCCGGGTAACGAACATGTCCACGATCTCGATGATCTCGTCCTGGGTGAGCTGCGGGAACACCACGACGTCGTCAACACGGTTGAGGAACTCGGGGCGGAAGTGCTGCTTGAGCTCCTCCGTGACCCGGGCGCGCATCCGGTTGTAGCCAGTCTGGGTATCCGTGCCGGACTGGAAGCCCGTAGCGACGCTCTTTGAGATATCGCGGGTACCCAGGTTGGTGGTCATGATGATCACGGTGTTCTTGAAGTCCACCACGCGGCCCTGGGAGTCGGTCAGTCGGCCATCTTCCAGGATCTGCAGGAGCGAGTTGAAGAGGTCCGCGTGGGCCTTCTCAACTTCGTCGAACAGGACCACGGAGAATGGACGGCGACGAACCTTTTCGGTCAGCTGGCCGCCTTCTTCGTAGCCGACATAGCCCGGAGGTGCACCGAAGAGACGCGAAACCGTGTGCTTCTCGGAGTACTCGGACATGTCCAGCGTGATGAGGGCATCCTCTTCACCGAACAGGAACTCGGCAAGGGCCTTGGCGAGCTCGGTCTTGCCGACACCCGTAGGCCCGGCGAAGATGAACGAGCCACCGGGACGCTTGGGGTCCTTCAGGCCTGCACGTGTGCGGCGGATAGCCTGCGACAGGGCCTTGATGGCCTCGTCCTGGCCGACGACGCGCTTGTGCAGTTCGTCTTCCATCTTGAGGAGGCGCGAAGACTCTTCCTCGGTGAGCTTGAAGACGGGAATGCCGGTGGAGTTCGCGAGGACCTCGGCGATCAGGTCTTCATCAACCTCGGAGATGTCATCCATGCCGCCGGACTTCCAGTTGCGTTCCTTCTCAGCGCGTTCGGCAATGAGTTTCTGCTCTTTGTCGCGCAGCGAAGCGGCACCCTCAAAGTCCTGGGCGTCGATGGCGGATTCCTTCTCCATCTTGACGTCGGCAATGCGCTCGTCCATGGCCTTGAGCTCCGGCGGAGCGGTCATGCGGCGGATACGCAGGCGTGCACCGGCTTCATCGATGAGGTCGATCGCCTTGTCCGGCAGGAAGCGGTCCGAGATGTAGCGTTCGGCCAGCTGCGCGGCTGAGGCGAGGGCGCCGTCGGTAATCGTTACGCGGTGGTGTGCCTCGTAGCGGTCCCGCAGGCCCTTGAGGATCTCGATCGCGTGGGCGACGGAAGGCTCCTTGACCTGGATCGGCTGGAAGCGGCGCTCAAGGGCAGCGTCCTTCTCAATGTGCTTGCGGTACTCATCCAGCGTGGTGGCACCAATTGTCTGGAGTTCACCACGGGCAAGCATCGGCTTCAGGATGGATGCAGCATCGATGGCGCCTTCAGCAGCACCGGCACCAACGAGGGTGTGGATCTCGTCAATGAAGAGGATGATGTCGCCGCGCGTGCGGATCTCCTTGAGGACCTTCTTCAGGCGCTCTTCGAAGTCACCACGGTAACGGGAGCCGGCAACCAGTGAACCAAGGTCCAGCGTGTACAGCTGCTTGTCCTTGATGGTCTCCGGGACGTCGCCGCGGACAATCGCCTGGGCAAGGCCCTCGACGACGGCCGTCTTACCGACGCCGGGCTCACCGATGAGCACTGGGTTGTTCTTGGTGCGGCGGGAGAGGACCTGCATGACGCGTTCCATCTCCTGCTCGCGGCCGATCACGGGATCGAGCTTGTTCTCGCGGGCAGCTTGGGTGAGGTTGCGTCCGAACTGGTCCAGAACCACCGAACCTGCCGGGGTTCCCTCCGGCTGGCCCTGGCTGGAACCCGAACCCGCGGTTTCCTTGCCCTGGTAGCCGGAAAGCAGCTGGATGACCTGCTGGCGGACCCTGTTGAGGTCCGCGCCAAGCTTGACCAGTACCTGGGCAGCAACGCCTTCGCCCTCGCGGATGAGGCCGAGCAGGATGTGCTCGGTACCAATGTAATTGTGGCCGAGCTGCAGTGCTTCGCGGAGCGAAAGCTCAAGCACCTTCTTGGCGCGCGGGGTGAAGGGGATGTGCCCGGACGGAGCCTGCTGGCCCTGGCCGATGATCTCCTGCACCTGTTCGCGGACGCCATCGAGCGAAATGCTCAGGGATTCAAGCGCCTTTGCGGCAACGCCTTCACCCTCGTGGATCAGACCCAAGAGGATGTGCTCGGTACCAATGTAATTGTGGTTGAGCATCCGTGCCTCTTCTTGGGCAAGGACAACCACGCGACGGGCACGGTCCGTAAATCTCTCAAACATTTCGCCACACTCCTAGCTACGACGTACTTTGATGCTACGTGCCGAAGCCCGACTTTTGGAGCGTGTTCGCCACAGGGGAAACATGACGCCCAGTGGAATAAACCCGGCACCCCCTTCGCGGCACCGAGGCCTGCCCGGCGGAACGCCTGTCCCACGCCCGTGCCGGCCTCGGGGAGGACGTGGTCAGCCATCCAGGACAGCGGTAGGCCGGGGAACGCCTGCCGCCCGCTGACGAGGCGCATTGGCGAGGGCGCTTTGACCAGTCGTTTTGAGCAGGGCGCTTTGACCAGTCGTTTTGAGCAGGGCGCTTTGACCTGTCACTTTGACGAGGCGGCTTTGACCAGTCGTTTTGACCGGTTCCAAAAGGTCGCATAATGCCAACCGTAGGCCCCGGAACGATTCACGGAATATTCCAAGGCCCGGTCCAGGCACGCCCCGGAAGGCCTGACAACAAACTATGGGCTTAAAAGGCCAATGCCCCGGCAGAAGCTGCCGGGGCATTGAAGGCGGGTGAATCAGGAATTGGCCTTCTGGTAGGCTTCCTGAATTTCAGCCTGAATACGTCCGCGGCTGTTTACGGTGTAACCGTTGTCACGAGCCCATTGACGGATCTGTGCCGAATCCTGGTTTCGGGTTGCAGTCGCACGGCCACGTGTTGCACGGCCCGAAGAGGTCTTCCTGGCCTTGGCTACGTAGGGCTCCAGTGCTTTGCGCAGAGATTCTGCGTTAGCCGTGGACAAGTCCATCTCGTAGCTAACGCCGTCCAGCCCGAAACGGACAGTTTCGTCCGCTGACCCTTCATCCAGGTCATCGACGAGGATGATTTTAACTTTCTGTGCCATGAGTAGCCTCTCTTTTGGAGGGTTGGATAATCAGAAATTTGAGGGTTCCTATTCCTGATTATCGTTCACGCCAAGCACGCACGTCAAAGGCACTTTTGGGTTTCCTGCTAAGGCCACCCAATTTGCAGGCTATTTAGCTGCCGGGCCTTCACCCTCAGGGCCGGAATTCCGCAAATTGGCCTCAGCTTGGGCCCGGGCTTCCGCCTGCCGCTCGGATTTGTCCGCATTGAAGATCGACTTCATGGCAAACCAGAAGATCAACCCAACAACGATCGATGGCGCCAGGACTGCGATGTATTCCATGATCAGTGTCCTTCAGGCTTCAGCAAAGGGAACAGAATGGTTTCGCGGATACCTGCGCCAGTGAACAACATGACGAGGCGATCGATGCCGAGCCCGATACCACCCATGGGTGGGGCACCGTATTCAAGGGCGCGAAGGAAGTCTTCGTCCAGTTGCATGGCCTCTACGTCGCCGGCAGCAGAACGGCGTGACTGCTCCGTAAGCCGTTCGCGCTGGATAACGGGATCAATGAGTTCGGAGAAGGCCGTGCCACGCTCCATGCCCCCGATAATCAGGTCCCATGCCTCGATGAGCCGGCCGTCTTCGCGATGCGGACGCGCAAGCGGTTGAGCGGACGGAGGGTAGTTGTAAACGAACGTCGGGTTCAGCAGTGTGGGTTCCACAATCTCGCCAAAGAGCTCAACCACGATCTTCTCCGCGTTCCATTGCGGGTCCACCTTGATCTCGTGCCTGGCAGCAATGGCCAGCAGTTCATCCACCGTGGTGTCGGGAGTGACTTCAACGCCAACCGCTTCAGAAAGCCCCGGGTACACCGCAACCCAGGCCCATTCGCCGTCGAGGTTGATCTCGCCTGCATCCGTCTGGATCGTGCGGGTGCCAACCACGTCCGCGACGTTCAGGATGATTTCCTTCATGCGCTCGGCCATGACGAACTGGTCAGCCCAGGCTTCGTAGCACTCAAGGGTGGTGAATTCGGGGCTGTGCGTGGAGTCCACGCCTTCGTTCCGGAACACGCGGCCCATGTCGTAGACACGGTCGATGCCACCCACTACCGCGCGCTTCAGGAAGAGTTCCGTGGCGATGCGCAGGGTCATCTTCTGATCGAACGCGTTCATGTGCGTCTCGAACGGACGGGCCGTTGCACCACCGTGGACCAGCTGCAGGATGGGAGTCTCCACCTCGACGTAGCCGTGGCGGTCAAGGGTGTCGCGGACAGACCTCGTGATGGCAGCACGCTTATAGACCATCTCGCGCGCTTCATCGCGGACGATGAGGTCCACGTAGCGCTGGCGAACACGGGTTTCTTCGTTAAGCTCCGCGTGCAGGACCGGGAGCGGGCGCAGGGCCTTGGAGGCCATGGACCAGGAATCGGCCATGACGGAGAGTTCACCACGGCGGGAGGAAATGACTTCACCCTTGATGAACACGTGGTCGCCAAGGTCAACCAGGGCTTTCCAATCGGCCAGCCCTTCCTCGCCCACGTTGGCCAGGCTCAGCATCGCCTGGAGACGAACGCCCTTGCCGTCAACGCCACCTTCCTGGAGGGTGGCAAAGCAGAGCTTGCCGGTGTTTCGTACGAACACGACGCGGCCGGTGACGCCTACGATGTCACCAGTGGTTTCGTCGGCTTCCAGATGCGCATACTTTTCGCGGACCTCGCTCAACGAATGCGTCCGCTCAACGCCCACAGGATAGGCCTCTGTGCCACGTTCGATCAGCTTGGCGCGCTTGTCCATCCGGATACGCATCTGCTCGCTGGCATCGATGGGCTCTGCGGAGGTGTTCAGGGCTGGGGTGTTTGCGGAAGTCACAGTCCTTAAGTTTACCGGTGATTACGGGCCTCTATTTCCGGGACATAGACTCGGGCTGTGGAGACGTGGACAGTTGAAACGGACGACGGCGGCGGGCAGCTTGAGGTGCACACCTTCCGGCCGGCGTCGGAAGCCTCGATTCCCGGTTCGCACGCACCTGCGGAACCGTCCGGCGTCGTCGTGGTCCATGGGACTTTGGTGACCGATTCCCTGTACTGGCCCTTCGCGCGGACCTTGGGCATCATGCTGGGACGGCCTGTCCATTGCTATAACCGCCGGGGCCGCGGACGTTCGGCGCCACAACCGCCGGGCTACTCCGCCGGCACCGAGATCGCAGACCTCCGGGCGGTGATGCGCAGTACCGGTTCAAAGGATGTCGTGGCGCACAGTTATGGCGGTTTCGTAGCCCTTCAGGCCGCTCGCAGCACGGAGATCAACCGCTTGGTCACCTACGATGCTGCCGTCTCGTTATCAGGAAATCTCCATGGCCGGTGGCGTCCGGAATTGGAAGCCGCAGTCACCGCAGGCCAACTGGACCACGCGTGGGCCCATCTGGTGCAGGGTTTGGGAACCGCCGGCCCCATCTCATACCTGCCCATGGGGGCATTACGGATGCTGAGCATCCTCTCAGCGCAGACCCGGCTGGGTTCGGAGATGCGCTCCCTGTTGCCCACCGCCGTCGCCGAAATGCGCGCGGTCCTCGACGCCGACGCGCATCTTCACGATTTCACCTCGCTCGCGACCCCAACACTCATGCTTAGCGGCGGCTGGAGTCCGTCCTACTTCGCAGAAACCGGCCGCACCCTTGCCGGAGCGGTTCCAGCCATCGATTTCGCTATTGTCCCCCTGCAGTTCCATGAAGGTCCCCTGCGGCCCGGCAGGCGGCTTGCAGCCCGAATCGCCCGCTTCCTTTCAGGAGGCACCGCCCCGATGCCAGCGCGTCCAAGGATAAGCCGGTGAGGGAACGCACCATCAAAACGCACGACGGCGGCAAGCTGGCCTTGTACACCTACGGCGCGGAAGACGCACCCGGGGAGCGCCGCGTGGTCCTGATCGGCGGCGCATTCCTCACAGCCCTGATCTATCGGCCCTTTTCCATCGCCCTCGCGAAAGGCCTCGGCGAGGGGTGGGCCGTGGACGTCTACGATCGCAGGGGCCGCGGCAACTCAAGCGATCAACCACACAACTACTCCATGGCCACGGAAATTGCGGACGTGCGCACCATCATGGATGCTACCGATGCAAGGAACATCCTCGGCCACAGCCTGGGCGGGTCGGTGGCCCTCAACGCTGCGCAGGCGTTTGCCGGCACGCACCACCAACCGGACCGGCTCGCCGTTTACGACGCCGCTGTGAACATCGACGGAAGCATGGATACGGATTGGATGGCCGGTTTCGAAGACTCCGTGAACAAAGGCAATATCAACCGTGCACTGGCCCGCATGAGGCGGGGAATGCATCCCGGAAGTGCCCTGGCCCGGATCCCTGAACCTCTTCTCGTGGGCCTCATGGCCGTGGTTTCGCGAACCAAAGTCAACAAGATGTTCCGCGAACTCATGCCATCCGGCGTCGGAGAACTCAAAGCTGCCTTCGACGCCACGGAAACTCCGCGTGAATTCTCTGCCCTACCTCCCAACACCCACTTCATGGTGGGCAAGAAGAGCCCGCAGTACTACAAGGTGACCGCAGCGCGTTTGCACGCCGCTGTTCCCGGAAGCACCCTCGAGATATCGCCAAAGGGCTTCCACGGTTCCGTTCCAGCCGCTGTGAACGAACTCGTGATGGACATCTCGGACTACTTCAGAAGCTGATTGTTATCCACATAGCGTCCGGCATGCTGCCTGCGTTCAGGTGGCTCGGTTAGGCTCAAGACATGACGCGCGAGATCATCACCACAAAGGACGGCGGACACCTCGAGGTACTGACCACGGGCGGTGACCTGGCAGCTGCAGGCTCCGGTATCGTGGTGGTGCCTGCCTCAATGGTCACGGCCACCGATTACACACGTTTCGCGCAGAAACTTAGCGAGTCCCTGGGCCGGCCCGTCCATACCTTTAACCGCCGTGGACGCGGTGAATCCTCTCCGCAGCCCGAGGACTATACCCTCGAAGCCGACATCCGCGATCTTGACTCAGTCATGAAACACACATCCAGCACGGACGTATTCGGGCACAGCTTCGGCGGCGCCGTCGCACTACATGCGGCACGCACCTTACCGGTTGAGCGACTCGCCGTTTACGATCCCGCCGTCTCGGTCAACCACAGCGTCAAAGCCGACTGGACGCCGGAATATGAACGCGCGACGGCGGCAGGAGACTACGATCGCGGCCTCGCCGTACTCATCAAGGGAGTAGAGACCGGCGGGGCCTTCGCGCGCATGCCCCTCTCGATGTTGACGCTCGCCACCAAGCTGACCGCCGGAACACCCATGGGCAAGCAGATGCGGGAACTGATGACGTGCGGAGTCCGCGAAATCAAGGCTGTGATAGCCGCGGACATGCCCGCCGAGCCGTTCCTGGAGCTGCCCCTTGAAACGCTGATCGTGGTGGGCGAGAAAAGCCCCGCATACTTCGGGGTGGCGTGCGGCCAGATCCACGACGTCCTATCCGGCTCGAGCTACACCATCCTCCCCGGGTTCGGGCACGATGGCCCCAACAAAGCGCCCGACAAGCTCATCGCAGAATTGTCTGGATTCTTCTCGGGCTAGGGAGTTTCACATCCGCGTGGGCGTTCCCACGCTGGCTGTGAATTTTGTGGTTAAAGTGGGGAAGCCCCGACCGTGGTGGTCGGGGCTTCCCGTTAATGTTTGTCCGGCGGTGTCCTACTCTCCCACACCCTCCCGGGTGC
>NZ_JAVDSM010000027.1:0-9257 GCF_031455315.1 Arthrobacter sp. 1088
ACAAACAAGTTGCCTTGTTCTGGTGGGCGATACTGGGATCGAACCAGTGACCTCTTCCGTGTCAGGGAAGCGCGCTACCGCTGCGCCAATCGCCCATGCATCCAGCCGTGACTGGAAGACATGGTTTTCACCGAGGTGGGTACGGGATTCGAACCCGTGTATACGGCTTTGCAGGCCGCTGCCTCGCCTCTCGGCCAACCCACCGTGTAAGCAGATTCCGAGGAATTCTTGCCTTGACAGTGCCTTGCGAGCGGACGACGAGATTCGAACTCGCGACATCCACCTTGGCAAGGTGGTGCTCTACCAGCTGAGCTACGTCCGCAGTGCCGTTACGCCGGCCTGCCCAGTAGGCATTCCGTCGCTTTCCGACGAGTAAGAACTCTATAGGAGGTTGCTTCAAACTCCAAATCGGTTGCTTGCTTTTGCTTCCCAAGGGGCTTGGATCCTTGAATTTACGGGCCTCTTGGGGAGTTTCACGGCTGTAATTCCACCGTTGTGGTTCAGTGGTCTGAGCGCGTTTTGCAATCCAGCCCGGGTGGGCTAGTCTTCTGTATGCATCAGCGAGTTGATGCAGCTTTTACCCGTTGTACCGGGGCGATTGGCGCAGTGGTAGCGCGCTTCGTTCACACCGAAGAGGTCACTGGTTCGAACCCAGTATCGCCCACCAACAGAAACCCCCGGATTTTCCGGGGGTTTCTTTGTTTTCAGGCGTGGCGCCATCGCTGAGGTAAACCGGGATTTCGCGTTGGGGTCTAGGCAGGTTCCTGGCAGCTTCTTCCGGGTTTGCCGGATCGGTTCCGTTCATCTGGTCCGAGTACACGTAGCCCTTTGCTCCGTTGGTGGCGATTACTGCGAGTAGGTCCGGGGCTTCGCGTCCTGGCACCTCGACGCCATAGCTCTCGCCCTTCGCGTTGATTTTCCACTCGGTAGGACCTTGTGCGATGTATCTGGCGCTGATCTGCCACCTGTTCCCAGTTTCGGTTGTGGGCCACCCCTTGTGTTGAGGGCTCCAAAGCAACGACATATTTTGACCAGGCACCGCGTGTTCCCAGATCGGACGAAGAGCAGGAGACGTTGGCGCCATCCGGGAAAACGAACTTACCTTCGGTGAGGCAGGTGAGTTCCACCTCAACACCCGTCGCACCAGCGGGAGCCTGTCCAAGGTCAATCGTTGCCGTGCCGCTGTAAACGGCAGTCGAGGGGGCGTTCATGATGGATCTCCTTTCAATACTGGCGAATGGACATGGTGAGGTGATCGAGGCAGCGCAGCCTTCAGCTTCTGGCGGGCACGTGTGCATACGGAATTTAGCTGCCCCGGGTGAAATCCCGAGTGCTTCAGCTGCCGCTGGCAAGGGCAACTCTTCGAAAACGACAAGGCTGACCAGCCTGAGGTCCAAGGGCTTCAAGACAGCCAACGCCGCTGCGACCTCATCATTCATCGACGAGTCGTAGTTTGGATGGGCCGGATCCAGTTCCGCTTCGGCTTCTCTGCGTCTGGGAATGGTGTCTAAGAGCCTTCGATGGCGGACCTATGATCGCTGAAGATTCCTGGCGGTGTTTGTCGTTGTAACCAACAGCCACGGAAGGATCGAACCATCAACCAGCCTGACGCCTTCCCGACGGCGCCATAACTCAAGGAAAGCGGCTGCCGTGGCGTCTTCGGCGTCGTGCCTTCCTCCAACCAAGGAGCAGTTCGAGCCCCGACCTCCGGCAGGTAAGGTAAGCGGCAGCCCCGCGATCTCCGCGGTGCTCAGTACCGCTCACTTTGGCCGTTGTATCAGCCATTCCTTAACGGTCCGGGCCTCCGGCAGGACCTCGCGCGTTGCCTGCGTACTCATGTCGAACTGCCCGGTCCGCAGCCATCGCCACATGGTGGTGAGGTCCTTCCCCACGAACCGTTCAAACAGCTTCTCCGGCATCGGCAAACCACGGGGCTTTCGTCCGGTCCGTTCCCGCCACAAGGTGCGGCACTCGTCTATTGACCGCACGTCAGATGCCAGTCCCAGCACCGCGCCGCTCCACCGTTCGGGGTCGGCGAACATCCGGGCGGCGATGGCACCCAGATCGTCAACACAGAGCCAGCCCACCGGCCGGGCCGGGCCCATTAGCTTTGGCATCAGTGCCAGGTGGAAAACTGCGGATAGTAACCTTTGTCCGTCATTAGTTCCATGAACGCCATTGGCCGGAGCACCGTGAGCGGCAGTCCGAGTTCGCGAAAGCGCCGGGCGATAACCAGCTTCGAGTCCCAGGAACCGACGCCTGTTGGCTGGTCGCTGACTCCTGCCGCCCCGTACACCACGTGGCGTATGCCCGCTTCAGCGGCGGCCTCCGCCACGTTGCTGCCTTGCCGGACTTCGGCGTCGATTCCACTGGTCATGGGATTCTGGACGTTGAAAAGCCCGTACGCCCCTTGGAACGGCGTCCGAAGAGAGCCGGGATCCTCGGTGTTCGCCTGCGGAACCTGGGCGCCGAGCGCGCGCAGGGCCTGTGAAGCGTCACTGGACGGATTTCTGGTCAGGGCGCGCACCTGCCAACCGTCTTTGAGTAGGTGACGGACCACGGCCGATCCCTGCCGGCCGGTCGCACCGACCACTACCACCACACCCGGAGTGCCCCTGCCCGACGAAAAAACCATAGCTCAGTATCCCATTCGGGCCGAGGATTTGACCCGGGGCGGAAGGAACAGCCCACGCCCCGTCCGGGCGGATGAGAGCGCCGGTTGCGAGAGTTTTTCGAGGATTTCATCGGCGGCTCGGCGGCCGGAGCGGGCGGCGCCATCCATGTAGCCGCTCCAGACTGTTGTGGTCTGTGCGCCTGCCCAGTGGATCTGGCCTACGGCTGGAGCGAGCAACCACCGTACTGGATCCAAGCGCTCGCATCGGCCTCAACCAGCTTCCGCGGTGCACTCAGGCAGGCGAGGCCCGCTCCCACAGCTGCCCGGGAAAGGGAATAGAGCTGCCACCCGGTGGCCGGCGGCTCCCGCCGCAGCGTGAACGTATGCAGCTCTGCCTGGGCTCCAGATGGTCGAGCCTGCACCTGCCAGTACTCAACGCTGGCGACGTCCCCGGCGCCGACAGCTACGCGGTGCCGGCTTCAGGTGCGAGAGCCACTGCGGTTTCCTTTCTGCTGTTGCTGCCGGTCAGGCGGCTTTGACGAGGGGGAGTTCATCCCAGTGGGTGGTGTACCTGGGGGAGAGCATGTCGCGTTTCATGGACCAGGCCGGCCCGTTTTTGATGCCGGCATGGCCCAGTCCAATGGAGCCACGGCCGTATCGTTTGCTGACCTCTTCGACGAGGATGCCGATGCCGCGTTCTTCGTGCGGGTTCTCGAACAATTCCAGGGGCTTCTGATTACCGGTCGGGCGGAGGTCGGTGACCATGATCCCGGCCCGGACGTACTTCACTCCCTCGTGGACCTGGGGCAGTAGGGCGAGGGCTGCCCTGGTCAGGAGCACAGGATCAGCGGTGGGCATCGGCAGCGCCAAACACACCGACGGGAAGGACTTTTCGTTTGGGTTGAAGTGCGACGTCGCTGCGAACGCCGTGAGAACTTTGGCTTGCAGGTCATGCTTGGCCAAGCGGGCACTGGCCATCTGCGCGTAGACGCTCATGACCTGCCGCAATCCGGCACCGGTGGTGATTGGTGTGGAGAAGGACCGCGAGAAGATCAGCTGGTCCCGGCCGATGCGTTCTTCCTCCATGGGAATGCACGGAGTGCCTTGCAGCTCCAGAACTGTGCGCATCATGACAATGGAGAACTTGTCGCGGATCGCCACAGGATTAGCCCGGGTGAGGTCCAGGCTCGAGAAGATTCCCATCGCGTTCAGGCGCTTGGTGAGTCTGGTGGCCACGCCCCAGATTTCGATCACCGACAGCTTCGCCATGAGTGCTTCCCGTTGCTCGACGGGTACAGATTCCCAGCGGCAGACGCCATCGAACCAAGGGTTCTTCTTGGCCCATTTGTTGCACAGCTTGGCCAGCGTTTTCGTGGGCGCGATGCCCACACAGACAGGCACGCCGACATGGCGCCTGCAGGCTTCTTTCATCGTCCGGCCCAGCTGCAGCAGCTCATCGGGTTCACCCTTGACGCCCAGGAATGCTTCGTCGATGGAGTAGACCTCCAGCCAGGCTGAATACCTGCCCAGCAGCTCCATGACCCTGGCTGTAATGTCCCCGTACAGTTCGTAGTTGCTGGACAGGGCCACTAGGCCCCATTCCTTGGCCCGGGGGCGCAGTTTGAACCACGGCTCGCCGAGCCCAATGCCCAGACGCTTGGCTTCCGGTGAACGGGTGACCGCGCAGCCGTCGTTGTTGGAGAGAACTATGAGCGGTTTACCCTCCAGTGCGGGATTGAAGACACGCTCGGCTGAGGCATAGAAGCAGTTCACGTCCACATGCGCTATCTCCTGCATCCGGCGCATGATTGCGGGCTTAGACATGGTGCAAACACCGTGTCGCAACGCCCCAGATGGTCAGGTCCGAGAGCGCAGGAACCTTGATGTCAGGAAAGTCCGGGTTGTCGGCCTGCAGGACGACACCGTGGGCGGTGATCCTTAGCCTCTTGATGGTCAGCTCGCCGTCAAGAACAGCGACAACGACAGATCCGTCCTTGGGCTCCAGTGCGCGGTTGACGATCAGCTCATCGCCGTCGCTGATGCCGGCCTGCTGCATGGACTGCCCGGTGACTCGGACAATGAAGGTACTGGTCACGTCCTTGATCAGGTGCTCGTTCAGGTCAATGCGACCGTCGAAGTAATCCTGGGCCGGTGAGGGGTAGCCAGCAGCAACCGCTACCGGTGCCATCAGTACAGCTACCAGAGAGAGTCCCGCATCTATCACACGGGGGCCAACTATCACGCCCACAACACACCTTTTTTCGAATATATGTTCGAATTAAAGTGTACGCCGTTCCACCGACAGAATAGGGACTCCACCAAGTCGCATTCGGTGCCTTATGCCCGGGGGTGTGTGACCGGCCAACCGGAGGTGACCGGCCACACTGCACGTTGGCCAGGACGGGGGGTTGTCCCCCTGTTCAACGTGCGTACGCACTGACCTGCGTACTCAGTCCGGACAAACTGTGCAGGCGGTGCGCTTGTGACGGGGGCCAGAAGCCACAGTCTGTTTTGCCAACAGAGATTCCGTGGCCTTTGAGCCCCGCGTCTACGTAGTGCGCGTTAGCAGAGGGTAGTGACGCGTTTTCTCAGAAAGCTTTCCTCGGTGGTGATTTCATCCAGCACTCCGGGACATCGAAGGCCGCGAAGGTTGCCGGCAGGTGATGCGCCAGAGCCGGTAGTTCGGCTTTGGCAGTAACCATCCTGCGCTGGAGGGCATCAAAGTCCACCAGGCTGTTGTTCCAGATGACAGCCTCTTCCGGCCAGCTCAGGATCCTGCCAGAAGGTCCGAGTTCCGGCCCGGTCGCCTTCCTGGGGAGCCCCGAGCTTCTCAAAGAGTTTTCGCTTTTCGCGACATGAACTTTTCCAATCCCGCACTCCTTTGACTGGAGACCCGACCTTGCCGGACGCAATCGGTCAGGCTCCGCAACATATGTTTGGCCGTCGGCTGTGGGGTCTGTCGGTCACTGTTCATTGGAGAGAATCCCTTGAAGTATCTGCTTGGGAAAATAACAGCCTTCGTTGCCGTATTAATGGTCGTTTTTGGCGCACTTTCAATGGGGGTGCTCCACCTAAGTCCATCAGCTCACGCCTACGAAGTAGCAACCAACCAGGCAAACGTTACCGGCGGAGCGGCTATTTTGACGATGCCAGGATCCGGTCTTACGGCCACCTATGATCAATCCGGACTGACTGACCTCGTGGGACAGTCAACGATGGGCAGCCGTGGATATGTGGCCTCTGATTTCTCACAAAACATTGGGACTGGGTCCCCGGCTGTTGAATTCGCTACCAACGCGGTCAATAATTGCGCGGCAACCGGTCCCTGTAGCGGCTTGGGGACGGTCACGATCGCGTTTAGCCAGCCCGTGAGGAATCCAGTGCTCAACATCGCTGGCCTCGGTGGAAACGTGACTTGGTACGAAAACAAGAAAGGACCTGTCGACCGCCAGTCCCAGCTCCACGCCGTGTTGAATCTCGCAACCACGGGCTTGACGATGACCAAGCTTTCCGGTGGAAACCTTAGCGTGTCGGGAAATGCCATTACGGCCACTAACGACAACGCAGGTACTCGGTGCGAGACGACCACCCAAACGAACGATCCTCAACCTGTGAATGCCCAAGCGACTGCGGCCTGTGGATCTGTCCGTATCAATGGCATTGTGACCTCGTTGACGTTCGATATCAGCGCGGTCTTCGTCCAGACCACCAGCGCGCTTCCGCCATACACGATCAACGACGCCCAAGATCCAAACCATAACGCGGACAACTTCGTCATGGCGGTGACTGTTCCGCAGGATTTTGGTGATGCGCCTGCTTCCTACGATCAAAACAATGCTGCGCGGGCGGATCTGTCGGATGTGACGTTGGGGGCGAATGTCACGGAGGACAACGCGTCGGTGGCGAACGGCACGGTTTCGCCGAATGCGGGTGCGACGGCGGCTTTGGACCTGATGGACGATGGCGTGGTTCTGGCTCCGATGGTGCAGGGTTCTACGGGTTATTCCACGACGGTGGCGATCAGCGGGGCGAGCAAGCCGGGCATGACGTGTGGGTGGATTGATTTCAACAGGAACGGGCTTTTCGACAGCGCTACCGAGCGGGCCTGCGCCTCGTTCGTGGCCGGTGCGACGTCGGCGACGCTGACCTGGGCGGTCCCTGCCGGGGTGGGTGCGGGGACGACGTATGCGCGGTTCCGGATCGGTTACACCACCGCCCAGGTCCAGGTCCCGATCGGTGCATCGGATTCCGGTGAGGTGGAGGATTACCTCTTCACTGTTGCTCCCTCGTCCGCTCCGGCGATCACGTTGGTGAAAACGGTGAACAAGACCACGCTGGTGGCCGGTGAAACGGCGACGTACACGTTCGTGGCGAAGAACACGGGCAACGTGACGCTGACCTCGGTGGTCATCACCGAAACCCAGTTCTCCGGAACGGGCACCATGTCGGCTTTGTCGTATGCCTGGCCTGGCCTTCCGGGGATCCTTTTGCCGGGGCAGTCCGTGACGGCGACCGCAACGTATGTGGTCACGGCCTCGGATGTGACCACGGGGTTGGTGACCAACACGGCGAAGGTCACCGGGAACCCGCCCCTGGGGTTGCCTGTCTCGGCAACCGATGATGCGCAGGTCACCGCGCCGGCTGCCTGGAAGATCAAGAAGAGCGCCACGGTCAACGGGTCCGTTCCCGCAAACCAGTCCGTCAGCCCTGGCCAGACCATCGTGTACACGGTGACGGCGTCCAGTATCAGCGGCACCATCACCGGGGTGGTGCTGAAGGACAACCTGGCAGAGGTCCTGGATGACGCGACATTCGTGTCCGGGTCAGCGACCCTGGTCATCGGCACCGGGGCACCCGTGCCGGTGGCCAACCCCGTACCACCCTCCACCTTGCTGACCACGGCGGCGTTCACGCTGCCGGCCGGGCAGGCGGCCACCCTGAAATACAGTGTGCTGGTCAAAGCCGGGGCGTGGAACGAACAACTCGTCAACGTCGTGACGGGCACCTCCACCACCACACCACCGCAGACCTGCGCACCCTCTTCCGGGGCGGCCGGCCCTGACTGCACCACCACGCACGTGACGCCGGCGAAGGTCCTGATCGAGAAGATCGGCGAGTCCTCCGGCGGGACCTGGGTGCCGATGGCCGGCTCCACCTGGGCGGTGCACGTCGATAACGCCGGCACCCCCGGTGCCGTGCTGGCCAGCCCCACCGTGACGGCCGTGGCGGGGCAAACAGGCCGGTTCCAACTCGAAGGAATCCAGCCCGGAACGTACTGGCTTGAAGAAACCACCGCCCCGGCCGGTTTCAACCTCCTGGCCGAACCGGTGAAATTCACCATCGCCACCAACGGCACCGTAACCCTCGGACAAGGCTCTACGGGACAAGGCTCCGCAGGTCAAGGCTCCGGTGGGGTGGTGACCAGTACCGACGCCGATGGTGACGGGATCTTCCTGCTCACGGTCCGGGATGTGCCGGCCCTGGAGCTGCCCGAGTCCGGCGGCATCGGCTGGTGGCCCTTCACCACCGCAGGATCGGCCCTGTTGCTGGCCGCCCTCGCCCTGGCCCTGGCCGCCAACCACCGCCGGCAGCAGCAGCCCACCACTACCACTTAGAAGAGTTCCCTCCTGGCCCTGTGCGTGTTGCGGGGCGGGGCGGTGCATGTCCATCTCCGAGTACCACCTGTAGGAAGAACCATCACGATGAAAGAGGAAAACACTGTGAGTAATCACCACACCGGGCGGCTTTGGAAGACCGCCGCCGCCACGATCGCCGGGGCGGTGTTGGCGATGTCCTTCTCCGTGGCCCCGGCTTCGGCTGCGCCCCTGGTTGACGGGGACACGACCGGTTCCATCACGGTCCACAAGTTCGAACGTCCCTCCACCCCGACGGGCCTGCCGAACAACGGCACGTCCGTGGACACCACCGGCCTGACACCGTTGGCCGGTATCGAGTTCACCATCGAGCAGGTCAACACCATTGACCTGTCCACCAACGCCGGCTGGGACGCCGCGCACAACCTCTCCAGCGTCTTCGCCCCGACCGATCCCAACGGTTCGATCACCGGCGCCGGGTACACCCTGGGTGCCGCGCAGGTGAAGACCACCGACGCTGCCGGCACCGCAGCCTTCACCGCCTTGCCGGTTGGCCTGTACCTGGTGACGGAAACGAACTACCCGGCCGGTGTGACACCCTCGGCCCCGTTCCTGGTCTCCGTGCCGTTGACGGACCCGGATAACAACGACAACTGGATCTACGACGTCCACGTCTACCCGAAGAACTCCGTCGCCGGTGCTGAAAAGACCGTCACGGACGCCCCGGACGTGAAGCTCGGGGACCAGATCGACTTCACCATCACCGGTGACATCCCGAACGAAGCCGTCATCGATGGCTACAAGATCGTGGACGTCCTGGACCAGAAACTGACCTACATCGGCGCGTCCGCGACCCTCGTTGACGGCACACCCCTCACGGCGGGCACGGACTACACCGTGAACTTCGACGCCGCGAACAACACCGTCTCGGTCATCTTCACCCCCGCCGGTCTTGCCAAACTGGCAGCCCACACCGACACCCGCGTGCAGGTCATGGTCAACACCAAGGTCAACACCATCGGTGAAATCGAAAACGAAGCCCTCGTTTA
>NZ_JAVDSM010000028.1:0-8471 GCF_031455315.1 Arthrobacter sp. 1088
CCCGTCATCCTACGGCTACGCCGACGACTGGGTCACTCCCATACCCAGCAATCCCGGCCCCTGGCGAACCGGATACGTCTACCCAACACCGGTGGTACCCGCACCAGCACCGGCACCACCGATATCCATCCGACGCCCCGGCTACACACCACCCGCCACCACCTACTTCAACCGAATCATCCAACGAATCGGCACTTACCCCTACAATCCCGCCCAGGCAAGCCGACCCCAAATCAGCTCCACACACACGGCTCTGTCGTGCGTCAGAGACGTCAAAGTCGGAATGAGCCCCGAGCAGCTCGCGATCAACGAAGCCTGCGGCAAGGCCCTGGCCGAAGCCAACCTCCAAACCAAACCCCAATGGGAGCAAGACCTCAACCATGCCAACCAGGCATTCGCTGACAAAGCCAGGCCGCTCGTTGCGTTGGGCATCGCCGCACTGGGCACTGCGGGAGCAAGTTCCGACGCCACGCGCCTGACCTACACCATCGAAACTAAGATCGGCGATCAAATGTCGAAACGGGGATGGACAAATAGTTCAATTTCACAAGCCATCAATGGCCCAACCCGAACAGTCGCGACACGAGATACTCGATTTGATCCGACGCAGGGAGGACGTAGGGATGATCCGGCAACCGCCTATTATGCCGCTGACGGAAGCTATGTTGTCCGAAACGACATAAACGGTACAATCGTGCAAGTCAGTGATAAGTTCAAGCCGACCTGGAAAGCACCATGGGACAAGTAGAGCAGTTTGAAGATCGCCTCTTGAAAGAATTCCCTACTAGCGTTTTCCGCTCAGGAAAGACAATCTTGATCAAGTTTCATATCGTTGATCAAGTACTCAAGCTAGCTCAAAGCGCGGATCTCAGGCTCGCGGGGATGGATGGCTTTGAGGAAATTGGAGAAAGCATTGTTCCAATGATGGCTTATATTGTCGACCTGTCTTCAATGATTGCCGCAGGAAGTCCTATCGCTCAACAATATGATGCGACCAGGGCTTTCATTTCAGACAACGCAGAAGAACCCGATCTAATTGAGCTCGTCCTACTAGCCCCCTAGCGGCCATACGGACTCCGAAGATAGCGCTTCTCCGACACCGACCAGAGTGCAGCAACCGGGGGCCTGGTCGTCCGAACGTCGGCAAGACCAGACCCGCATGAGGATCAGTCCTAATAACCTTCCTGTGGCACCCTCCCGGACAACCCTGAGACCGCAGGAATACTTCCGCTGATCCAGCTCAATTGTGCAGAAACGGCGGCGTCTACGAGCTCCGCCCCACAGGGATAGCACTTAATTACACAGGTGGGTTTAGGCTCACCACCGTCATGCGCATGGGATAAGGCGAACCCAATGAATACTAGGTTGGAAGTTCCTCAGATTACGGATCTGCACAATCTGCCTCTTGACGTTGTGAATTTGGATTCTCCAGGAGTTGTTCGCATTTCTGGTCTCGCCAACGACGGAAGTACTGTGGACCTGACTTGGGACGAACTTGCCCTGTCAGTCCGGATCCGGTTGGTTGACGGAGGCCAAGAGCGGTTGGTGATCGAACGCGAGACAGCCCTTAAGGTCTCTATCAACAAGGAGGATGATCAGGTGCTCTTCAGCCTCTGGTCAGAATGGCAGGGCACGAGCGGCAAATTGACCGTGCGAATTGGGGAGCATGTCAGCATTACTGACCTATTGCTGCGAACCTAATAGGTTCTAAGACCTTCAACTATTTTCATTCCTTGTTCAGTCCGCTCAACGTTCCAGTCACAGGGAGCTTAAATGCGGCATGAAACTCCCCGAGCTAGGTGTATTGACCACGGACGTCTGGATAAAGCTTCGGAGGGAGAGCACACTGGAGCGATATGGATCCGCCAAGAGGGGGTGGCCTAGTATGTCCGACCAATCTGCCACGAGATTTGGCAAGGAGCTACTTGAGGCGCACGATGCATGGCTGGACAAGGAGCATCACTCCGAGCTCGAACAGTTTGGGACGTTGTTGGAAGCACAGACCGCGGAGACGGTGCGTTACGCACTTGAGTTCGGCAGACCACCCGCGTTCTCCACACCCCGTGAAACCCTCTTGTCCAGGGGCTGGTGCCGGACCCTGGATCCGGTGTTCTCTGTCGAGTCGGCACCCCTTAGCGATTCGTCGTCGGGTGAGATAACGCGCTACTCACGCGCCGACGCCAACGCCAGGACCTTGGACGTCGGCGCGGCCACAGGTCAACTCGGCGGTGTCCAGTACCCTTCATCCGAGACATTCATTCTGGGCTTCAATCGAGCTAGCGCCTCGATAGGCGCCTCCGTTCACCTCGGCCCGCACGGACCAGGCATGAGCCTGGAGGTCAGCGTTCAACTCGAGATACTGTCATGGCCAGACCTCACGGGGGCGACATTTACCGGTTCCGGTCTCGGACTGCTTTACGTAAATGGCGGGTTCCCGGAACTGCCACTGGGTGGCGCGTCCGTGGCGTGGTGTCATGCGGGATTGAGCATCATGGGCAGGGGCGGTAAGAGTTCGGGTGTTAGGACGGAGATTGCCTCAACATGGGTGAATGGCGACGCGTCGAGCCGTGAGGACGGCGCACCGGACGGGTTGATCCGCCTCAGCCATCGGGTTGGCCTGGATCCTGAACTCGCTGTTGCGGGCGTCTTTATCAGTCTGTCCGCCTTCGCCGGCGCAGAGGAATCCCAGTCCCCGGTCGAGTCGGCATTCGCGCAGATGAACGCCTTTCCTGGTGCGTATCCGCCGTTTATACCGTCTCGTCTTCACGTGAAGGCAATTGACGTTCGTATATGCGAGCCTGTATTCGCACCTACCTCAGGAAGGGTGCTTGAGGCTGGGTAACTCCTGAATGCGGAGACAAGAGAACATTCATGCCGACGCACGCGCCCTCGGGCAAAGCAAACGGCCGTTCTACCCCCTCCAGCAGCATCGGGCACGATTCTTACCGCCACTGCTTTCGTCGAAGGAGACCGGGTCGAGTTCGCCCTCGACTACCCGGACCGGGAGGGAGTTGCGCCGGTGGCCAAGGCAGGAGACGCCGCTACGGTGGTGGTCATTGCACCGAACGGTATCTCAGTCTACAACGTACTGCTTGATTCCGAGCCCGCCGCCAAGTGGCCACGATCGATCGCTGGACGGTATCTGATCCCGAAGGCTCCGGGTATCTCTGGAGGCCGGGTACCCGCATCGGTCCTCCTCAGATGAGCCAGTGAGCCGAGTAGCGCACCTACCCGGCGGGCTGCCCGTACTTCCCCGATGGGGGCCTTACACCGAAACCGGGAAGATCAAAGCCAACACCTGACTCCAACAAGAACTCGCCAAAAAGAAGGAGCTCCGCACAACCCTCGCCGCGACCACCCAGGTCTCTGAGACGGAAGAACGAGGTGTGCTGTCCGTATGGACCGCCAAGCCCGACGCCCCGACGGACGACGCCAGTGCCGGAAAGGAATCGGTCAAGGACGCCGCGAAGGAACCCCAAAAGGATCCAGCGAAGAAGACCGGGGCAGGGAAGAAGAAGCCGCGTCCGGACGCCGACGTCACAGCAGGGTCCCGGAACCGGGTCAACCAGGCCGGGACCATCCTGGAACGCATCACCACCGAAGAGAAACTGCGGACCATCCTGACCAACAAGGACGCCATGGCCGAAGCAGAGGCAATCAAGGAAACCCTCAACGCCGCCGTGCCTGAATGGATCGCACCCGCCCACGCCCTCGCATACGGCCTGGCCACGGGCACGATCGGTGAAACCTGGACCGCGGAACTGCTCACCGCACGGACCAGATCGCGGCCGAACTCGGCTGGGCCGGGAAGATCCTCGCCGACGAACAACCCGCCTGGACCGCGAAACTTGGGCTCGTCCCCTCAGACCGGGCCCGCCGTGCCGAATGGGAGAACACGGCCGTACAGATCGCCGTGTTCCGCGAAACCTACAACATCCTCAGCACCGACCCCGAACCGGTCCCGGACGCCTACCGGAACAAAAAAGACGGACAACCACAGACCGGCGACGAGCCCGCGGCCGCCGTCACGCGGATCCACAAATACACGGCCCAGACCAGCAAGGCACCGGCCACGACCAAAGAGCTCTCTCCACACGGCCGCCGCCACGGCGCGGGCCGAACAACTTAGCCTCGGACGCACGGAGGGCCAGAACGTCGCCGCCGCGTACCTGCGCCAACGCGCGGAACGGGTCCGGCTCTCCCCCACCCAGCAACGGACCGTCGACGCGCACACCGCCGCCGACAAGATCACCGGCACCACACCCGACCCCGAAACACTCACCGGCCAGCCAACCCCGGAGCAACACGGCACCACCCGCCCCGACGGCACCCAGCCCGGACCCGGTGGCACCAACAAACCCGTGCCCGTCACCGCCGGCGCGCCAGAGCCCGCCGCCGAGGCCGCCGCCGCTACCCCGGCCCTCACTGCCGTGTCCCCCGCAGCGGTGCCTGTCACCACCACCCCCGCCCCCACAGGGGCCCTGGAGGGGCCGGCGAACCACGCCGCAGCGAACAACTTGGACATCATACCCATCCCCGAGCCGCTGCCCACCAAAGCCGCCCAACGCGTCAACGAACGCGCACAAAAACTCCAGGACCGTAACGAACGCACCAACGCGCCGAACAACTCCTGCGCCCAGAGACCCCCGCAGCACCGGCCGAGCCCACCCATGCTGCCGCTGAACCCGTCCACGCCCCGGCTCTGCCGCAACCCGTATCCGCACCAGCTGAGCCCACTCCGCAGGACCACCTGCAGCGCCAAGCGGAAATACAGGAAGCCGCCCGGGCAGAACTGGCACGCAGCCAGCAAGAACACGCCCAGGAACAGGAACGCAAGCGTCAGGAACTCTTCCAGGAACGTGCCCGGGCCAACGTCCTCCGGCAACTGTCGGGCGTCGCAAACCAGCCTCGCGAAGTCCAGGACCGTGCCCTCGAACGGCTCCGCGCCGAACAAGAACGCCAACGAAAGGAAGCCACCCGAGGCACCCGCACGCCCTCCGGGGCTCAGACACCCGGTACGGGACCGGACCAAACCGTACAGGAGAAGGCCATCCAGCAGGCGCGGCAGCAGCGCCGTGAACAAGCCCGCGATGAAATGCGCCGCCTCAACGGCACGGAGCCGGCACGGGCGAACACTTCACACGCTGCGCCTGCGAGGACGCAAGGGGAACCCTGACCCGGCGTCGACGACGTCGCCGCCCAGGTGCGCGCCTCCGCACAGGCGATACAGACTCACCTGGACGCCGAAGCGCACTCCTCGCAGGAAAACAATGAGGCCAGACACGCAGCCGAAGAGTTCCTTCGCGCCCAGCAACAACCCACGCCTCCTGTCCAAGCCAAACGCTCCCCCGCTGCAGAAGACGCCCGCCCGGCACAGGAACAGACATTCCAGCAGAAACTCGCCGCACTACGCGCAAAGCAACAGCAGCAAACCAGTGAGACCGGCCCGGCTCCGGCTAAGAGGGATGACGCCGCACAGGCCGCGCTGGAGAAACTCCGCCAGCGCAGAAAGACCTCGAAAAACTCAACGCCCGCCAGCGCGAAGAAGAACAGGAAAACACTGGCCACCGGCCAGGTCCGGAAATCGACGGTCCCCAGCGTAGAGGGCCCACGCTATAGGTCTTCTACCATGCCTAGTTGACTGGGACACATAGCCGGGGCGCAAGTCCGGGATGGAAAGCCCTTCCGTTGAAGCCAGACCAAGAGTACTTTCCGCTATGACGATGGGCTTCAGCCCTCGCGGCTCTTTAGCAGCTTAGGGAAGCCCACCATGGAACAGAACCTACGCTCCCCAGACGGTTCGGCCGCGAACGAGGTCGAGGGCCCACCGCTAAAGCAACTTGCCCTTATCAATGACGAAGTTCTCAGAGAGCTACAGGCTGCATCGAGCAGGCACGACTCGCTGCGAACACGGGCCACAATTCTGGTCACCGCGGCCGGTGTCCTCGCGACGCTGACAACGTCAAACATGCTCACTCCGTACCTGGCGATCGCCGTCGCTTTAACTGTTCTCAGCGGCATTTTCGGCATGCTCGCGATATGGCCCAGGAAACGGCATGTGGCCAACCCCAGCAAGTCCTTCAATGAAAGGCTTTCGGCGGATATCTACAGCACGCTCTACAGCATCACCGTAGACAACCGAGAAGAACTCCGAGCAACATTCGAACAAAACGATAAAGTCTCGGGATGGCTCAGACTCGGCTTCCTTTTGCTTCTGGCATCCTGGGCCGCCACATCAATCGTGATCGGCATCCGCACCCTGACATGAAGGACGACCTCAAATGACCACTGAACTTCCCGGAAATGCCGGCAGCCAAGCGCGAATCGAACCAGCCGTGCACATACCTACAACCATCGAGAACGCGCCGTTTGACCACTCGGCCGAAGCCATCGGCAATGCGGAGGAGTCGGACAGTAGTAAAAGCCGACAGGGCGACGAGGTCAAGGACGCATTCGACACCGAAGGAGATACGCCCGAGTAGATCAACCATATGGTGCCGCCACTGGTACCCGGAATCGGGACAATTCTCGGGCGGGCGGGGCCCTGTGAGTTAATCGATGTTGTGCTGGTTGCCTTTATCGATGAGTCCTACCCGCAGGGGATGTCCACGTACTGCGTGTCAGCAGTCGTGTTCGATATGGTGTCCCTGTTCAATCTGGGGGACGAAATCCGGGCAGTGATGAAGTACGCCACTGACGCTCATGGAGTCCCGGCAGGGACCGAGCTTCACGCGCATCCCCTGATGCAGGGAAGCAAAGGCTGGAAAGCAGTGGCCGGCAAACACAGAGTCAAGGAAAAGATCTACACGAAGGTCCTCGGAGCCATCGTCACCAGTGGCGGCAAGGTTTTCGTTGAGGGCATGGATGTTGAACGGCAGAAGGCCCGCTACTCCAAACCCCTGCCCCCGCACGAAGTCACCCTCGGATATGCTCTGGAGCGGGTTAGCGACTACGCGGCCGGCAAGGACCGGCAAGTCCTGGTTGTGGCCGATGAAGTTCCGGACCAAGAACAGCATGCCGCCAGCATGGCCCTGTACTCATTGGTAGGCACACCTGGGTACCGGACTTCAACCCTTCCCCAGATTCTGCATCCCGTCCGCTTTGATGACAGCAGCCTCCATCACGGCCTGCAGGCAGCGGACTTCGTGGCCTACCTCTACAACCGCAGGAAGAGCGTGGTGGAGAAGGACGACAGGGCCGCGGCAACAAAGGAACGGATGTGGGGTGTCCTGCGTCCCGCCATTGAGCGTGAGCGGTTTTGGGTGCCTTAAGCACTGAAGGCCCCTTTCGGGGCCTTAGGCGGTCAACGTTCCCGAAGGCCCGTTGTGCCCCCAGTATTGCATGCTTTGTTCTAACCGTTAAGACAAATGTGACCAAAAATACCCGCTTGGTCGGCGGCGATGGCCGCAGCCGAATGTGGGAGTTTGAGTGGCGACCGGTTGTGCAGTCTGACTTTCTCCCCGAAAGAGTTCCAGGATCCATTCATTCCGTCCAGAAAGCAGCATGGGGAGGCCGGATGTCTTGGGCTAACTCATACCCGACGCTGCCTCCAAGAATTTAAAGACCAGCCCTGAAGCAAAACCCGCTCCGATGAGGGCGAAAAACAGATTCCGAAGCCATTCTTTCCATCCGCGTCGGTCGAAACGTTCCGCGCGTTGTTTGAGTCCCCGGCTGGCCGTCCCGCGGAAGAACCCAATGTAGGCGCACCAGTCAAACAGGGAGAACCAACTTCGGACTAGCAGTGATCCTGACACGACGACAGCGCCCAGCAGGACAATGACGAGAGAGAAGCCGTACGGTGGATCGGCTTTGACAAGTTCTACTGCTTGGCCGAGGATGTCAAAGACTTCCCGGCCGAACCCTTGAGGTGGGACGTGACCCGCCGATGCCTCTTGGACCTTCTGGCCGATGGATTCGAGAGTGTTTCCGTGCCAGTTTTGGGTGTAGACCCCGATCCAGGCGTAAACAGCCACTGCTACGGCAACAAGCAACTCACTGACCACTCCTGTTGCTTGCCAGTTCCAGAGGCGAGCTTCAGACGATGTTCCGCCCCCGGCGATGATTTCACGGCGGGCGCGGCCACGATTCGGTGCATGGCCACGATCAAAGTGATGAGTAACCCACAGCACATACCGATGGTCAGCCACATTAGTGGCTCACGGAACATCATGAACAAGGCGCCGGCAATGACTGCTCCGCCAGCCACCACCGACTCTTCCCCCTGGGCTCCTGCGGCTTTGGCCCCACTGGCCGACGAATTGATGTTTTGGTGAATGGTGGAACTGGCATCAATGTTGATTCGAACATCGCCATCGACACGGTCCGCCATCACGACCTGGTTGCCGTCCCGGTTATAGGCGTGGACTTTTCCGGCAGTGAATATGGCAGTTTGAGTGGAGACCGGTTTGGCATTTTGATTTGAGCCCACCTCGGGCTGTTTCACGGCTCGCCGGTTGATGAATCGCAGTTTG
>NZ_JAVDSM010000029.1:0-7307 GCF_031455315.1 Arthrobacter sp. 1088
GACCACACAAGCGAAAACCCATCAACCCAGCCGACGCGACTCCGGCCCGGGCCTCGACCGATAAGAATCACACCACTAGTGCAAGGGGAACACCATGAGTGAATCAGACGGAATGGACGATGTGCTGGACGGCGGACTGCGACAGTCCTTGATGATCGCCTCCCGCATCGCCGAGACCTTGGCCCGTAAGCGGCACGAATCCCAGCGCCAACAAGAACATCTGGAGGCTCAAGCAGCGCACGAAGCTGCAGCGCGCTTGGCAGCGGAACGCAGCGCAACCCACGCAGCGCTGGTACCTGTGGAGAAAGACCAGTGGTGGGACAAGGCCCAGCCGTCCGACATTGCCACCGCCTACGTCGTCGCGGAAGGGTGGAAAGACCACGACCCCACTGCTCTGGAAGCGTCGGAGAAGATCCGCCAGCAAGTCCTGGCACGCTACGGTGTCGACACCCACGACGTCGGCGCGGACACCGCCTATCTGGAATCCATCGTCCAGGCCATGACGGACGGGAAGAATCAGCTGGAAGCTCTTGCTTCCAGCCAACAAGAAGTACAGAAAGCAGCAGCCGAACACAAAAAGGCCATGCAGCTCCTCGCGGATGCCCACTCCGAAGAACTCCGCGCCAAAGCCGCCAAGTTCGCACCGGAGATGGAACGCCATCAGGTACCCGTGGAATACCTTGCCAACCCCGCCATGGCAGAGGCGCTGCATCTGGCTCAGAACGCAAAAACCCCGAAAGCCGTGATGGCCGCCGACGCCGAAATCAAGGAACGTATGTTCCTCATCGGCAAGGACGGCATCAACGGCCCGGACATCGACCAGCTCCGCAATGAAACCGCAGCGAACACCAACGGGGCGAGCGAGGAGCACTTCAAAGACCCTGCCTTCGTGGACGCCGCCAAGAACCTGCACGAAGCGAGACTCCTAGCCGAAGGTGGATTCAAAGGCTCCGAATTCTCACCTCTGAAACAGCGGTACGAGCGGGCCGAGAAGGAACTCTTTGCCCGCATCGAAGGCGTAGGCCGCGAGATCGAGAACCGCGTCACCGGCAACGACAGCAATCGACTCAAAGACCAAGGTCTGACGTCCGAAACCGCAGCACAGGCCAGTTATGGCTCAGCCGAACATCACCAGAATTTCGCGGAGTCACTCGCCGAGACCGGCGCCAACGAAACGCAGATACGCGGCCGACTCGCGGCCGCCCGGAGCGAAGGCACACACCCCAGCGCAGCCGTAACAACCGGGAAGGCAATTAAAGCCAGGAAATCCCGTACGGGGGCAGCTGTAGGTGCCGAGCGAGGCAAGGGCGGGCTATCCCGATAGCCGGTAGCAGAGCGAACAGAGTGTCTGACTACGCGCGGGCGGCTCCGAATTTTCGGCTAACTAGTGCCTGAACGACTACCGGTTACCGTGTGAGAATCCGTTGCCCGTCGGGGATGTCGATGAGATTGTATTCTGAACCCTCCAACATGTTCAGCAGTGACTGGCGACTCTCGCTAGTGGCAAAGATAATCTGCGAACCGCGTCGGCCTTGTTCACCGGCTTCCTGGAGTAACTGGGCATAACTTTCAGAAGCTGTCTCCTGTTGCTTGGGTTCATCGAAAATGAGAAGACCCAAGTGGTTCCCTCCTGCTTCGTCGCTTACACGCAACACCGCGAAGAGGTACGACCAGATGACCCGGATCATGTCGCTGGCTGACAGGTCAAAGCCCAGTTCGTAGCCTTCGTGAGCGGGCCGGTAGGTGTCGCGGCTGATCTCAACCTCTTCTGGTTTCAACGAATGGAAGTGATACCGGTGAAGTTGATCTCGAAGATAGCCTTCGACTTTCTCGAGTTTGGACTTATCGGACTCGGTTAGGTCTGATGCCTTTAGCGCCTTGAGTGCCTCCGTCTGCTCCTTGTGGCTCCCTGAGAGGCTTCGCAAAAGTTCTCGGGGCTGATCGAGACTTCTCTGATTCTCAAGAAGCCTCTCGAGCTGTTCCTGAAGTGCGTTTCGCTGGGATATTTCAGCAAGCGACGTTGCTCGTTCGGGTCCAAGCAAGGCCTCCTTGATTCGTCGTACTCTTTGGCGAAGCCTTGCAAGTGAGTCGCGCATGCTGCGTTCTCTAACTCGCATAGCATCCAAGGTGCGCGCCACGTCGTCTCGGGCGGCTGAGAACGTCGAACATTGTTTATCGATGAACGAAATGTTTTCATCGACGGTCATCGGATGTGTTGAGATGTCCATCCCGTCGTTTACCTCTTGGTGGCACGTTGGACAAGTGTGTTCTTCCGCAAGGGACTTTGCGTGTTTGGCTCCAAGGCGGACCAAGAGGGCCGCATCCTTGTGGCGCTGCAAGTCCTCGTTGAGTGCCTCCAGCCGGATTTCCAACTGGGCGCTCTGCTCTTGCAAGCCAACTCGTTCTTCTATTAGCAGAGCCAGGGCGGTTACCAGAAGGCGGACAGAGTCTTCCGCTGCTTCGAGCTCTTCTTCGAGAGCTGCAGAGTTTGAGCCAGTTGAGGGAACGGACCCTTTGTTAGAGATAGCTTCACGGAGCCGCTCGACAGCAGCATCTAGTGGTAACCATGTCCCGTCCACGAAGGCGGTAGGCGAAGCACTATCATCATCCAAAGAATCTGCGATGCGGCGTGGCTCGCGGGAGATTGCAACTCCTGCTGCAATAGCTGTGTTCTTCAAATCCGTGAGGGCAGCCCGCCAAGAGCCTTCCAATTCGCTGATGTTAGAGGCGAGCCGCTGACGCTGAAGAATGCGCTCAAATAGATCCAGGCCGAGAACGTACTCGAACGAACGCTTGCCTACCTCGCGGATTCCGAAGTAAGTAGGAATCCTCGCTTGCACGCCAGACCAGCCGTGCTTCTGTTCAACGTAGAAGAAAGGGAAGAGGCACTCACTGTAGAGCGGCTTTTCGCTACCGTCCATGTAGGAAACGAAGGGGAGCTTCCATCCTAGGAAGTAGGTCAGGAAGTGGTGGAATCCACTTTCTCTCTGTGCAGCTCCTGCCAGCCGGACAAAGTAGTCCTCGGTCTTGAAGGAACCGCCTTGCGTGAGGGCAGGACCGTACTCAACTGTGATGACTGTGTTCTTGGTTTCTTCGTTCTTGACGTGGCGAGTGGCCGTGATGACCTTTCCTTCGGCGTTCTCAAATTCCAAGGAGACCCAGGATCTGAGAACGCGTAGCTCTTGATTGTCAACGGTCACGCTATCCGTCATTGAGTGCGGCAACGGAACCTCACGTCGAGGGCTGAGCATGCCCTCAAGTCCAAGCGCATAGATAATTGCCTGAAGTGTCGTGGACTTACCGCTAGTGTTACCGGCCCGGAGAACATTCAGACCCTGGCTGAACTGTACGGTTCGGCCTACTTCACCCTCAGCAGTCACCGCTGTTAGCTTGACCGCCCGGAGTAAGAGACGCGGTTTCAGATCCATTCGGTCAGTTCCTTAAGTGATGACTGGGTCATTTTGCGGGGCAGTTTTGATAGGAAGGCCTTTTCGGCCACTAGAACCTCGGGTTCCTTCCAGACCTCCAGCGCCAGCTCATAGCCGATCAAGGAGAGTCCTATGGCGCCAGTGGAGCTGACTTCTACGAGGTCTTCCCCAAGCGCCAGGTCAACCGTGACGCTCAGCGAAGGGTCGAAGCGCACTATCAGTTCGTCCGGTCTTTTGTCCCCGTCGAACCAGCGCAGAAACAGTTGCTGGCTATCGGGCGAACGCATGGCCCACCAGACTATGTGAAGGTGCTCAAGTGTTGCTCGGTTATTCCTGAACCGTTGGAGGAGCATACAGAGTACTGAAAGGCGCCAACTGATTCGAAGGTCTCCAGGAATCGCATCCTTGCGTTCCCTGAATATGGCCGCTGGTGCATGGGCGAAAAGCTCTTCTAGTGCTTCCACGCTGTTCATGCGGCCGGCTCCTCGAAGTCCAAGGGACAGCGAAGAATCCAGTCTGCGACCATCGACCACGCTAAGGTGGTGGCAAGTCTGGCAGAGACGGTGGGAATGTCTCTCTGGAGTTCGCCGGCGACATCTTGGGCGATTGCTTTGATGTCCATGGCACTGGTCGTGAAGCCAGGGGGATATTCAAGGGCCAGCATTCGTTCCTTGTCGGACTTCAGTTGGGAAACACTCGCCCAGCTGGTGGGAAACTTTGCTCGGAGGTCCGCCAGGCCGTTTTCTCCCAAGAGAAATTGGTGCGACAGTGAGTCCAGGTACGTCTCCAGCGCGCCACCCTTGTAGCCCAGGTTGCCAATTTTGCGTCGTGCTTCTTCAAGTAGGCCAGGATTTTTGGTCCCCCAATCGAAAAGCGTTTCTTGATCCACTGGTGTTGGATCTACGAGATGCGTAGGAATGGTCCTTAAGCTGTCTCTTTCAGAGGCATAGTGATCGTCAGTTTCAATCGTGATTGCGAAGTCAGCCCTGACGAATGGTAGTGCCCACGTTCTCACCTCGCTAGCCTTTGTCTGCGCGTGGGTGACTAGCTCCTTGGAGTCGTTGCGATGAACGAGGAAGACATAGCGATGGACAGAAACCCCCTTCAACAACTTGCTGAGGTCTCCCTTGTTCTTATTGAGTTTGCCAAGGTCCGTGGTCAGCTTGTCCCGCTGATGCTCATAAAGGTCCCGAACCCCAAGAGGTTCTTTAGCCGCGTAGCACTGAAAAGCAACGCCGTTGTGGGTGAAGGCTTCTAGCCCGAGGTCTCCGTTGTGGCGGTCGGGTACCTCAACTAGGTCGTGGTTCGAATACCTTAAGCGGAGGAGCTCGATACAGTAATCCTGCCATTCGGTACCATCCCAATCTCGAAAACCCATCCGCTTGGCATCCTTCTACTAGCGACCACCACCGGCCCCGTTAACTTATTGATGATCTTGCCACGGTATAAGTAGGTTCTAGAAAGCCGTCATCGAATTGATTATTACGTGCCGATTGCCGAACGACGCATTAGTCGATCATGTTCTAGATTGGTATGGCGTCCACACGACGTAACGGCGGTTATACGACTCCGCGTCACCTCCGGGGGAGTAGGGTGCGGGCAGCCCCCGAAAGACGATTGGGAGCGCCGAACCAGGGCTGTTCGAATCGTCCAAAGAAATTTCGGACTCCTGGTGGCCCCATCCGCCGAAATTAAAAATCCGCCGGCCTGAGGGTTTGAAGCGGCAACCGACCAGGAGCTCATTCAATCCGTCATGCCACAGCCGTCTTGCTCGTGCCGACGGGCTGCCGCCAATGCTGCGGCGCCGCCTGGTTGACGTCGGGGATCCGCCTGTGTCACGCCAGAATGGAGGGGCCGCTTTGGTGCTGACATGCCGTCAACACGACACAACGTCGACTACCCGCCAGCGAGTCCGCGCGCGCCATTAACTTCTGGGCGGAACTTGAGAGCGGGGGATCACTTCGGTTGTATGCGGGATAAGGCCTTGCGCGGGTATGCGTCCCTGCGAAAGACTCGGCGAACGCATGCTGAATTTGATGGACATTTGGATGGCGGGATACCGCGGAAAACGACGGCAATGGTGCCTCGTGTCCGGTGGCGGCAAGGATGCAGCCTCGGGGATCCATCAGACCGAAAGGATCGCAATGGCAGGAATGTTCGAACTCTTTATGGACTCGCAGTCAGCATTCAGGTTCCGGCTCACAGCACCCGACGGGACCGTTATGGCAGTTTCCAAGCCCTTCGACACCAAGACCGACGCCGTTGCCGGCATCGCCGCTGTCCGCGAGTACGCCGGCATGGGGCTGATCACCGACTGCTGCACAACATCGACAAATGCCGCAGTGCCATCAGCCTGGAGCGATACGGGTGGCAAAACTGAGGATTCTCCGCGTATGCCAAAGATCGACTTCCACGGACGTGCCAGGGCGGTCCGCCGGGCCGTTTCCGGCCCCCGCTGGGCCGGGGCAATCCACAGCCTTTCCTGAGTCCGGGGAGGGGCCTCTCTGCTCCCTCTCAGCGCCAGCTTTACGTAAGGTCAACTAGCAGACGCCGAACTCCTCACAATGGCTTGAGATGTCGGTTTAGGGCCTGAGACGTTAGCTGCGGACTGTCATGAATTTGGCTTTTGGATCTTAACCTGACGCGTACCATGATTCCCTCTGACGTCAGGTCGGGGTGTAGGTCACCGGACGGAAGTTACGGGGCCGAAATGGCTGGCGCCGCCTCGATAATGCTGTCCTCGGCAGGCGAGGATGCGAGGTGCTCGTCGTCCTCCGGACGTCGACCCGCTCCGAGACGTCGATATTGAGCTCATCTTCGGCACGAGCATAAACGGAAATGTCGGCGTTAATCGGCGTCAGAGGCATTTTCAGTGGACGGTCTTGCCCCCCTAGCTTTCTGTTTCTCTGCTCGCCGCCTTATCCTCGCAACTCTGTGTGCACGATCAACGATGCGTTGCTGCCTGTCGTAGCGTTCGATATTTGCTATCGCTTTGTCCCTTCCAACGTAGCCATAGCTCAGGAGCGCCAGGAGCGTGGCGAACACCATCATCCCGAGGGAAGCGAGTGAGACGCTGACCAGTGAAGCGTCAAATCCATCTAAAGGCTTGGCGTTGCTTACAGAGGCGAGACAAGCCCATATTGCAAGTAGGGAGGTGAGGACCGTCAGCGCCTTATAGGGGAGTGCGATGTACCACCAAACTGTGCCGATCGGGCCCGGTTCTCGCTTAGCAGGGCCCAGCCATTTTTGTTCGACCGTGACAATCAAGAGGCCTACAGGTACCACTTGGGCTATTAGGCCAGCACCCTCAACACTAATCATCAGAGCAGTCTATTTTGCCGATCATGAATGCCTTGGTTGCGACCTGTCCTGAAGCTCGGGGATTTCTGGAAGCGGGCAGCGTGCCGAACTCACAGGTGTTCGCAACTCAGTGACATCCAAATGCACACATCGGCACCAGAGGCTTCCGCGACCCAGGAGATCTTCGATCTCTTCAATCACCGGTGCGATTGAGTAATTCGGCTGTACCGTATGTACTTCTCTCTGTCACGCCGAAGACCCGCCAGGGGTGGAGCGTGGTCCCGGTCCTCACCGACGACGGCGCCTTCAGATGTGGCCGGCCAAGCTCTTGAGGGCCTTTCGTTGCTACAGACGCGACCAAAGGCGCACCAGTGAACGGAGGGCGGGTCTGGCTCCCAATGAGGCGAGTGTTGATAGGCTAAAAAGAACGATGTTTTTGTTCTGACATTCTATCAACCTTACATAACATCGGTTATCGGCGTACGAGTGGGACGAGTAGAAGTAGATGAGATAACTCGTCCAAACCTGTCATGCAGCGTTTTCCCACGTCAGCTACGGGTGTGCTGAGGGTGTCGTCGA
>NZ_JAVDSM010000030.1:0-5650 GCF_031455315.1 Arthrobacter sp. 1088
ACGATGGAAGCCGGCCCTGAACGCCTTCGCCATCAGCTTCGACGGAAGAATCAACTAAATGCCAACCGTGGATCCACCGAAAATCGGACAGTCCCTGGCCCACGAAATGGACCTGCCCAAGGCCGTTCTCCGTCGCGCTCAAACCACCCACCCGCACCGGGAAACCGGTCTCGGGTAAGGGTGTGAGCGGGGCAGGTTCTGACGGGGAGGTGCGGGCGGATACTTGTGATCTTTGGTACCCGCACCTCCCGTCGAGAAATGTTAGTGAACCTTGGCCAGGTGAGGCCGAGGTGGAGAGGGCGTGGTCTCGCGGGATCGGCCCGGTGAGCCCTCGAGTCTTGTCGCGAGCGGGTGCTCTCATTCGAGTTTAAGCAGATTTTGTGTCAGGTGTGGGCGGTTGGCGTGGGTGGCCGCCAGAGCGAAAACATGTCGGAGTCGTAACCAGTCACCGTGATGGGTGCCCCGGTTATGCGTAGGCCTATCCGGTCCCACAGCCGGGCGTTCCGCTCACAGGAGGCCTCGGCGTAGCAGGGCAGTCCCACGAGATCAGCGAATTCGAATGCGTTCTGAAGCATGCGGGTGCCAAGACCTTTGCTGCGGTGCTCGGGCTGGATGGCCCCCATGGCGAAGTAGATGTGGTCAACTGCCTCCGGGTGGCGGTCTGCGAAAACCTTGTCGAGGGCTGCGACCCGGTCGATGTAGGGGCCTGTGGCTTTGGCCACTCGACCTTTGAGGTCTTCATCTTGCTGGGCACCTTGCCACGCCGCCGAAGGCATGGCTACGAGGGCAGCGACTGCGTCGCCGGTGGTCCACACGTAGCCGTGTTCCAGCGCGAAGTCGGTGTAGCACGCGAACCAGCCGCCGGCGTGGTGGGCGTAGGTTTCCGGGTCCGGGAACAACCACCCGCCAACGAGGACGTCATCGGAAAAGCCGGCCGTAAGAGCGGCAATAACATTGTCCCGGTCCAAGGTCGTAGCCTGGCGAAAAGTGTGGGATGCGTCCTTTGTTGCTGTTGTCACGGTCATGACTGGTCGTGTCCTTCCTGGTGGGGTTGCGGTGACGGTAGATAGGGGGGCGCGTCTGTGGCATGTCATTCCTTGTCCCGTCAGTTGAAATGAGCGCTTTCTGTACTCGTGGTAGGTGCCGGGAGCTGGGTCGGATAGCAGCCACTGGTCGACGGTTAAGTGGGCAGAGAAGTCCGTGTTCTGAGTTCCTTTTTCCCCGTCTGCTCCCGTTGGGTTCTTCGTCTCTGTCATGGTCAGCCGTGAGTCTGTGCTTGGTTGATGATGTTGCGATGGTTGGTGACCACGGTTTGCGTTGCCCGGGCCATGTTCCCTTGATGGATGAGGCGGCGGTGGTGGGAGAGTAGTGAGGCGGCGGCCCTGTCTATGTCGTCGTCAGTGGTGGCCCAGTTCAGGACGGCGAGTCGGAGGATTTTCTGGTCGTTGTATCGGCTGGTCTGGGCCCAGCCGATGCCCTCCTCCTGGAAGGCATCGGCGACGTTCTGGGTGTGGACGTCGCTGTGGTTGGCAGGGTGGTGGAACCTGACGGCTATCTGGTTGAGCGTGATGTCGTTGACGATTTCGACGCCCGGTTCAGTGGCTAGTTGGAGGGCGAAGTGTTTGGCTTGTTCACAGTGGCGTTCAACCATCCGGGCCACACCGTCCTTGCCGAGATGCTTTAGGGCGGCCCAGATAGGGATGACTCGGGAGCGTGTGGACATTCCAAGGCCCCAGTCAAGTGGGTGCCGTTCTTGTGGCTGGTCGTATTGAAGGTAGTCGGGGGACATTGCCAGTGCTGCGCGGTGGGCGTCCTTGTCGGCGATGAACGCTATTCCGCTGTCGTAGGGGACGTTGAGCCATTTGTGGGCATCGGTGGACCAGGAGTCGGCGCTCTCAAGTCCGGAGAAGAGTGTCTGCCGCATCTCTGTTGCCGCGGCCCAGAGTCCGAAGGCTGCGTCGAGATGGACCCAGCCGCCTGCTGCATGGACGCGCTCACACAAGGGCTGGAGGAACTCGATCGCTCCGGTGTTGATTTCACCGACCTGCCCACACACGATCAGAGGACTTCCTGCGGCTTCTTCCAACGCCTTGTCGAGGGCATCGGGAAGGATCCTGCCTTCGCGGTCAGTGCTGATTTTTAGGAGGTTGCCGGCCAGGCCCAGGACATTCAGGGCGCGAAGGACGGATGCGTGGATCTTCTCGTTGGCCAGCACAGTGATTGTCGGTGCTGCCTGAATACCCCGTTCGCGGACGTCCCAGCCATGACGTTCGAGTACGGCATACCTGGCGGCGGTGAGACCGAGGATGTTGGCGTAACTGCAGCCGGGGGTAAATGCCACGGATGTCCCCGCCGGCAGTTCGAACAGATCCACCAGCCACTCGGAGCAGATTTCCTCCAAGGTGCTGGTGAGCGGGGACATGCCGGAGATCACCCCGCACTGGTCCCAGACACTGGTCAGCCAGTCTGCGGCGACGGCGACGGGCAGCGCCCCGCCGACCACATAGCCGAAATAGCGGGGACTTCCGCTCGGGCAAATCCCAAGTTGGCCGCCGCGTATGAGGGTTTCCAGGACCTTCTCGCCCGGCGTTGAAGTCAAGGGAAGCGAACCGCCCAGAACTTCCTGCAGCACGGTCCGGGTATCGGGTACCCGCACACGCCGGTACGGCAGACCATCATAAAAGCCCAGTGCTTCTTCAAGCACCATGGGCAAAAGGTCCCGGTAGCCATCAGCGCTGTTCGTAAAAGCACTCATTCTTCCTCCATCTGCACCCACGATTCCTTGCCAGAGCACACCAAATAGACCCTGCGGCAAGAAATGTTTTTGTCATTTGTTAAAGCGAAGGAACATGAATCCTGAAAATCCCTAGCGGAAAACTTCATGTTCTGATGCTGGAACATTACGAGCGGCGAGACTAGCCAGTCAATAAGAAAATTGATGAAAAATTGAGCATGGAAGAGCGTCACGAATCTTGTAGTTACCGGTCAACAGAACGTGAGCTTCGGCTCAAATGCGCTTCGGAAGGCCGGCCGTTCCCTCACCAACCGGCTCCTAACTTGAGCACGGCGATTTCTGGGATGGGAGGAAGAGGTCGAACGAGCCTAGGAATGGCGGAATTCCGGGGAACTTGCCGTCGTGGTGGGGAAAATCGCCAGCAAGCCCGGCGTGAGGGCTACCTCGCCAAAAGGCTTCGCCCCGGATCTTTCAGGCTGAGGCTGTAGAACCACCAGTCTGTGACGATTTGGCGTAATGAAACCAGCGGCAGATCGCGGGTGTGCCGACTTCGCGGAATGCCGAGAACTCTAATTGAGAGTTGACATTTAGATATCCATCCCTTCTTTCTCGAATGGCCTTTTCCCGTTTGTAAACTGACTCGGGCCACCTATTTCTGGAGGAATCGGACACCTACTGGGCTTCGATGCGTGTACTGCCGGCGTTGGGGCACATCTATGTGAAGCAGGGCGTGGCATACCGTTATTGGCATCTCCGTTTACGGGAACGTTGTGGGACGTGCAGGAGGCCTGAGGTGAGAACGTGCGATATAGATAGCGTGATGCGGGCCATGTAGGAGTGGGCTTAGAACGCTGATTAGCCCGTTGTGTACGCTGCTTGTCAGAAAGCGCCCGCCGATTCCAAGAGCCACCCAGCATCCGCGCCGCCCCCGCCCAGCAAAGGGCACGCGTTGCCAATAACAAATCCGGAGCCTCTAAACCCCGGCATCCTCCCGGGAAAATAGCCCGTCTATAGATACGGTTCTCTTACTCACCCTGAAAAGAAAAGAGTTGAACTTGCACAAATCATTCGCCTCCCGGCTTGGTGCCGAAGCTCTGGGTACGTTCGTTCTGGTCTTCGGAGGATGCGGCAGTGCCATATTCGCTGCCAAGGTCCTCGCTGAAAGTCCTGTCAATCTCGGCATCGGGTTCCTTGGTGTGGCCTTGGCCTTTGGCCTGAGCGTGCTCGTCATGGCGTACGCAGTGGGCCACATTTCAGGTGGCCATTTCAACCCCGCCGTGACAATCGGGGCGGCTCTGGCGGGCCGCGTCGAGTGGAAGGCGGTGGGCCCATACATCCTTACGCAGATCATTGCAGCGTCGATCGCGGGTCTGGCTTTGTTCGCCATCGCGTCGGGAAAGAACGGTTTCAACGCTGTAGACTCCGGCTTTGCGTCCAACGGTTACGGGGAGCGCTCCCCGGACGGGTATTCGATGGTTGCGGCTCTTCTGACCGAGGTCATACTGACTGCTGTATTCCTCTACATCATTCTCGGCAGTACTGATTCCAGGGCGCCGAAAGGTTTCGGGCCCATCGCCATCGGCCTAGGCCTGACGATGATTCATTTGGTGTCGATTCCCATTACGAATACGTCAGTGAATCCGGCGCGTTCACTTGGCGTTGCGTGGTTCGCTGGCGGGGAGGCGCTCGGACAAGTTTGGCTGTTCATTGTCGCCCCGATCGTCGGCGCAGCCATCGCCGGACTGTCGTACAAGATGCTCTTCCCAAATACGAAGGATGTCATTCTCGAGCGCTGACGTAGGCATCTTCGTGGATGATGTTGACCACCAGGTTCCAGGCGCCCCAAGGTTCCTCGCGTTTCCGTTTGGAAGCCATACAGGGCACATGCTCCCGAGGGGCGGGCAGGGCAGCGGATGGGGGTCTGGTGACCTTGGTTTGCACGCGAGACGGGTCAGGCCCCCATCGCCGTGATCTGCCCGAGGATCCACACAGATGGCAGCATCATTTTCAGAATTCGTCAGGCAGGGATTCATGACGGGCAAGGATCGGGCGGGGTGGTGTGGGACGTGCGAGGCATCAGATGGGGGCAGCCAGCTCTAGTGCCCAGCACGTCACTTTCCGTTAGCGGCCGACTAAGAGCCGCCCCCGGTGTGCAGGTGAACCGTCCCGGCGCCGACAGGGGGTCCGTGGGACGGGGCATTGGGCAACACATGTTACCTGCGCTTCTTTGACCGCTGGGTGGGCTGTTCCTGACGGAAACCCGCTAAATTTTGTTTGCCCGTGTTTGGCCCTTGGTCGGGAAAGCCTGGGCTTGGGTCCCGACGAGTTCACTGGCAGAGCTGGATCGCGCGGTAGCCGGCCAGCGCTCCGCGTATCTGGACCAGAGGTGCAGGACCCTATGGAGACCATGGCAAACTGTGCCATAGATGAGACCTGGCATTAGACGGGGCCGGGCGCGGGTGAATTGGACGGCCAGGCCCTGGCCGAGGCTGACACTCAGCACATGTCCGCCTCCGCCCAGGCGCCGTAGAACAGGCTGGTGGGGCTGCAAGGGCCCACCCGTCCGCCCGGCCGCTCGAAATGGGCAAACACTGCGGCCGGGATGTGCGGCAACGCCCATGGTGGAATGTGAACGCCCTCCCCAGCATCACCTAAGCCGCGACGCTGTAGAACGCGACGCGAGAACATGAGCGGGGAAACTATTCTGCCGAACTGCCTCATGGAAGAACCCACCAGCGCCCGCCCCGGCACTGGCAAAAGACTGGCTCGTTCAGGCGAGACAACACATGCCAGACGTGGGACCAACAAGGCGGGCGTCCCGTCCGCTTCGCTCCGTGGCCGGCTGTTGGGTGCTGCCGGTCCGTCGCGGGGCTCCTGCCCGTCATCACCTGGTGTGTCTACGACGTTTTGGCTGCT
>NZ_JAVDSM010000031.1:0-4979 GCF_031455315.1 Arthrobacter sp. 1088
GATGGAAGCCGGCCCTGAACGCCTTCGCCATCAGCTTCGACGGAAGAATCAACTAAATGCCAACCGTGGATCCACCGAAAATCGGACAGTCCCCGGAGCCAAGGAATTGGAACACCTCATGACAGCGGGCGGGCTACGTGGTTTTGTAAGTTTCGATACCGTAGTGATTGAGGCTCGCGAGGGACGACGCGATAGAGAGCAAAGCTTTGGCCGTCACCAGCTGGGCGTAACCGTCGGGAACGTTGCCGCCCTCACCTATTAGCGAAGTTACTTCATCTTCCAGCTCTGCGATTTCTTCGCGTTCAGCATCAGAGACCATGTTCATCCTCGTTCTGTGGTGGGTAGTAGCGGCTTACCCGATCACGCTACGTCAGATGATTCCTTGGGCGCTGTCACATCATCATGGAACCGCTTTGAACACCCCCATGTAGTTGGGTCATCCACCCCATGGTCTCGGATAGGGTCTAGCTCAGCTGCGCTCGGCCCCGCACGGTAGATGTGCGTTGTGCCGGCTGAAAACCCAGCCACAACGACTAGGTGAGACGGCAACGCCACGGCTTGGATGCTTCTATATTCGTCAAGTGCTCCGAAATCGGGCCACCGGGTGCCACCCCATGATCTACCGTCACGGAATGCCGGCTCCGTGGCTATTCAGATGTGCAGGAACGCGCCGTGCTCACAAACACACAGGCATCCGGCAGTGCCCCCTCGCTGTCTGATGCACTGCACTGGAGTCAACTGCGACTGAAAGCGGCAGTCGCCACTGTGAGGCGGTATCCGAGGGCCACTCATCCAGGATACCGCCTCTTCCTACACCCCCGTCATGGCGGATCCATAACCTTGCGCCTACCTGACAACCCTTTGGTGCGACTCCGCCATTCGCAAAGTTGGGCAAAAGCAACGCTTTTCGTCATGAAATCGTTCCCCTGCGGTTTTCCGGATGTGAGGTACGGCGCAAGGGGAGCCCTTGCGTCTCAACTTAACGGTTCCAGGGTTCGCTCAGCTCGTCAGTTGATGACGTTCTGATCCCGTCGGCCAGTTCTCTTGTCGTGCGAGGTCTCGTTTCCCCGGGTCGGACGAAAAATAGGGGCACAAATGTTAGGAATTCAACCGGGGCGTCACCGTTCCTGGACGTCGCCCGGCGGCACGCCGCTGGGCAAACTCGGCGCAAGCGGCACGATAGCCGCCTCTTTGGTCATGGCGCTCCTACTCGGGATCGTATTCATGGCCAATGCTGTCCCGGCGTTCGCAGCTCCGGTGTACCAGATCACTGCCCGTTGGGTGGATCAGCCTGCGCAGATCGCCCCGGGTGAGGTGGTGACCTCGGAGTGGCGGGTCAACGTCAACGACGACGCTGCGGCTCCGAGCAACGCCCCGGTGGATAACGTCACCTTCACCGTGACCGCAACGAATGGCAAGATCGCCTCGATTCCCGACATCTGTCTGACCACCGGCGTCACGCCGGTTTCGTCGATCTCCGCGGACGGGCGCACCCTGACCTGCAACCTCGGCACCCAGAACATGGGCACCGCCGCGGTCGTGCAGGTCCCGGTCGTGGCCGACGGCATCAACGGGTCTAAGCTCTCCCTGACCGGTGAGACAAACGGGCAGGCCGCCAACGTCGCGCCGATCCCGATCGTGGGGACGTTCGGGATGGACACCACCTGGACCGGCCCCAGCAACACCGGAACTACGTCGTCCAACGGCGACGGCACCTACAACGTGAACCTGCCCATTCAGTGGACGGTGAACCTGCTCAAGGGCAGCGTGGCGGGCCCCAATTCCGTCACCTACACCCTCGACCTGAGTTCGACGCAGGGCACCATCGACTCCGTCAGCTGCGGGAAGTTCGGCGGCAGTGGGGCCTCGGCTCACCCCTTCACCGTCGGGGCCGTTGGCGCGACGCCAGACAACTCAGCGCCATGGGTGGGGGGTTGCACGGTCGCCCCGGTCGCTGGGAAGCCGGGCAAGTACACGATGACGATCACCGGCATCGACTACTCCCGGACCCAGATCCCGAGAGTGGACTCGGGCGGTAAGCCGCTGCCCACCGACCGTGACGCGGTCGCTACCGGTCAGATCACCGTCCACGTGTCGAACTACTCCGCGGCCGGCAGCGTCGCGCTGCAGGCGAGTGCTCCGACCTATCAGTCCGTCGACCCGACGCTGACCGGCACCGACGACGCGGCCAACAACTCCGCGACCAAGACGTTCTCAGCGCCGGGCGGGTGGGCGTCCACTCTGGTCCGGTCCTACACCGGTAGCGGGGGCACGAACTGGGACGACACCTATCGGCTCAGCCCGGGTCAGGAGTACCAGTCGGACAACAACAGCGGAATCCAGGCAGCTCCCGGCATTGCCGGCACCAACAAGGTGATCAAGCAGTGCACGGTCGTGGACTACGCCTACGCGACTACCTCCAAGCTTCCGCAGGTGATCGCCAACGGCAGTCAGTTCGGCAACCCTGACTACGTTGTGCGGTACTACGTGGGCAACTCTGCGCTGTTGACCTCCGCACCTGGCTCCGGGTATGACCCGGAGGCGTTCGTGAAGGACTGCGATCAGGACCCGTCCGGCTGGACCACGACCCCGCCGGCCGACCTCAGAACGGTCAAGGCGTTCCGCCTGGAGCATAACGCCTCGGTCTCCGGCAACGTCGCCAACGTCTTCCTGGAAACCTTCGCCACGATCCGTGCCGGTGTGACGCCTGGGCAGGACATCTGGAAGTTCAGCTCTTTCAAGCAAGGCTCCAACCCGTGGACCTACCGGCCCGCCGATGTGATCACGCCAGTCTCCGGCGCGCGCTATCCCGCGACGAATGCGTTCCGCGACCTGCTTCGCACGGTGTCGGCCCGGCCGATCCTGTCTAAGTCTGCGGACCGGTCGGTGGCCAGGGTCGGTGGCCAGGTTACCTACACGCTGAACTACCAGGCGCTGGGCGGTGCGGGCTCTCCTCCGAGGGTGGACGACTTCGTCATCGAGGACACGTTGCCGTTGGGGATGTCCTATGTGCCTGGTTCGGCGTCGCCGGAGCCGGTGGTGACCACGGATGTCAACGGTCAGGACACGTTGACGTGGACGTTGGACGGGGTGCCGACGAGCCAGCGGTTGTCGTTGACTTACACGGTGGACATCGATGCGTCGGTGTCGCCGGGTGGGCAGCTGACGAACACGGCGACGGCGACGTTCGACGGGCAGACCACCAGGCCCACGACGGCCACGGTGACGACGGCCTCGAACGGGACGACGACTATTGGGAAGACCGCGGATGAGGCGTTCATTCCGAACGTGAACGGTGACGGTTCGGGTGCAGGTTCCTGGACGGTCACGCTCAAGTCTCAGGATCCGACTTCCCAGTCGTTCACGGACACGATCGACATCCTGCCCTACAACGGTGACGGCCGCGGAACCTCGTACAGCGGATCCTACGCCCTGACCGGCGTCACCGCCGTCGCGGGTTCTACCGTGTACTACACCTCCGCTGACCCCGCGACCCTGAACGATGACCCGGCCGATGCATCAAACGGCGCGTCCGGGAACATCGCAGGGAATACGGTGGGCTGGACCACGACCAAACCGGCGAACCCGACAGCGGTCCGGGTCATCGGCCCGGCGTTGGCGCCAGGTGCGACACAGGCGTTCAAGGTCAGCATCCAGACCACCGGTGCCAAGGGGGGGGACATTCTGGTGAACCGGGCCCAGGCACGGGCGCAACACACCGAACTCGTGATGCGCACCTCCGCCCCGATCAGCGTCGCCAACTACTACTCCGCGTCGCTGAAGAAGTACGTCCAGGACAAGGCAGGTGTTTGGCATGACGCGAACACCGTCGAGGACTACCCCACCTACCGGCCCGGGGACCAGGTTCCCTACCGCATTGTCCTCACCAACACCGGCCAGGGAACACTGACCAACGTTGTCGTCACCGACGACAAGTTCCCGGCCGAGGGCGGATTCACCATCGCTTCCCTGGCCCCGGGTGCCAGCCAGACCCACGAGTTCACGGCAGCCCTCGGTACCAACATTGGCTCAACATTCGTGAACACGGCCTCAGCCACCGCGGACACCCCTGCTGATTCGCAGGTCCCGCCCACGATCAACACCGATCCTGCAGGAGTCCAGGTCACCAACTACACCACGGTCAAGAGCTCGGACCCGGCTTCCGGCTCCACCGTTGTTCCGGGGCAGAAGGTCACTTACACGGTGACCGTGAAGCAGACCGGCTCCGCACCTGCTGATGCTTCGTTCACTGACGACCTGACCAAGGTCCTGGACGACGCCGATTACAACGGCGACGCCGTCGCCTCGGTCGGAACCGTCAACGTTGCAGGCACCGGGTTGTCCTGGAACGGGACGGTTCCCGTCGGCGGAACGGCAACCATCACCTACTCCGTGACGGTCAAATCGCCCCCAACCGGGGATCAGGTCTTGACCAACGTGGTGACCTCTGATGGCTGTGTTCAGTCCTCGGAATGCACCACCACCCACATCACCGGTGGGTACACGGTGAGCAAGACTGCGGATCCGGTTCCGGGTTCCACGGTCATCCCTGGCCAGAAGGTCAGTTACACGGTTCATGTGAAGCAGACCGGTGCCGGTGCCCTGACCGGGGTTATCGCTACCGATGATCTGTCCAAGGTCCTGGATGACGCGGCGTTCAACAATGACGCTGTGGCTTCGGCCGGGACGGCAACGTTCGATGCCGCCGCGAAGACCTTGGTCTGGAACGGTGACCTGCCGGTCGGTGCTGACGTCACGATCACTTACTCCGTCACTGTCGCCCCGCTGGGGACCGGCGACGGACAGCTGTCGAACGTCATCACCCCCACGTCCCCGGGCGGTGTTTGCGACACGGCGGTTGGTTGCACCACGAACCATGTTGAAGGTGGGTACACGGTGAGCAAGACTGCGGATCCGGTTCCGGGTTCCACGGTCATCCCTGGCCAGAAGGTCAGTTACACGGTTCATGTGAAGCAGAC
>NZ_JAVDSM010000032.1:0-3823 GCF_031455315.1 Arthrobacter sp. 1088
GAGTGGGACGAGTAGAAGTAGATGAGATAACTCGTCCAAACCTGTCATGCAGCGTTTTCCCACGTCAGCTACGGGTGTGCTGAGGGTGTCGTCGAGTAACGGCCATCGGCTGGGTCGCGTCATTGCGCGTCGTAACGGCGTAATCTCTCATTAAATGAGAGATTCTTGCGTAAAGTTTGGCTTGTGACTATCGAACCTGGGCGGATTCCTGCCTTTCTGAACACTGAGAACATTGGGCTGCTGCGGGCTGAAGACCGGGTTTTCGAGGCGATGCTCGATGGTTGGCGGGCGCAGATGTTGGCACGCGGGCTCTCGACGGCGTATATCAAGAGTTCTTGCAGTGTCGTTGAGCGGTTCCAGGACCACGCGAACGAGTATCCGTGGACGTGGTCGGCGCACCACGTGGACGAGTTCTTCGCGGACCGGCGCAGTTCAGAGCATGGCTTGGCGTTGTCCACGCTCCGGTCCAACGCTGGAGCGATCAAGGCGTTCTGTGCTTACCTGACCGATGGGCGTTATGGGTGGGCAGCCTTTTGCGAACGGGTGTTCGCCGATTTTCCGGTGCAGGTCGTGTTTGAGTGGAACTCACCGCGTCACACCACTGACGACGCCGTGCCGCCGCGCCGGCGGGCGTTCACCAAGGCGGAGCTTCAAACGTTCTTTGACGTCGCTGATGACCTGGTGGATACGGAGTTCTCCAAGCGCTCCAAGCGTTGGTTGCCGGCGTTGAGGGATTCGACGGCGTTCAAGGTTGCCTACGCTTACGGGCTGCGCCGCCGGGAACTGACGATGCTCGAGTACGTCGATTTCGGCCCGAATCCTCACGTTGAACAGTTCGGCCGGTTCGGCGCGCTCCAGGTGCGGTGGGCTAAAGGAACCAAGGGCTCAGGACCTCGGCGCCGGACCGTACTGACCGTCCCCGAGTTCGATTGGGTCGTCGGTCAGTTGGAGTACTGGCTCTCCCCTGATGGCCGCAAACGCTTCGCCACCGCGGACCGTTCAGCCAGCATGTGGCCCTCCGAGCGCTCCGGTTCCACCGTTTACCGCAACTTCGACCGTGCCTTCCAACGCATCAGGAAAACCGCAGGATTGCCGGACGAACTGTCCCTGCACACCTTGCGGCATTCCTACGTCACCCACCTGATCGAAGCCGGCTACGATCCCTTCTTTATCCAGCAGCAGGTCGGCCACAGCTACTCATCGACCACAGCCCTCTATACTTCCGTGTCGGCGGACTTCAAACAGAAGACCGTCCAAAAGATGATCGCTCAGCGGCTACGCGGCAGCGGTACTGACGAAGGGAACGGCCCATGGCTGAACAGCGACGGATCGGCTACCGATGGAACCTTCGGCAGATGATGGCCCAACGAAACCTCTGGAAAACCACCGAACTTCTCCCCCTCCTTAAAGCCCGCGGCATCAACCTCTCCAACGCCCAGGTTCACCGGCTCGTCACGGGAACACCGGAACGCATTCCCGCCCAGACGTTCGCGGCGCTCTGCGACATCCTCGAATGCACACCCAACGACCTGTTTGAACCCTACGTCCAGATGCGGGCGGCCAAGACCGCCAACGCCCCTAAACGGCCAGAAGACCTGGGAATCCAGCCCGGCGCCCCGGTCGCACGCCGGATCAGGATCCTGCCACCGGACGAAGATGCCTAGACCCCGGAAACCCAGCGACCCAACGAATTGGCCCGAACCCTGCGGACGCTGCTCAGAACACCACCAGATCGTCGTTCGCTGGCCCGACAACGGAATCTGCGGCTACTGCTACCAGCAAGCCAAACGAACCCGGGGAACCTGCGCCTGCGGCCACGAAGGCATCCTTCCAGGGCGGGTAAACACGCTCCCGGCCTGCCGCAAATGCTCCGGCGTCAAACTCAACATCGACTGCATCGGCTGCGGCAACGAAGACGAAATCCACTCAGGAAACCGCTGCTGGGCATGCGTCCTCGCAGCAACAGTCGACCGGCTCCTCACGCCAGAAGAGCAGACCCCCTCCCCCGAACTCCAAGCCATCGCCACAGCACTTAAATCCATGAAACGAGCCAACAGCGGCCTCACCTGGATCCAGCAGCCCCACGTCACCGACTTCCTCCGGGAGCTGGCGGGATCGCCCGACATCACTCACGCCAGCCTCGACCAGCTGCCCGCATCGGCGACCCGTGAATACGTCCGCGGTCTGCTCGTGGAACACAACGTCCTTCCCCGCCGTGACGAACTCAACACACGATTCACCGGCTGGGCCGGGCAAGCGATCGACCGGGTCACGACCCAGAACCATCGCGACATCATCCGTCGCTACATCCGCTGGCACCATCAACGCCGCATGAACCAAATGGACGAAGTCACCCAAGGCACCTTCCTCAGAGCCAAACAATCGGTTACCGTCGCCATTGAACTGCTCAACTGGCTTACCGAACACGGCACCGAACTCACAGCCATCACCCAGGCCCACCTGGACTGCTGGCAAGCAGAAGGCCCCTCTACCAGAGGCATCGCATCACGCTTCCTCGACTGGGCAGCCAAAACCAACCTCATCGACACCTCCCTGAAGCTGCAACCCCACCGCCGCGGCACCAGCCCCCGACTCGACGCGGCCAAGCAACAAGAAATCGTCCAAAACCTCACCCACACAACCACAATGAGCCCACGAGACCGTGCGGCCGCGATCCTCGTCCTGGTCTTCGGCCAGCAGGTCTCCGACGTCGTCAAACTCACCTGGGACCACGTCACGGTCACCGAAGACGAAGTCACCATCACCCTCGGAATCGTCGAGATTGCCCTCGCACGGCCGCTCGATGAGCCCTGGCGCCAGTTGGCTGCCGCCCCGACGCATGATCAGACGGCCGCGCACCCCAACAGCAACTGGGTGTTCCGCGGCGGCGCTCCCGGAAGACATCTGCGGGCTTCAAGCCTCACCGAACGGCTCAGCTCGGCCTTCAGCAGCCGGGCGGCCAGACTTGGCACGCTCCACGAACTCACCAAAGTCGCGCCCGTTGCCATCATCGCCGAGGCCCTCGGATACTCACCCGTCACCATCGAACGCCACGCGATCGATTCCTCGGCCAACTACGGCCAATACATCGCCTCGCTAACGCTGCCGCGGAACCATGCACGATAAAGAAGGGTGAGGGGCATGAGCCCGTATTGGGAACTCAATCACCTTCAGGGCGTCTATCTCGAAGACAGCTGAATTCTATCGATCACAGCGACGCCAGACGCCACCACAAATCGAATGGCAACCCTAATTCCTGGCCCCGATCGTTGGCGGCGCATGGGACGAGAGAGGCCCTTGCACTGGCGCTGATAGTTAGCCCGCCGGCTATCGGGTTTCGAGCCAGCGAATGAACCGTTCCTGGTCCGCCTCTGCCATGGGCCAAGTAGAGGGCCTCACCCAAATCACGGTGCCACGTCCACAGATCCGTGCACCTTCATACATGCGAAGCTCATCGCCCGGCCTTACTTCCCGCCAAGCTGGCGTGCCTTCAAAGAAGAAGGGCGCGATTACGGCGCGAACTGTTTCACCCGGTTGAATGTTTTGCCTTGAGAAGCCCAATATCGGCGCACCGGCTTGCTCGCCGTCGGCCCAGCCAGGCAGGCCCCAATTTGGTCGGTAGCTGAATCTAGTCTTCACGGCAGAACCACCCGGCAAAGGTGTGTCCCGGCCGCCTTCCACAGTCGGCACGACTTCGAGCTTGATCCCTATGGCCACAGTGGGGACGAATTCCATAACCGAAGTGTAGATGCGATCGCACCAGCAGACGCGCGAAATGCCAAGGCCCTAACTCGTCCCACGTCAACACGTCCCGCTGCCAGTC
>NZ_JAVDSM010000033.1:0-3731 GCF_031455315.1 Arthrobacter sp. 1088
CCGCTGGGGACCGGCGACGGACAGCTGTCGAACGTCATCACCCCCACGTCCCCGGGCGGTGTTTGCGACACGGCGGTTGGTTGCACCACGAACCACCTGGTCTCGGTTCTCAGTGTGAGCAAGGGCGTTGATCCGGCGTCGGGCACCACCGTGACCGCCGGCAAGACGCTGACGTACACATTGACGTTCAAGAACGTGGGCACCGGCCCGTACGCGGTGGACTACACCGATCTGCTCACTGGTGTTCTTGATGACGCAGCCGTGACGGCGCAGCCCGTGGCCTCGGACGGGTCCCTGACCGCGTCCACCGTCACCGACGGTGCCTTCACCGTCAGCGGCAGCCTCGCCGCCGGCGCCACGGTCACCGTGACCTACGCGGTGACAGTGAATGCGGACGGCTCACGCGGGGACGACATGTTGGAGAACTTCGTGTTCAAGACAGGCGGCACACCTGCCGGAAAGTGCGTCACCGGCGACCCCCTGTGCACGTTCAACCCGGTCACCACCCCGCCGCCACTGGCGAACACCGGAGGACTCGCCTACACCGGCGCCAACGTCATGGGCTTCGCCGCCCTGGCACTGTTCGCACTTCTTGGCGGAACAGCACTGCTGGCCTTCCGCCGCCGCAAGGCAACCGAGTAAGACAAGGAACCCGGTAAAGCCGGCAGACACTTCACAAGAGTGACCCGCCCCACATTCAGGCCCGGCCTGACCGCACACCACGGTCAGGCCGGGCCTGACCCGTCTCCGAGGTTAGGAGAAGCAGCAGAAGTCCCGGCCTCCACTGGGTGCCCACCCTGCCTCGGACGTGAACCCTTCTCTGCTGACGGATGGCCCTGACCCGTCCCGGACGAGGGGGGCCTCCAGTTTCCTTGATCGGATCGATGCTGTTGAGACGCCGAAAGAGCTGGCGGTGATGTAGCGCTTGAGGCTGCGGATGACTTCCCTTTTGGTACGGCCCCTGTTGCCTCACGTCAATAGGTCCGGGAAGAGTGATTCGTTGCCTCACGTGAAAAGGTCCGGTTCAGGGGCTTGTTGAACCAGGTGTTGGTTTTGTAGTCCCTTGCTGGTGCTTTGGCTTTGGCCAGGGTTTCGAGGTTGCTGGTAAGGGCGAGGATCTGCCGGGATAAAGCGGCGGGTTTGATGCGTTTGAGTTGGGCGTTCATTCCGATGACGGCCTTTTTACGGACTCCGGGGTGCGCAGCGGCGCGTTGGTGTGGGGTGATGGCCTGGTCATGTTTCTTGACGACTTTCGCGCCGTGGCGGGTTTTCGAAAGTAGTTTCTGCTGGGGCAGCAGGTAGTTCGTGAAGAGAGCGTCGAGGTCCCAGATCTCGTTCAGCTTTGCCAGTTCCGCCGGGGTGTCGTATCGGTAGTAGCCCACGAGCTCACGGACCCGGGCCCAGTTCTTTTGCTCCACATGGGCGCCGTCGTTCTTGTTTCCTGGCCGGGAGCGAGTGAAGGTGATCTGTTGGGCATGGCAGTACTCGAGCAGGTAATCGTTAATGAACTCGGTGCCGTTGTCCGAGTCGATGCCCACGATGGGAAACGGGAACCGGGCCAGGGCATGCTGCAGGGCCTCGAAGACCCACTTCTGGGCTTTGTTCGGCACGGACCGGTTGACCGTCCAGCCGGTGGCGATGTCAGTGACGGTCAACGTGAAGCAGAACTGTCCCGACGCCACACCGCCTTCGTGGCCGTCCAAGTCGATTTCCACGAATCCCGGGACCGCGTCGTCCCATTCAGCCCAGGTACGGATCGGGATCTGTGACTTCAGCAGCGATCCTGGCTTCGTATGGGAGCGGCCACGCAACACCAGCTTCGCCCGTTCTGGTGCTAGTTTTCGGTCGATCGTCGCGGCGCTCATGCGCATCAGCAGTGCGGCTTCCTCATCGTCCATGGACAGCTCACCATCGCGGCGGAGCATCGGAACCAGAACCGGCAACATCGGTGCCAGGCGTTTGCCGGCCGGTGCCCGCAGAACGGCCCAGCACACCACCAACGCCTCCACGATCCGCGGACCATACACCGGCGCCGGAGCCGGCCGGGGCCGCACGGGTCGCAGCTCCAGCGCCCTGCGTAAGGCACGCCGGGCATAATCCCGGTTCCACCCCGTCAATTCCACCAACTCATCAAGGATCCGGACCTTCTCGGCCCTCGTTCCCCGGGCATACGCCCGTGCCTTGATCAGCGTGACCGCCTTACGCTGGCTCATCGTCAGACCCATCCCTCAAGGATGTCCGCGACCAGTCCCAACCGGACCTTTTTCAATGAGGCAACGTATGCCACACCGCGGACCTTTTCCATGAGTCAACGCGCGGCCTTGGCTTGTTTGTTTTGGCGACGTAGTCTCTGGTGACCGGGTCCCTGTTCATTCTGATGAGGGCGATTGTGTAGATGGCCTTGTTGAGTTGGCTCGCCTCGGTTCAGGCGGAATCTGGTGTGTTGCTGCCGGATGAGGCTGGGACCGGGCATGTGGCGGCCAAGGCTGCGAATGCTCCTTCGGAGCGCACTTTTCCGGAGTGTGACCAGGCGTGAGGATGATTGCGGCGAGCACCGCGCCGATACCGTAGATATTCAGAAGGGCCGGCTGAACCTGCTGCACGAGGGTCTCGAGTTCGGAGTGGTTCTTGCCCATCTGTTCCTGCAGGGTCTGGATCTGGGTGGCGGTCAACGGCATTCGGGCATCAACGCGAGGTCGACGATGCGCAAGAGAGCGGTGAGAGCATTGATTGCTGCAGTGCGTTCCCGGACCATTGTCCGCCGAGCATTGGAGAGGATTCTGAGTGCCATGTGGTCTTTCCGGGAGCGTGGTTCCCGTAGACGGTTCGTTGGGATGCTCAACGCAGTTCGTGCGGCACGGGTAGCATCGATCGAATCGGATTTGCCCTCGTACCGGCCGAGCCGTTGGTTCGGCACGGGCGCTTCGGTGACCTGGAAACCGGCGTCGGAAGCTTGTTGCCTTAGTTTTGCCCCGTACCATCCGGTCCCCTCCATGGAGAGCAGGACCTGCTCAGCGGATGCGCCGGTACAACGCAGGATCCAGGACAGGGCGCGGTTGCCTCCGGTTGTGGTGGCAGGGAATGTTTCGTTCGCCATTTCCCCACCCGTTGGGGTATCGATGATGGCGAGTGTGTGGGTTTTGGCGTGAGTATCAATGCCGACAACGAAGCCGAAGTGCTCTGCAACGATCACTTGTTTCCTCCTGATGGTTAGGGAATGAGTGGCATCGAAAGGATTTACGGCGTGGCAGGACTGTAATGGGCCACACCCAAGATTGGGCGGGCATGCTTTTGATCCGGCCAGCGCTGTGCACAGAATTGATGCCGGACCCCGCCTGGGCGGACATTTCCAAGAATGCGCACTCCGCACAGCTCGAATCGAAGGCAAAACCATGGGTGAGTCACACCTCAGCCGAGTCACAGCACCAGCCTGCCAGCCGCTCACAGAGCAACCGGGTAAAGACCTATAGTCCATAGGAAAGGTGCCCTTTGGTGACCAACAGCGTGACGGAGGCTACGCACATCCACCGCTCACTGGTGGCGACGTGGGCGGAGTGGTTCCGTGGTGTTTGTGTGCAGGTGGGCGAGAGGCGTCCCTGGCGGTCTGCGGGGTTTTCGTGGCCAGCCATGGCGGGCTGAATATGGCAGTTTGAGTGGAGACCGGTTTGGCATTTTGATTTGAGCCCACCTCGGGCTGTTTCACGGCTCGCCGGTTGATGAATCGCAGTTTG
>NZ_JAVDSM010000034.1:0-3485 GCF_031455315.1 Arthrobacter sp. 1088
TGGGATCCATGGTGTCGCTCATGATCAGTCCTTCCCGCCAGGCAAAGCCCGGCGTGTCAGGCCAACCACGGATCCACCGTTATTCAGACAGTCCCGCCGGAGCCGATCACGAAGTTCAATGCGTGCCTGTCGCGTCCCGTCGGTCTTGGCCAGCAGGTGTCGTTGTCATGGATTTCTCGGTCACATGAGGTTTCGCGAGTATCGGGTGTAGGACTGACTTGCTGATGAGGCCGGCGCTACCGAAGATCAGTGAAACCGTGGAGCCGCCTATGATAACTAAGCTTGGGCGCTGCGAGCAGTGCTTTCTGGTTCGGTGGTCCTTGGAGAATTGAGCGCGGAGTAAAGGGCCTTGAGACGATCAAGGACTTCGTCGTAGCCCAGTACCGTAACGGTTGAAAGACCAGAACGGTATCGCAGAAACGAATCACGTTGCTGCTGGTTGAGGGCGGCAATACGTCCCGTGATGACGGCACCGCGAGCTTCGTTCCACACGTCGAGGTTGACGTCGGATCCGAGTCGGAATGCTAAATTCTGGGGAACGGCAGCCATTTGAGACTGTACCTGCGAGATTGGTCCGCTGAGTTCGGCGTGGGGTGGATATACCGCAGCGTCGGTTCCCCGGCCTCGGTACGGCGCGCTGCCCATTAGTGAAGCGCCTGGCGTTTTGATCTCTACTATCAGGATGGTGCGCGTGACGGAGTTCGCGCAGAGAAAGTCCGTGATACGTGCCCCCCGTCCGTTGATGTCTCCGGCCTGAACGGTGGCGTGCTGATACTCCACGATTATTGGCGCTGAAAAGATCAGCTGTAGTGCGAATTGATTGGCTTGGAAGAATCTTTGCCAACGATCCTCATCGCGGGAGTGCGGTCCTTCAAGGTCGTTTTCAAACCGTTCGATAAGGGCTGCTAGTGAAACCAATTCAATGTCGTCCCGAAGCCGGACGAGCCGTTCGGGCGCTTCCTGGGCTAGGGCGGGAGCAGCGGCCGTTATCTCATCGGCCAAGATAGAGCGGTCGGCAGCATCGGTGACATGTCCGGTTAGGACTTCTTCAGTTAGTGCGCGAATGACTGGGTTCCTGGCATATTTCGGTTGTACTTCTTCGAGGCCAAACAGTTCTGCGATGGCGTTATGTGAGTCGGCGTCGACAACGCGTCGGACGGCAGTCTGACCGCGCTGGCGGCTTCGATCGACCGCGGAGCGGTAGTCAGCGAATCGCTTCAAGGAGACTCGGAACGTCGAACCATTTTGACTAGGTCCCTCAGCGCCGTCAGTCACAAAACGAACGACGGTGCAATTCGTGCGGTTCTCGATTCCGCGCACGAAGTCCGCGTAGTCTCGCTTAATACTCAGGCCATACTCGTACATTGAGGCGAAGCCCTTCGGTAGGCCTCGAACATACATCAAGTCATACTGCCCGTGTTCTGCGGAATGCCTATCGGGGTCCCACAGTGGGCTCTCGATCTGGAGTTCAGTTATTTTTTCGAATTGATCTTCTAGAGATCCAAGGCGAGTGACTTTAGGAGCGAACCGCAGCAGTTTCAGCGAACGGTCAAACCGCAGCGCTTCATAGCGACTTTGTGGCTGGTCCCGAGATACTCGTGTCAAGACGAGCTCGTCACCGACCTCGTGCTGCTCGATCGACCCTCGCCTGTCGTCGTACTGGGCAAAGTCGACATCGTCGTCTTCCAAGGGTTCGTCGAACTCGCCGGATTCATCCCGATCGATGTCCATTTCGAGTTCGTCGTCGAAGCCCAAAGATTGGTCGCTCACGCTACCTCCTAGATTAGCTATGGTCTTATATTCACCCTGTTATTAGCTGTTGCGAACGAGCATCAAGTAGAGAATCGCGATTGCGGACATCGCCCAGCTTGCAAGGCTTCCTACGAGGAACTCTTCTGCTTTGGAGCCTGAGGTGCGGTCTTCTGAAATTTCCGGGAAGCGAATGACTCCTTTCGCAGCGGCCAGCCCCGCGATAATCTGCCATGCTCCGGCGAAAGCGAGGACGACGATGAGGAGTCGCTCAATGGGGCCGATGAGTCGGCCGCCCTTTAGTGCCGGTCCGGGTGTCGGTTTGTCTCCTGTACGAAGGCTAGCGACCTTCCTGCTACTGATGAATAGTTCCCACTTATTCTCCGGTTCGGCGTCGGTCGCTTTCGCTCTTCCCCCCTCTTCTATCTCCGCTTTGGTGTCTTCTTTTTTGGCCCATCCAAGTGCTGAAACGGTGATATTGTTGGCGCTTTTCGTCAGGAAGATGGCCGCCGCCGTTGCAGCCACGATGGTTTCAAGGGGGAACGAAGCCGCGAAACCTGGGTCGGTCAGTGAATAGAGGTCAACGAGGAAGCCCTTTGCAGTTTCGAAGCTGCGATCGTAAGCGCTGATCCCAAAGACCAACACGAATAGCACGATGACCGGCCAGAGCCGCGGAGCAGCCTGACGGGGTTGTAGGAGGAGTTTCCTCGACGGTTTCGAAGAGCGCGACGTGGTAGCCCAGAGCCAAGCGAAAACAGTGACCGCACATGCGATAGCGACTAAAGGGTCTAACCCCAAGCCCCAGAATGCTAGCGCCGGCACTCCTAAAAGGACCAACAGCCGAAGCACAAAGGAAACCTTGCGGGGGCAGCCACCCGCAAGGTCCACGAGGCCGACCATCAAGAGGATTGTGGGCCCGATCAATGGATTTCTCCCTTCATCAGTTCCTGCTGCGCCGCAACGAGCGAGGCTCCTCCCGAGCGGCGGAGACTCTGCGAGACAGCGGATTGGCTGATCCCCTCGCGCTGAGCCAGGTCCACTTGTGAGGAGCCCGATAGTGCGCCCAAGGTCAACCTCCGGTCACGCGGTCGCATCGAGCTGATCAAGGAGTCGCGGAGCAGTATGAAACTGTTGACTAACGCCACGATCCCTGATTCCCGGGCGTCGTTCGAAACAAACCACGAACGCAAGTACGGCTCACTTTTATGCTCCCTGCGATGAGTTACTTCGATTGCCTCTCGCGCGTTCCACCAAGCCGATCCGTCTTGGATAGCGATAGGGGCTAATGAATCGACATCGGTCGTCTCGCCCCGGCCCAACCCAAACCTGCAATCGACGTCTTCAGGAAGCGCCAAACGTACTAGGGCTGTTGTAAGGAGAGCATCACCGAGGTTCTCAAACACTGCTTGGAACTCATCTCCGACAGTCGGCCACAAAGGCCGAAGGACCGGGTGTTCCTTGCGTGCGCCTTCAAAAACAGACCTGATGGACTCCTGCGCTCCGACTCGATCTCTGAGCTTGCGGGAGTTCACGATGTCCACAATGAGAGCCACAACTTGATCAGCCATGTGCATAAGCATATAGCTTCTTGACGACCAGCTATAAGCCTTTTCCGAAAGTAGTGACGAGCGGAGGGGCGGTCTGAGAATAGCAATCTGATTTGAGACCACTTTTTGGCTTAATCGCATTTTGAGTGGGGCCCACCTTTAGCTGGCGGCTTGTTGGGCGAGGGTGTG
>NZ_JAVDSM010000035.1:0-3171 GCF_031455315.1 Arthrobacter sp. 1088
TGGTTTGTGTGTGGTCAAGTTTTTAAGGGCACACGGTGGATGCCTTGGCATTAGGAGCCGAAGAAGGACGTAGGAATCTGCGATAAGCCTGGGGGAGTTGATAACCGAGCGTTGATCCCAGGATGTCCGAATGGGGAAACCCCGCACAACGCTTTTGGGTGATTGTGTGACCCGCATCTGAACACATAGGGTGCGTGGGGGGAACGCGGGGAAGTGAAACATCTCAGTACCCGCAGGAAGAGAAAACAAGAGTGATTCCGTTAGTAGTGGCGAGCGAACGCGGATCAGGCTAAACCGTTTCCATGTGTGATAGCCGGCGGGCGTTGCATGGGCGGGGTTGTGGGACTTTCCGTACTGGTTCTGCCGGACCGGTGGGGTGTGTAGTGCAGGCATAGGTGAACGGTCTTGAAAGGCCGGCCAGAGAGGGTGTGAGCCCCGTAACCGTAATGTTGTGTACCGCCTGGAGAGGATCCCAAGTAGCACGGGGCCCGAGAAATCCCGTGCGAATCTGTCAGGACCACCTGATAAGCCTAAATACTTCCTAATGACCGATAGCGGACCAGTACCGTGAGGGAAAGGTGAAAAGTACCCCGGGAGGGGAGTGAAACAGTACCTGAAACCGTGTGCTTACAATCCGTCGGAGCAGTCGTGAGTAATCACTAGTAACTGTGACGGCGTGCCTTTTGAAGAATGAGCCTGCGAGTTAGTGTTACGTCGCGAGGTTAACCCGTGTGGGGTAGCCGTAGCGAAAGCGAGTCTGAACAGGGCGAGTGTAGTGGCGTGATCTAGACCCGAAGCGGAGTGATCTACCCATGGCCAGGTTGAAGCGACGGTAAGACGTCGTGGAGGACCGAACCCACTTCAGTTGAAAATGGAGGGGATGAGCTGTGGGTAGGGGTGAAAGGCCAATCAAACTCCGTGATAGCTGGTTCTCCCCGAAATGCATTTAGGTGCAGCGTTGCGTGTTTCTTGCCGGAGGTAGAGCTACTGGATGGCCGATGGGCCCTACAAGGTTACTGACGTCAGCCAAACTCCGAATGCCGGTAAGTGAGAGCGCAGCAGTGAGACTGTGGGGGATAAGCTTCATAGTCGAGAGGGAAACAGCCCAGACCACCAACTAAGGCCCCTAAGCGTGTGCTAAGTGGGAAAGGATGTGGAGTTGCGAAGACAACCAGGAGGTTGGCTTAGAAGCAGCCATCCTTGAAAGAGTGCGTAATAGCTCACTGGTCAAGTGATTCCGCGCCGACAATGTAGCGGGGCTCAAGTACACCGCCGAAGTTGTGGATTTCACACGGTACCCTAGCCTTCGTGGTTCAGGGGTGTGGAGTGGTAGGGGAGCGTCGTGTGGGCAGTGAAGTCGCGGTGGAAACCAGCGGTGGAGCCTACACGAGTGAGAATGCAGGCATGAGTAGCGAAAGACGGGTGAGAAACCCGTCCGCCGAATGATCAAGGGTTCCAGGGTCAAGCTAATCTGCCCTGGGTAAGTCGGGACCTAAGGCGAGGCCGACAGGCGTAGTCGATGGACAACGGGTTGATATTCCCGTACCGGCGAAAAACCGCCCATGCCAAGCGGGGGATACTAACCGCCCGGAGCCTGCCCGCCCACCCTTGTGGTGTGTGGGTTTTGGCCGAGCGCGGGACCTGATCCCGGGAGGTAAGCGTATTAACAGGTGTGACGCAGGAAGGTAGCCGGGCCGGGCGATGGTTGCCCCGGTCCAAGGATGTAGGGTCAGGGATAGGCAAATCCGTTCCTGTGTGTTTCGAGCACGATCCTGAGATCTGATGGGACTCCCGTTCGGGGGGATCCGGTGATCCTATGCTGCCTAGAAAAGCATCGACGCGAGGTTTTAGCCGCCCGTACCCCAAACCGACACAGGTGATCAGGTAGAGAATACCAAGGCGATCGAGAGAATTATGGTTAAGGAACTCGGCAAAATGCCCCCGTAACTTCGGGAGAAGGGGGGCCTGCCCCGTGATGGAGACTTGCTCTCCGTGAGCGGGTGTGGGCCGCAGAGACCAGGGGGAAGCGACTGTTTACTAAAAACACAGGTCCGTGCGAAGTCGCAAGACGATGTATACGGACTGACTCCTGCCCGGTGCTGGAAGGTTAAGAGGACCGGTTAGCCCCTTGTGGGCGAAGCTGAGAATTTAAGCCCCAGTAAACGGCGGTGGTAACTATAACCATCCTAAGGTAGCGAAATTCCTTGTCGGGTAAGTTCCGACCTGCACGAATGGAGTAACGACTTCCCCGCTGTCTCAACCATAAACTCGGCGAAATTGCAGTACGAGTAAAGATGCTCGTTACGCGCAGCAGGACGGAAAGACCCCGAGACCTTTACTATAGTTTGGTATTGGTGTTCGGAGTGGCTTGTGTAGGATAGGTGGGAGACGTTGAAGCCCGGACGCCAGTTCGGGTGGAGTCATCGTTGAAATACCACTCTGGTCACTTTGGACATCTAACTTCGGCCCGTGATCCGGGTCAGGGACAGTGCCTGATGGGTAGTTTAACTGGGGCGGTTGCCTCCTAAAAAGTAACGGAGGCGCCCAAAGGTTCCCTCAGCCTGGTTGGCAATCAGGTGTCGAGTGTAAGTGCACAAGGGAGCTTGACTGTGAGAGAGACATCTCAAGCAGGGACGAAAGTCGGGACTAGTGATCCGGCGGTACATTGTGGAATGGCCGTCGCTCAACGGATAAAAGGTACCTCGGGGATAACAGGCTGATCTTGCCCAAGAGTCCATATCGACGGCATGGTTTGGCACCTCGATGTCGGCTCGTCGCATCCTGGGGCTGGAGTAGGTCCCAAGGGTTGGGCTGTTCGCCCATTAAAGCGGTACGCGAGCTGGGTTTAGAACGTCGTGAGACAGTTCGGTCCCTATCCGCTGCGCGCGCAGGAAATTTGAGAAGGGCTGTCCTTAGTACGAGAGGACCGGGACGGACGAACCTCTGGTGTGTCAGTTGTACTGCCAAGTGCACCGCTGATTAGCTACGTTCGGATGGGATAACCGCTGAAAGCATCTAAGCGGGAAGCTCGCTTCAAGATGAGATTTCCATACACAATACGTGTGAGAGGCCCCCAGCCAGACCACTGGGTTGATAGGCCGGATGTGGAAGCGAGGACCAAAGACTCGTGAAGCTGACCGGTACTAATAGGCCAACAACTTACACCACACA
>NZ_JAVDSM010000036.1:0-2724 GCF_031455315.1 Arthrobacter sp. 1088
TGAATATGGCAGTTTGAGTGGAGACCGGTTTGGCATTTTGATTTGAGCCCACCTCGGGCTGTTTCACGGCTCGCCGGTTGATGAATCGCAGTTTGACTTGAGCCCACCCCACCGTTGGTTCCATCAGAGTGTTTTTCCAACAGTGGAAGGCAGTGATGGAGTTGAGAGTGGAGCTGTTCGCGAGGATCCGCCGGGATGCCAGGGTGCGTGGGATGTCAATCCGGGCCCTGGCCAAAAGGCATGGGGTTGCAAGGAGAACTGTCCGGCAGGCGTTGGCCGCCGCGGAGCCTCCCGAACGGAAGCCACCGACACGGATGGCGCCGAAGCTGGGTCCCTTGAAGCCGACCATCGACGCGATGCTGCTCGCTGATCTGGACGCTCCACGGAAACAACGCCATACCGCCCAAAGGGTTTTTGATCGTCTGGTGGATGAGCATCAGGCGGTCATCTCGTATTCAGCTGTCCGGGCATACGTCAGAGCCCGCAGGGCCTCGATAGCGGTGGAGTCCGGGAACGCGCCTGTGGAAGCTTTTGTTCCTCAGGAACACGCCCCGGGTGCTGAAGCTGAGGTTGATTTTGGGGACGTGTGGGTGGATTTGGATGGCACTCGGACTCGTTGTTACATGTTCGCTTTCCGGCTTAGCCATTCTGGGAAGTCCGTTCACCGGATCTACCCGACCTGCGCCCAGGAAGCCTTCCTGGAAGGCCATATCGAGGCCTTCAACACCATCGGTGGCGTCCCTTCCCGGCATATCCGCTACGACAACCTCACCTCGGCGGTGACGAAGGTCGTCTATGGTGCTGGCCGGCAGCGTGTGGAGAACGAACGCTGGGTGTTGTTCAAATCTCACTTTGGTTTCGATGCCTTTTACTGCGAACCGGGCATTGCCGGGGCTCATGAAAAGGGCGGCATTGAAGGTGAAGTAGGGAGGTTCCGCAGGAACTTCCTCACCCCGGTCCCGGTCGTGAAGACCCTGGCCGAGCTGAACGACAAACTCCGGGTCTGGGACGAGGACGAAGATGCCCGAAGGATCTCCCAAAGGCTCCGCACGATCGGGCAGGACTTCGCCGTTGAACAGCCCTTACTCTCACCATTACCGGCAGAGACTTTCGATCCTGGGCTGGTCCTGACTCCCAGGGTTGATAGGTCCTCGCTGGTCACCGTCCGTTCGATGAAGTATTCGGTCCCGGCACGGTTCATCAACCGCAAAGTCCGCGTCTCCCTGCAAGCGACACAGGTCAGGATCTTTGACGGCCGGACCCTGATCGCGTCCCACCCACGAACCGTGGGACGGGGCAGGCAATGCGTTCAACTGGACCACTATCTTGAAGTACTCCGTATAAAGCCCGGCGCGCTTCCAGGTTCCACGGCCTTGGCCCAAGCCCGCGAATCAGGGGTTTTCACCCCCGCCCATGACGCGTTCTGGGCCGCTGCCCGCAAAACCGACGGCGACACCAAAGCAATCCTGGAACTGATCGATGTGCTGCTCCTGCACAGGGTGATGGACTCCTCCGAAGTTATAGCGGGGATTACGGCCGCCCTGTCAGTTGGCGCGGTCAGTGCCGACGTCGTCGCGGTCGAAGCGCGACGCGTCGCAGCGGAACGGAACAAACCAGGGTGGGTCCGGCCCGAATGCGATTCCGGCGCAAAAGAGGAAGTCGTCGAGCACCGAATTGTTAGTCTCACCCAGCGCCGGCTGGCCGATCCCGCAGCGGTGATCGCTGGTCTGCCACCGGACAAGCGCCCGGTCCCGACTGTTGCCGGCTATGACCAGCTGCTGGCCAAACGCGCCACCCACGCCCCCGAACCCGGACAGGCAACTACTTCCAAGGAGCAGATCTCATGAGCCCAACCGCCCCCGTTGTCGTGTCCCAGACCCTGCGCAGACGCCGCGGACTGACCGAACAAGCCGCCGTCGCCGCGGTCGACCAGGCCTGCCGCCGGCTCCGGCTACCCACTATCAGGGCCGTGCTGGACGAAGCACTCTCCGTCGCCGGCAAAGAACAGCTCTCCTATCAAGGATTCCTCGCGGAACTGCTCCTGGCAGAGTGCGATGACCGGGACCGCCGTTCATCTATCCGCAGGGTCAAATCAGCAGGCTTCCCACGGGACAAATGGCTAGGGGACTTCGACTTCGAAGCAAACCCCAATATCAATGAAGCAACCATCCACACCCTGGCCAAAGGAGACTGGATCCGCAAAGGCCAACCCCTCTGTCTCATAGGCGACTCCGGAACCGGCAAATCCCACCTGCTCATCGGTCTTGGCACCGCGGCCGCCGAACAGGGCTTTCGGGTCAAATACACCCTCGCAACCCGGCTCGTGAACGAACTCGTCGAAGCCGAGAACGACAAAGCCCTGGCCAAGACCATCGCCCGCTACGGCAGGGTGGATCTGCTCTGCATCGACGAACTCGGCTACATGGAACTGGACAAACGCGGAGCCGAGCTGCTCTTCCAAGTCCTCACCGAACGCGAAGAAAAAGCATCCGTCGCGATCGCCACCAACGAATCCTTCTCCGGCTGGACGAAAACCTTCACAGACCCCCGCCTCTGCGCAGCCATCGTTGACCGCCTCACATTCAACGGCACCATCATCGAAACCGGCACCGACTCCTACCGCCTCGCCCACACCCTCGCCCAACAAGCCGCCAGCTAAAGGTGGGCCCCACTCAAAATGCGATTAAGCCAAAAAGTGGTCTCAAATCAGATTGCTATTCTCAG
>NZ_JAVDSM010000037.1:0-2205 GCF_031455315.1 Arthrobacter sp. 1088
AGCACGCCGCCAGCGTTCATCCTGAGCCAGGATCAAACTCTCCGTTGAAAACAAAAAATCAAACAGACACAACCACACCCACCGGAAATAACGGCAAACACGGCTGCACAAAATTCGAAACCAGCTGAAAACCAAACCACCACACACGGGGGTGCATGACGATCTGGCCATAATTTCAACCAATCAAAAAAACAATCGGCATCAACAAACTTGGCACACTATTGAGTTCTCAAACAACAGACCCTCCAAAACATCACCCCGGACAGCGCACCACAAAAGCAGCACACCCAACAGGGCCATTGGAAAAGAAGAGTTATTTTTGGCCGCCTACCGAACCGTACACACCTTCCGGCTTTCCGTTTCGCACCCGGCGACTCAGAAAACAATACACGCCCCACACCCCCAACGCAAATCCACCCCAACACACCCAAACACACCCCCAAAAACCCGCGCCAGCACCGCCGTCGAGCACTACTCCGCACGCGTCAATGAGCCTGGCTAACGTGATCACTTCCGATGACGACCGTGTGCACTAGTGGGAGGATGGGACGCATGGAACTGCACATCACAGGAGATGCCGCCGCCGACCAGCTATTGAGTGACGATGCCTTCGCATTGCTGACCGGAATGTTGCTCGATCAACAGGTGACCATGGAGTCGGCATTTGCCGGTCCAGAGAAGATCCGTGCCCGCCTTGGGTCACTGGATCCTGGCACGATCGCAGACTACGACCCCGCAGGCTTCGTGGAGGTATTCAAGGAACGCCCTGCCGTGCATCGTTTCCCAGGCTCCATGGCTGGCAGAGTCCAAGCCCTGGCCGAAACGGTACACCGGGATTGGGACGGAGACGCTGCGGCAATCTGGACCAGCGGCAATCCCGACGGCGCTGAGGTACTGCGCCGGCTTAAGGCGTTGCCTGGATTCGGAGAGCAGAAAGCGAAAATCTTCCTGGCCCTGCTTGGTAAGCAATGCGGCCTTCAAGCCAATGGATGGCGGGAAGCAGCGGGGCACTACGGCGAAGAGGGCTCATACCTCTCTGTTGCCGACATCGTGGACCCCGACTCTTTGGTCAAAGTTCGCGCCAGCAAACAAGCGGCCAAGGCGGCTGCAAAGGCTTCCAAGGCAACGGGCGGCTAATCACTCCCGCGTCGACGGGCGCCTGGTCCCTTATGGCATTCCGCCACTTGCCAGCCTTATCCACATAGGCGCATGTAGGTCTGATGTGACATTGGTCGTGCTGGAAGAGTAGTTTCCATGGACGGCGTTCTGGAGAGGGATGAGGCTACTGAGGTTTCGGGCGTGCCTGTGCTTGGTGGCTCTGGGGTTCAGGAGCTGCTGTCCGTGCTGGGCTCTTTCCGAATCAGCGCGGACAGCAACGAGTTGATCGATCAGATTCGCGGACTGGAAGACGCGAAATCAGCCATCGGGGCGTTGCAGGCGCGGACAGCGGTAGCGTTTGACCTGGCCCAGCGCCGCGAACAAACCGCCACCGGCGTCCCCTCCCCGGACCTCGGTCAGGGGGTCGGCGCGCAGATCGCCCTCGCCCGGCGGGAATCACCCAACCGCGGTTCCCGCCTCCTCGGACTCGCCAAGGCCCTCGTGTCCGAGATGCCCCGCACCATGGGCGCCCTGGAAACCGGACAACTGAACGAATGGCGGGCCACCATCCCCTGGCACAACGGCGGACCCACCAGCCTGGAAAACGGCGCCGGGCTCTGCGAAGCCTGCAACCACACCAAAGAAAACCCCGGCCGCAACGCCAAAACAATCCCCGGCAGCCGACATCACCTCGAAATCAGCACCCCCACCGGCCACACCTACCAATCCAAAGCCCCACCACTACCAGCGAATGCGGCCGCTGCGACATGAAGTGCCGGACGGTCGAACGTCAGTTTCGGCATCGGCGGCAACGGGCTCGTCGTCCATTCCTAAATATCCCGGAGGACTCCCGCGTGAGGTCCGGCAATGGGCGGGCGGCGTTGGGTTGGGGTGGTGTTACCGAGGGCCCCTTCTACGATGATTTGGGGGCAGTTAACGAGTGAAGGCCTCCATGATGATGGAGGCCTTTGTCTTGGGTTCAGGGTTGGCAGGAGCCTGGGTCGGTTGTTAGGTGTGGTTAAAGTGGGGAAGCCCCGACCGTGGTGGTCGGGGCTTCCCGTTAATGTTTGTCCGGCGGTGTCCTACTCTCCCACACCCTCCCGGGTG
>NZ_JAVDSM010000038.1:0-1954 GCF_031455315.1 Arthrobacter sp. 1088
TTTCCTCCGGGAATTTCCTGTCCCTTGCCCTGCGGGTAGACAGGCCTGCGTCGGGCACAGCTCCGCGAGCTTCGCCAGCAGCCAAAACAACGGGGGAGAGGGGAAGCTGGCGACTCACCACGAGCACCCCACCCACCGAATCCTCAGCAAAGGACAAAGGAACCATGACCAACGAACTGCGCATTACCGGCCCCGCCGACATCCTGAGCTTTATTCCACACACCTTGGGCTTCGCGCCACGGGAGTCTTTCGTGTTCATCACCATGCGCGGCAACACGCTCGGCGCCACCTTGCGCGTTGACGCTCCCGTGAATGCCGACCCAAAGGGTTTCGCCCGCGCCATGGCTGACTACCTTGCCTTGGACCTCCCCGCGAACGCGGCCGTGCTGGCCGTCTACACCGACCAACACCCCGCACCTGGGGCGCCGCGGCCGTTCAACGACCACGTCGAGGCCATCGTCGAGACGCTCGACGCCGCCGGTGTCCCCCTCAAGGATGCATGGCTGGTCACCTCCGGGCACTGGAAGAACCTGCTCTGCGATGACCTGAAGTGCTGCCCCGTCCAGTCACTGGACGCCATCACGGACGGGCCCTTGAACGCCGAAATGATCTACCGCGGCAGCACCTACCGCGATGCCCCGGGAGTGGACTACGCCCCGTTCGACGGCCCCGCGGACACCGCCGAACAGATCGACCACGCCGGGCACGTGCTGCAGTATGGCGAGGAGATCAACGGACGGGAACTGTGGGCAGAGGCCATCGAACACAAGGGCCGGATCAGCCCGGAAGCGGCCGTGCAGTTGCTGGCCTGCTTCCAGCTCCCGGCCCTGCGCGACACGCTGCTGTGCAACGTGATCGAACCCGATCGCCTCGACGCGCAGGGCAGTGGGGACCTGCTGATCGGCCACGGGATCGCCCCGGACTGGGCACGGGTCGACCGGGCCGAGGAAGCCGCCCGGGCCCTGATCGCCGCCGCACCGGAAGGCTACCGCGCCCCGCTGTTGACCCTGATCGGATGGCTCGGGTACCTCAAAGGCCACTCCACAGTCGCAGCCGTGCACTTCACCGCCGCATTGGAGGACGTCCCCGGGTACCGGCTGGCTGAACTGATGGACGAGATCATCAGCCACGGCACGATCGCCCCCGTCGCCGCCGACGAAACCACAGGGTACAAGAAGCACTAAACCCACAGGGGTCGGACCGCAACAGTCCGGCCCCACCGGCGCGTCGGCGGCCTCCCCCTCTGGCGCTCCTCCGGCCGCCGATCCAACGCTTACGCGGGCGAAGCCCCACACCAGGCACGGCACTCCATCGTCGGGCTACAGTGGAACAACCACCGCGTTCCGCCAACGCCAGGGAGCAGCACCATGAGCCACGACTTCATACTCACGGACGACGACGCCCCCTCCGGCAACACCCACGCCGAAGACATCCTCGAACTGAGCATGCTCACCATGGACACCGGGTCAGCCATCGTGGACATCTCCTGGGAGAAAAACCCACAAGACTTCTCAACCCCGCAGCGATGACGCTGCTCCCACGAGTTTCCTTTTGCTGAGGGAAAACAGGAAGAGCCGGCACCCAACGGGTGCCGGCTCTTCCGCCATTCACACCGGCCGTTCGCCTTTTGGTGGGTGGGCGGTCCGCCGCAGGTGGTCACGTGTCGTGGTGGGTTGCCGGCGGCGGACCGCCGTTCCCGCCAAGGATTGCGGCATTCCAGCCCTGGGTGGCGCGTCCCACCGGATCGGACAGGAACCGTGTGCGTCGTTGGGGTGCCAGGAGTGCGGTTCGCTGGGGCGAACCGGGATCGGGCGTCCTCTCCGCTTCGCTCCGTGGCCGGCTGTTGGGTGCTGCCGGTCCGTCGCAGGGCTCCTGCCCGTCATCACCTGGTGTGTCTACGACGTTTTGGCTGCTGTCCTGACGGATTGTACGTGCCCGCTCCGGCCGGTCTAGC
>NZ_JAVDSM010000039.1:0-1592 GCF_031455315.1 Arthrobacter sp. 1088
ACGGTTGTTAGCAGCTCCTTAGAAAGGAGGTGATCCAGCCGCACCTTCCGGTACGGCTACCTTGTTACGACTTAGTCCCAATCGCCGGTCCCACCTTCGACGGCTCCCCCCACAAGGGTTAGGCCACCGGCTTCGGGTGTTACCAACTTTCGTGACTTGACGGGCGGTGTGTACAAGGCCCGGGAACGTATTCACCGCAGCGTTGCTGATCTGCGATTACTAGCGACTCCGACTTCATGGGGTCGAGTTGCAGACCCCAATCCGAACTGAGACCGGCTTTTTGGGATTAGCTCCACCTCACAGTATCGCAACCCTTTGTACCGGCCATTGTAGCATGCGTGAAGCCCAAGACATAAGGGGCATGATGATTTGACGTCGTCCCCACCTTCCTCCGAGTTGACCCCGGCAGTCTCCTATGAGTCCCCGCCATAACGCGCTGGCAACATAGAACGAGGGTTGCGCTCGTTGCGGGACTTAACCCAACATCTCACGACACGAGCTGACGACAACCATGCACCACCTGTAAACCGACCGCAAGCGGGGCACCTGTTTCCAGGTCTTTCCGGTTCATGTCAAGCCTTGGTAAGGTTCTTCGCGTTGCATCGAATTAATCCGCATGCTCCGCCGCTTGTGCGGGCCCCCGTCAATTCCTTTGAGTTTTAGCCTTGCGGCCGTACTCCCCAGGCGGGGCACTTAATGCGTTAGCTACGGCGCGGAAAACGTGGAATGTCCCCCACACCTAGTGCCCAACGTTTACGGCATGGACTACCAGGGTATCTAATCCTGTTCGCTCCCCATGCTTTCGCTCCTCAGCGTCAGTTACAGCCCAGAGACCTGCCTTCGCCATCGGTGTTCCTCCTGATATCTGCGCATTTCACCGCTACACCAGGAATTCCAGTCTCCCCTACTGCACTCTAGTCTGCCCGTACCCACTGCAGAACCGGAGTTGAGCCCCGGTCTTTCACAGCAGACGCGACAAACCGCCTACGAGCTCTTTACGCCCAATAATTCCGGATAACGCTTGCGCCCTACGTATTACCGCGGCTGCTGGCACGTAGTTAGCCGGCGCTTCTTCTGCAGGTACCGTCACTTTCGCTTCTTCCCTACTGAAAGAGGTTTACAACCCGAAGGCCGTCATCCCTCACGCGGCGTCGCTGCATCAGGCTTTCGCCCATTGTGCAATATTCCCCACTGCTGCCTCCCGTAGGAGTCTGGGCCGTGTCTCAGTCCCAGTGTGGCCGGTCACCCTCTCAGGCCGGCTACCCGTCGTCGCCTTGGTAGGCCATTACCCCACCAACAAGCTGATAGGCCGCGAGTCCATCCAAAACCACAAAAGCTTTCCACCACCATGACATGCGCCAGATGGTCATATCCGGTATTAGACCCAGTTTCCCAGGCTTATCCCAGAGTCAAGGGCAGGTTACTCACGTGTTACTCACCCGTTCGCCACTAATCCCCCCAGCAAGCCAGGGATCATCGTTCGACTTGCATGTGTTAAGCACGCCGCCAGCGTTCATCCTGAGCCAGGATCAAACTCTCCGTTGAAAACAAAAAATCAAACAGACACAACCACACCCACCGGAAATAACGGC
>NZ_JAVDSM010000040.1:0-1361 GCF_031455315.1 Arthrobacter sp. 1088
GGGACTGTCCGATTTTCGGTGGATCCACGGTTGGCATTTAGTTGATTCTTCCGTCGAAGCTGATGGCGAAGGCGTTCAGGGCCGGCTTCCATCGTGTGGCCCATCGTGCCCTGCCTTTGCCTGTGGGGTCTAGTGCCCGGGTTGCGAGGTAAAGGCATTTCAGTGCCGCCTGCTCGGTGGGGAAATGGCCTCGAGCTCTGACTGCGCGACGGTAGCGGGCGTTGAGGGATTCGATGGCGTTGGTGCTGCAGATGACCCGCCGGATTTCGACGTCGTAGTCCAGGAACGGCACGAACTCGCTCCAGGCGTTCTCCCACAGCCGGGTGATCGCCGGGTATTGCCGGCCCCATTTGGTTGAGAACTCCACGAAGCGCTCCTTCGCTGCCGCCTCTGAGGGTGCTGTGTAGACCGGGCGCAGGTCCCGGGACATTTCGTCCCAGTACTGCCGGGCAGCGTAGCGGAAGGTGTTGCGAATCAGGTGCACGATGCAGGTTTGGACCACGGCGAGGGACCAAACTGTGGTGATGGCCTCGGGCAGGCCCTTGAGCCCGTCGCAGACTGTGATGCAGACGTCCTCGACGCCGCGGTTCTTGATCTCGGTCAGCACCGAGAGCCAGAACTTTGCCCCTTCGCCGCCGTCTCCGGCCCATAGGCCGAGGATGTCGCGTTCGCCGTTGACGCTGACACCGATCGCTACGTAGACCGGCCGGTTGGTTACCTGCCCGTCGCGGACCTTGACGTGAATCGCGTCGATGAAGAGCACAGGATAGACCCGGTCCAGGGGCCGGTTCTGCCACTCGGTCATCTCGCCGATAACCTTCTCGGTGATGCGCGAGATAGTGTCCTTGGAGACCCTGGCGCCGAACACTTCAGCGAAGTGGGCCGCGATCTCTCCGGTCGTGAGGCCTTTTGCGCTCAGCGACAACACAATCTCATCAACACCGGTCAGCCGGCGCTGGCGCTTCTTGACGATCTGCGGATCGAACGTGGAGCCGGTGTCCCGTGGCACATCGATCTCTACCGGCCCGATCTCGGTCAGCACCGTCTTCGTGCGCGTACCGTTGCGGGAATTCCCGCTCCCGCGCCCGGACACGTCGTGCTTTTCGTAGCCGAGGTGCTCGTCCATTTCCGCTTCCAGAGCAGTTTCCAGGACGTTCTTCGTGAGCCGGTTCAACAAACCGTCAGGGCCGACGAGATCGATGCCCTGCTCCTTGGCCTGGGCCAGGAGCTGCTGCGCTAACTCTTGCTGATCCACATCAGTCGCCATGGGATCCATGGTGTCGCTCATGATCAGTCCTTCCCGCCAGGCAAAGCCCGGCGTGTCAGGCCAACCACGGATCCACCGTTATTCAGACAGTCCC
>NZ_JAVDSM010000041.1:0-1291 GCF_031455315.1 Arthrobacter sp. 1088
CCGGCGAGGTAGGACGCTGCGGTGGTGCAGGCCTTCGCTTCGTGCGAGACCGGTTTGGTTTCCGGCACCACACCAGGAACAGCCACCGCACTAGCTGTACTCGGCCATGACGTTGGTGACATGGGTCTTGAAGTGAGGAGGACCCCCGGGGCTTAGTGGAGGTATCTGACATCTTCACGGCCACGGAGGTCCTCATGTCCCACGCTAATGCCCGTTTGACCATTCACGGGAGATTTCTTCTCGTTGAGAGGGTGATCGGTGATCAGCGGCCGGTTGCCCACGTGGCGAAGGAATTGGGTATTTCCCGGCAATGCGCCCACCGCTGGGTAAAACGGTTCCGGGCCGAGGCCGAGTCCGGCCTTCTCGACAGATCCAGCCGCCCTCACAGGAGTCCGTCGAAGACCTGTTCCGAGCGGGAGGACGCTGTGGTCGCGGCCCGGACGGAACTCAGATGTGGGCCGGCGCGGTTGAGCCGGGCCACCGGGGTCCCCGAGCGAACGATCTCGCGGATCCTTGTCCGACGCGGCCTGCCGCCCCTTGCTGCCTGCGATCCCGTTACCGGGGCGCTCATCCGGGCCACCCGGGCAACGACGGTCCGCTACGAACGCCAACACCCAGGCGAGTTGATCCATGTGGACGTGAAGAAAACTCGGGAGAATCCCTGATGGTGGAGGCTGGCGCGCCCACGGCCGCTCGGAGAAAGTCCGTGGGCGGGGCATCGGGTTCGACTACATCCACGCAGCCATCGATGACCACACCCGCCTGGCCTACGCCGAAATCCATCCGGACGAAAAAGGCACAACCGCTGCCGGGTTCCTCCTTCGAGCTGCAGCTTTCTTCAAAACCCAGGGCATCGGGAAAATCGAACGCATCATCACCGATAACGCCTTCGCCTACAGAAACTCCACCGCATTCAAGACCGCCGCAACACAGATCGGCGCGCAACAACGATTCATCAAACCCCACTGCCCCTGGACCAACGGCAAAATCGAACGCTTCAACCGGACCATGGCAGCCGAATGGGCCTACGCCAAACCATTCGCCAGCAATACCGAAAGAGCCGCAGCGCTTGACCCTTGGCTGAACTATTACAACACTGAACGCATCCACACCGCCATCAAGGACACCCCGATCACCCGAGTGTCACCAACCTAATGGCCGGGTACAACTAGCGCCGGCGGCATCAGACATGGCCGGGGACTGTCTGAATAACGGTGGATCCGTGGTTGGCCTGACACGCCGGGCTTTGCCTGGCGGGAAGGACTGATCATGAGCGACACCATGGATCCCA
>NZ_JAVDSM010000042.1:0-1226 GCF_031455315.1 Arthrobacter sp. 1088
CTTCGAATCATGCGGTGATCGCAACACCTGATTATTGAAGGGTGTCGATTGCCGTGGTGAAGTTCTCAAGTCGTTTGGTTGCTGAGGTTGTTCAGTCGTTTTGGCAGCAGGTAGCGGACGGTTCCCGTTTTGAAGAAGCGGGAGAGTCTGTCGGATGGTCGGTAACGACCGTTCGGCGTGAGCTGAGGTCCTCGGGAGGGGTCCGGCCCCGTAGGGGTCGGACCCTTTCGGGGCGTTCGCTGTCCTTTGATGAACGCGAGCAAATTGCCTTGCTCAGGGGCAAGGAATCCGTCCGTGAGATCGCCCGGCGGTTGGGCCGGTCGCCCTCGACGATATCTCGGGAACTGCGTCGGAACGCCGATGAGGTCTACTACTACCGGGCCACCACTGCCCATGCCCGGGCCCATGCCAGGGCGGCCAGGCCCAAGACCGCTAAGCTCAAAAACAACGAAGCTTTGCGCAAGGAAGTCGAAAAGCGACTCGGTAAGAAAGACTCGCCGGTCCAGATCGCCGGCCGGCTCCGCAAGGACCACCCGAACAACCCGGAGATGTGGGTGTCACACGAGACCATCTACCAGTCCCTTTATCTTGAGTCCCGGGGCGGGCTGAAGCGGGAACTGGTGAAGAACCTGCGCACCGGCCGGACCTTGCGCAAACCCCAACGCCGCCCGGACGAACGCCGCGGCAGAATCCAGGGAATGGTCATGATCGCCGACCGGCCCGCCGAGGTCGAAGACCGTGCGGTACCAGGGCATTGGGAGGGCGACCTCATCATAGGCAAGGACGGTAAAACCGCCATCGGCACCGTTGTGGAACGCACCACCGGGTTCGTGATGCTCGTCCACGTACCCGCAGATCAAAACCGTGCCGAGTCCGTCCGGGACGGGCTGATCAGCAAAATGAGCGCCCTTCCCGACGAGCTGAGGCTCTCGCTGACCTGGGACCAAGGGACCGAGATGAGCAGGCACAAGGAAGTGAAGATCGCAGCCGATATCGACATCTACTTCTGCGATCCCCACTCACCCTGGCAACGCGGCTCGAACGAGAACACCAACGGACTCTTGCGCCAATACTTCCCCAAAGGCACAGACCTCAGCATCTACAGCCAAACAGACCTCGATTACGTCGCCCACGAACTCAACGACAGACCCCGCCAACGCTTCGACTTCTGCACCCCAAATGAGATGATCAGAACCTTCCTGTTGCGATAACCGCTAGAAACCGCC
>NZ_JAVDSM010000043.1:0-1136 GCF_031455315.1 Arthrobacter sp. 1088
ACCCACCTGCTGTTGGGGTGCGCGGCAGTCATTTCGTGTCCCGGGTTTGCGGCGAGCTCCCGCCATGGCTGGGCTAACGGGTCCGGCAGCGCAATTTTGGTGGTTCCGAGTTGGATGGTGACTAAGTCTTCAGTGACTGTGACGTCGTCCCAGGTCAGCCGGGCGATGTTTTCGGCTTGTTGTCCGAAGACGAGGATGAGGATCGCGGCGGCCCGGTCACGGGTCTCCGGTCCGTTGGTGTGGATGATTTGTTGGAGCGCTTTGTCTTGCCCGATCTTGGGGAGTCTTGGGCTGGTGCCGCGGCGGTGCGGGACGATGGTGAGCCCCGCTGGGGCGGCCTTGGTTTTGATGGCCCATTTGAGGAAGCGCTCAGCGATGCGTCTCGTCGTGGGCCCCTCGGATTGCCATACATCAAGGTGGGACTGCTGCAGTTCCGGCAGTTTGATGTCATGACCGGTGAGCCAGTTCAGGAGGTCGATGGCGACGGTGACTTCCTGTTTGGCGCGCAGGAAAGTGCCGCGGGAGACTTCGTCCATGAGGTTCATGCGTCGCTGGTGATGCCATCGGATGTAGCGGCGGATCACGTCAAGGTTCTGCGGGTCGCTGACGCGATCCATGGCTTGGGCAGCCCAACTGTCGTAGCGAATCAGGAACGCATTTCGCTGGGGGAGCACCCCGTGCTCGATGAGGAGCCCCCGGACGTACTCGCGGGTGCGGGAGTCGGGCAGTTCATCGAAAGTGTCATGACTGATTCTGGGTGCGGTAGCGAGGTTACGAAGGAAGGCCGTGACGTGCTTTTGCCGGATCCAGGTCATGCCGCTGTTGGCCCGTTTCATTGACTTCAATGCCGCCGCCAGCGGGATCAGTTCCGTGGCCATGGAACCCGTAGCCGGGTTGGTCAGCAGGTCGTCAACGATGTCGCCGAGGACGCAGGCCCAACACCGTGCACCGGTATAGAGCTCGTCTTCGGCGCCGCAGCCCACACAGTCAACGTTGAGCCGAACGCCTGAACAGCTGCGGCATGCCGGCTCCTCATCGATAATTCCCGGAAGAACACCTTCATGGCCGCAGGCGCAGACCCCGCGGGTGCGCTTTGCCTGCTGATAGCAGTAGCCGCAAACGCCGCCGTCTGGCCA
>NZ_JAVDSM010000044.1:0-1073 GCF_031455315.1 Arthrobacter sp. 1088
TGTATTGACCTGAGAGGTTGGTGACGCGGCTGGCCGGTGTCTGACCCTTGAGGGCAGTGTGGGCTCGGTGGTGATTGTAGGCATGGAGCCACTCGGGGAAAGCTGCGACACGCTCGGCCTCGGAGCGGTAGGGCCGGATGTAGGCCCATTCCTCCAGCATCGTGCGGTTGAACCGTTCGACCTTGCCGTTGGTCTGCGGGCGATAGGGGCGGGTGCGTTTGTGCTTGATGTCCGGGCCCAGGGCCTGAGCGAAGGCCTTGGACCGGTAGCAGTTCCCGTTGTCCGTCAGGACCCGCTGGATAGTGATCCCTTGGGCTTGGAACCAGATATTGGCCCGCTGCCAAAAGGCTGCTGCTGTTTCCTTTGTCTCGTCCGCGAGGATTTCGGTGTAGGCCAGGCGGGAGTGGTCATCGACTGCGTTGTGGAGGTAGTGGTAGCCGGGCCGGCGGTTGGACGGCGTCCCGGCTTTGTTTCGGCGTCCGGCGGCCCTGCTCAGAACCCGGTGTCCACCGCCGTCCGGGATCCGGCCGAGTTTCTTGATGTCGACATGGACCAGGTCCCCGGGCCTGTCGTGTTCGTAGCGGCGGATCACCCTTCCGGTGCCGCGGTCGAGCCAGGCCAGTTTCGCCAGCCGGTAACGGGACAGCACGCGGTGCACAGTGGACGGGTGGATGCCCAGCAGATAACCGATCCTGGCAGGCCCCCACCGGCGGTTGACGCGCAGGGCGATGATCCGCCGCTCGATACGCGTTGCCGTCCGCCGTGGAGAAGAATGCGGGCGGCTGGAGCGGTCCTCCATCCCAGCCGGGCCGTGCTCGCGGTACCGCCGCGCCCACCGCGCGGCGGTCGGAACCGAGACCTGGAACCGTTCCGCGGCCCGGCGCAGACTCCAGCACTGATCAACGACACATTGCGCGAGCTGCAGCCTGCCACGAGGCGTCAGAAGAGCGTTAGGGTGGGACATGAAGACCTCCGTGCGTGGAATTGGACTCTAGACAAGCCCCACTCCACCCGGAGGTCTTCTTCATGTCACCAAACCACGCCGAGCGTCATCAACGTCCGTGGTCAATACA
>NZ_JAVDSM010000045.1:0-1038 GCF_031455315.1 Arthrobacter sp. 1088
GGGATCCATGGTGTCGCTCATGATCAGTCCTTCCCGCCAGGCAAAGCCCGGCGTGTCAGGCCAACCACGGATCCACCGTTATTCAGACAGTCCCGTGGGCCAGCGCGATCGTGTTCTCGGCGTTGAGCGCGTTGCTGTATGCCACGGTGATGGTGACTTCGGATGCGGTGATGACGCGCATGCCGGTGTGCTCGTTATGGCGTCTTGGTCCGGCGAAACTACTTGATCAGCCCGATCATCCTCGTGCCCTTGGTGACGTTCGGTCTCACGGTTTCGTCACCGCCCTGACCGTCTCATCAATACGCAGCATCAAACGCCGCGCGGCAGCAACGGCAGCCTCGGCGTCGTTGGGGAATTCACTGGCTGTGTTCGCGTGCCTGGCAATCTGGTTGATGTTGTTGGACATCGCACCCAACAGCGTGCGGATGCCCAGCAACTCCACCGCCAGGTTGCGCCGGTCAACAGGCGTCTCAACCGGTCTCGGAGAGAGCGGATTCGAACAACAACCGCGGCACGGCTACTTTCAGCTCAATCGCACGGACCGTCAGCGCGGCTTTCTCTATATCGGTGACGTAAACCTGGATGCTTTTAGACGGGCCTCCGTCAACGTTTTCACGACGGACCTTGCCCAAACGACGCGCCCGGGGCGAGTCCGACACGCGATCAATCCCCCTTCAAAGGCCCAGCGCACCGCCACGGCGGGCTGCAAAACTCGACGCCAAACGCTACGCGAAGGTCGGCGCAGCGCGACCTGGCAGGCGCAGGAGTCGCACTCCAGGAAGCCGCCGCGCTGCTCGCGTCAGCCGAAGCTGACTACGCCAGCTCGTACGCAACAGCGCTCCGTCACGAATGGACCGAAAAGGACCTTAAAGAGTTCGGTTTCGACCGTCAGCCTGCAAGGCAGGCGGACGGCCGCACAAGATCGCGCAACGTCGTGCGCCCGCTGAGAATAGCAATCTGATTTGAGACCACTTTTTGGCTTAATCGCATTTTGAGTGGGGCCCACCTTTAGCTGGCGGCTTGTTGGGCGAGGGTGTG